>NZ_JALIFS010000010.1:0-157830 GCF_022868965.1 Blautia sp. NSJ-140 | reverse complement strand
ACCCTGGCTTTCTATATACTGCCGTATCGTTTCAATCGTTGCTCCGCCTGCACTGAGCAGACAGAAGATCTGACTCCAGAATGCATCTTTCATGGTCTAACTCCATTATATTTATCATCTTTTTTCTTATATCGACGGATATGTATTTATGAACTAATTGTTCTTTTTCAGTATACTACATCAGGGAATGGAGAACAAGCGTTCCTTTTATACTATAGAGATTTTTTTGAGCAGATATGCTCAGACGTGCAATTCATCTCACCACCTGAAGAGGTGGGAGAATTCTTGCTACATTTGTTAAAAAGTTTCCCGGCAGTTAAAAAATCTGAAAGATAATTAACAACAATTCAATTGTGCTATATCTTGAATGCTGTTATGATTTAGTTACAAAAGCTTTTGGAAAATCTGTTAGGAGAGAATTTAAATGAATATTGGCAGTGTGATAAAAAAATACAGAAAAGAAGCCGGATACACCCAGGAAGAGATGGCAAACAGGCTTGGTGTTACAACTCCAGCAGTAAATAAATGGGAAAATGGCAACTCTAAGCCAGACATTGAATTGTTGTCACCTATTGCAAGATTGTTGCATATTTCTCTGGATACCCTGTTGTCTTTTCAAGAAAAATTGACAGATTTTGAAATCGGAGAATTTATTCAGAAGATGGACAAAATGTTTTCAGAGGAAGGTTACGAAAAAACATATCAATGGGCTGTAAATACCATAAAAAAATACCCAAACTGCAACTTGCTTATCTGGCAGATCGCAGTAATGCTCGATTCCCGAAGAATTATTGGTGAATGTGATAATCCAGATAAGTACGATGAACAAATCAATGCCTGGTATGAAATAGCCTTGAATGATGAAGAGGAAAAAATCCAGCACCATGCAGCAGATTCCCTGTTTGGCTTTTATTTAAGGAAAAAGGATTATGCTATGGCAGAAAAATATCTACGTTATTTTTCCGACTATGATCCTGTGAAAAAAGTAAAAATGGGACAATTATATATGCAGCAGGGAAAAACAGAAGATGCATATGAAAAACTTGAAGATGTAGTCTTTTCAACGTATACTACATTAAATCTGACTTTTGGTACCATGATCACCCAAGCTCTTGAAGAAAAGAATCATGAATATGCAAAATATCTTGCAAAAAAAATGAATGTTTTAGCCAATGCATTTGACATGGGAAAATATCATGAATGCGCGGCAATGTTAAATGTTGTTGTTGCCGAAAAAGATGTGGAAGGCACTTTTCAGGTGGCAAAGCAACTCTTGGAGAACGTAGATACCATGGGTGATTTTCGAGAATCAAAATTATATCAGCACATGAAATTCCGGAATACTGAAAATCCGTATGCCAAAGAAATGAAGAAGGCATTACTGGAAGGATTCAGAACTGAAGAAGAATTTTCTTACATGAATGGATATGAACCGTGGGATCAATTTATTCATGAATAAAAGCCCTATCCGCCGTGAACAGAGCATTTATAGATGAGAGATTATTTGGCAGGCGTCACGGCTCCTGCATCTCTTTTAACCCATAGAGTGCGTGGTTGCAACGAAATTTACCACCTCAAATAATCTTACCAACATAATAATTGAAATTTGCATACTTGTAAACAAGTGGGTATAAAAAAATCCTGATTGAATATAATTTAACGCAAAGATAATTTCTGATTGACTTTCCAAGTTATATCGGCTATATTATCTTTAGTGATCAGATTGCAGAAACTCGTGAAGCCTGCGATCGGGGGAGGGTGCCGAGGCCCCTCTCCTTTTTCTTTATCTGGAAATATTTTGCTGAGAGGTACATATGAGCAAACCATTTATTACATATACTACACAGATTGAAAAACTGAAAAGTGAAAAAAATCTGATTATTGTAGATTCTGATTTCGCGGTAGAAGCTCTGCAAAATATCAGTTATTATGCATTGATTGGTGGATATAAACGTCCATTTATTGATATTCATACTCGTAAATATATTAATGAAGCACGTTTTGAAGATATCGTATCTCTTTATGAATTTGATGAAGAACTGCGTGGACTCTTTTTTAAATATTTATGCCGTGTAGAAAGAAGAATGCGTTCGTCCATTTCTTATCATTTCTGCAAAAAGCATGGGGAGCGTCAGGAAGAATATCTCAATCCTAACAATTATAACAATCTTTCAAAAAATAAAAATGGAATCGCAAAATTAATTAAGATGCTTGATATGATGGCGAAACAAAATAGGGATCATGAATACCTTGTTTATCAGCGTAATAAATATCATAATATTCCATTATGGGTGATTATGAATACACTTACTTTTGGTCAGATATCCAAAATGTTTGAATTTTTACCTCAGAATATACAGGGAACAGTTTGCCAGGATTTTGGAAATGTTAAGAAAAATGAAATGATAAAGTATTTGAAGGTCTTAACGCTGTACCGGAATGTATGTGCACACAACGAACGGTTGTTTTCTTATCATACATATATCGACATTCCAGATACATTATTACATAAAAAATTAAAGATTTCTAAAAATGGTTCAAAATACATTTATGGAAAAAATGACTTATTCAGTGTTGTTATTGCTTTTCGCTATCTACTTCCAAGGACAGATTTTATGCTATTTAAAAAGCAACTATTACACATTTTCAGGAAGTACGAAAAACAGAATTCAAATCTTAAGCTGAATGTCCTCTTTGAATATATGGGATTCCCATCAAACTGGAAAGAGATAACAAAATTTCGCAAAATATAAATTCAAATAAAAGTTTTATCTTGTTTATTGCATATTTAGAGTTGTTGCAGTATATTAATAGCAATTGGGGTATGTGTTTGCGGACATATACTTGGAGGAGTCGGGACAATCTGGCTCCTTCTTTATTGACGGTAAGTAATCCATGCAGTATTATATAAATACAAAGTAGCTCTGAATCGGATATTCAGAGTTGTAAAACGGCGGAAATATCATTACTGGTATTTCCGCCACTTCTTTTATACATTCTTCGCACTATTCATCCCATCCACCCAATTACACAAAATCACAATCGTCTCATAATTTACATAGTTCTATGTACGCCACCCTTACGACCGCCAAGAACCTTCTCTCCTTTCAGAACCTCCCACTTGAAATCAGGCATCTCTTCTCTTGCCACAAGAAAATTCCCCGCACGCTGGGTTAACTGTGCAAAATTTACGACAGGATCCGTGGCGCCCTCCTGATAAGCATAAACAGATGCCTCTGCGCCCATAAATCCAATATCTGCCTCACCGGAAATCACAGCAGTCATCGTTTTATCTGCTCCGAATCCCGTCACCAGTGTCAGATTCAGACCTTCCTCCGCAAAATATCCCTTCTCGATCGCAACATACTGGGGTGCATAGAAAACAGAATGTGCTACCTCATTTAAAGTAACTTTGCTCAATTTCTCCTCTTCCTTATCTTTCTTTGATGCAAAAACTGTCATCGGCAGCGCCGTCACCGCCAGCATGACTGCCACCGCCAATGCGATCCGTTTTTTATTTTTCATGTAGATACTCCTTTTTTGACTTCTGATTTTAGCATATGCCAGAAGGACCTGAAGAGTTCGGAACATCATACTGAAATGGAAAGGAATTGCCCCTCCCCCAAAAATATGATAAGGTGAAGCAAATAGAATTTTTCAGGAGGAGCATTCATATGAAATACGACTTCACTTCCATCATTGACCGGCATGGCAGAGATTCCATCGCAGTAGACGGCCTGAAGGGCGATGGTTTCTCTCCTGCCCCGCCGAAAGAAGGCTTCGATGCCATCCCGATGTGGGTAGCAGACATGAACTTCCCTACTGTACCTACCATACAGCAGGCAATCATCGAACGGGCCAGTCACCCGACCTTCGGTTACTTCGAAGCCCCGCCGGAATATTATAAGGCCATCATCCGCTGGCAGGAAACACGCCACGGTGTCACCGGTCTAAAGCCCAGACACATTGGCTACGAAAATGGCGTTCTGGGCGGAGTTATCAGTGCACTGAACTGCATCTGCTCCCGCGGTGATAACGTCCTGGTTCACAGCCCGACATACATAGGCTTCACCAAAAGTCTGAAAAACAACGGCTACGAGGCCGTACATTCTCCGCTGGTAAGAGATGAAAACGGCATATGGAGAATGGATTATGCAGACATGGAGAAACAACTCCGGGAAAAGAAGATCCACGCTGCCATTCTCTGCAATCCGCATAATCCCTGTGGACGCGTGTGGGAGCGTTGGGAGCTGGAAAAAGCCATGGAGCTTTACCGAAAACATGATGTCTATGTCATCTCAGACGAGATCTGGTCTGACCTCATCCTGAACGGCCATAAGCATATCCCTAGCCAGTCCGTCAGTGAAGATGCCCGCCAGCGCACAGCGGCCTTCTACGCTCCATCCAAAACCTTTAATCTTGCAGGACTTGTTGGCAGCTATCACATTGTATACAACAGCTGGTGGCGGGATCGTATTTTGAAAGAGTCCAGTCTGAGCCATTATAATATGATGAATGTTCTGTCCATGCACGCTCTGCTTGGCGCTTATCAGCCTGAGGGCTATGAATGGACCGATGAACTATGCGAAGTACTAAGCGGAAATGTAAACTTTGCCTGTGATTACATTGACCGGCACTTTAATGGTGTCAACGTTTCCAGGCCTGAAGGCACCTACATGCTCTTTGCCGACTGCACCGACTGGTGTGCCGCCCATGGCAAAACAATCGAGGATGTGGAAAAAGCCTGCTGGGATGTCGGTGTTGCCGTCCAGGACGGCAGGATGTTTTTCGGTTCCTGTCACCTGAGAATGAATCTGGCCTCCCCCCGTTCCCGCATAGAGGAAGCCTTCCGCCGAATGGATCGGTACGTCTTCAACAGGTAAAAATCTGTTCTGCCATTCATTACAATCTATGCTATAATAAAGCTCATAACACCAGCGTTCCATCCTGTCACTTTCCGGAACGCTGTAAACAGGAGGAAATCAATATGGATATTAAAGAAGAAATCCACGCATTATCAGAAGAAATGCTCACAAATCTTGGCAGACTGGTTGCCATTGACTCCCAGCTCGGTACCCCTTCCGAGGGAAAGCCATTTGGTGAGGGCCCTGCAAAAGCCCTGGAAGAGGGACTGAAGATCGCCGAAGAACTTGGCTTTAAAACCGTAAACCTGGATAACTACTGCGGTTATGCCGAAATGGGTGAGGGCGATGAGATTGTCGGCATCGCCGGTCATCTGGATATCGTTCCTGTAGGCGGAGACTGGACCTACGATCCGTTCCGCCTTACCCGTGAAGGCGATCATGTATACGGCCGCGGGACCACTGATGACAAGGGCCCTATCCTGGAAGCGCTCTATGCCATGAAGCTTCTCCGCGATCACGGCGTGAAGCTGAACAAAAGAGTCCGCCTGATCATGGGCTGCAACGAGGAAACAGGTTCCAAATGTATGGCTCACTACAATCAGGTAGCAGAAGAGCTTTCCTGCGGTTTCACACCGGATGCCAGCTTCCCATGTATCCACGGTGAAAAAGGCCAGCTTGCCATGATCGCCTGCTCAAAAAACACCCGGATCATCTCCATGAACGGCGGTTTTGTATCCAATGCAATGTGTGACACCTGTACAACCATTGTTCCCGATGAGGACGGTCTGAAGGAAAAGCTGGAATCCGCACTTTCCCGGACGAAGCTCCAGGAATATAAGGTAAGCGAAGAAAATGGCAGACTCACCATCTACGCCAAAGGTGTTCCGGCCCATGCCAGCACTCCTCATCTCGGTGTCAATGCTGCAGGAGTAACCTTTGAATGCCTGGCAAAAGCAGGCTTTGAAGATGACTTTGTTGAATTCTATAACTCCCATATCGGCACTGCATGTGACGGCTCCGGCATTGGTCTGAAATTTGCAGATGAATACGGCGATCTGACGTTATGCAACGGAATCGTAAAAACAGAAAACGGTGTCATTTCCTGTACCATCGATATCCGTGTTCCGGTAACTCTTAATGAGACCGATATCCGCAAAATGTGCCAGGACAGACTGGAAGATAAAAACGGTCGTATTGAGATCACACAGATTGTTGCCCCGTTATTCTTCCCAAGAGAATCTCCGCTGGTAAATGCTCTTTACAAAGCTTACACAGATGTGACCGGCGATACCGAGCACAAACCAATGGTCATCGGAGGCGGCACTTACGCAAAATCCCTCAAAAACATCATAGCCTTCGGACCTGAAAAAGAGGGAATTGACTACCGCATCCACGGAGCCGATGAATTTATCCTGGTCTCCGGTATGGAAGAAGCGGTACTGATCTATATGGAAGCGATCAAAAACCTACTTGCGATTTGAAATCAGGAGGATAAGAAATCATGAGTACAAAAGCCGAATACGCTGCAAAATTACACGAGAATGGCTGCAACTGTGCACAGGCAGTTGCCTGCTCTTTCTGCCGGGAATTTGGCATCGATGAAAACGAGATGTTCCGTATTGCTGAGGGCTTCGGCCTTGGAATGGGTGTTATGGAAATGTGCGGTGCTCTTTCCGGTATGGCTATGATCATCGGACTTTCCAACAGCCGCGGAAATACCGAAGAAGGTTCCGGCTCCAAAGGTGACACTTACAAAAAGCTTCGCACCTATGCCGGGAAATTCAAAGAAAAAAACGGCTCCTGCATCTGCCGTGAATTAAAAGGTGTAGAGACAGGCAAGGTCCTCTGCAGCTGCCCGCAGTGCATCACGGATGCGGTTGCTCTTACAGAAGAATATCTTGCGGAAAACAGATAATCTCATAAAATAAAACAGCAGAATTGTATATTCCCTGTAATCCCGGGACATACAGCTCTGCTGTTTTCTGTTCCTATTCGCTTTTCACTGTCAGATCCTTCACCCATCTGTATTTCTTATAATTCAGGTACACAGCCGGGATCTTTACAAATTCATCCAGGCTGATAAGCTTTCTGGTAAAAATGCCAGGGCTCTTTTATTTTCCATTTATTTTTGCCCACGCCTCCTCATCAAACTTACGGTCCTTAAAGTAATATGGCTTGTCCGCATCTGTGATCTCTCAGATAAAACTTTTGTTCTGCCTCTTCTAACTCATACCCGATCACACCGTCTTCCTGAATTTCGCCGGTGACACTCCAAACTGCTCTCGGAACAGATGATAAAAGTGGCTCACATTGGAAAATCCGCAGCACTCACAGATATCCAGGATCTCCCGGTCTGTCTGTGCCAGAAGATAAACTGCATATTTCAGACGTTCCTGATTAATATACTGAGTAGGCGTTTTCCCACAGATCTGTTTCAGCAGCCTGCAGAGATGGCTGGGAGAGCAGGGAGCCAACTCGCACATTTTTTCGTAGCCTTCCTGGAGATTTTCAATCTTTGACATATTTAAGAGAAGCTCTGACAGCCAGGAAGGCATCTGATTCCAGGGATCCCTTTCATCATAAGTGAAGAAATAATCCTCCAGAAGAAGCGCAATGACACACTGCGCATGATATCTTGCGTGCCGAGGATGGCTACTGTTTACCAACTTTCCCGCAGTATCCAGTGCATCCAGAACCTTGCGGAAATTTTCCCCCTCCAGATGTACATAGGCAGGCATCTCACTGTTTATCAGCTTATCCATCTTCTCCTCCTGCTCCAGAAACAGGGAAACATTCCGGAGCACCTGGGTAGAAAAGCCCAGATTCCGGACGCAGAAATTCTCCGAATGATAAAAGTTATAGCTGTGCATATCATTGGGGCGTATAAAAAACAGATCCCCCTTTCTTACTGTCTGCACGGAATCATTGATCATATGATAGGCCGTACCCTCTGAAATGATAAAAAGTTCATAATGATTATGAGTATGTATTGGCACATGCTTGTAAATATCCGAAATCGTATAGGAAAGTCCGGACTCTCTGTTCAGCGGATACTGTTCTTTTCCAAATACCGGTATTTCCATCTTCTCTTCTCCTCCTCGCTTTCCGATATCAATATACTACAAAAATCTGACAGCTGTAAACAAGAAACATCGTGTAAATTGTGATATTCTTTTACCGCATTGAAGGAGATTTTCTTGTTGAAAAAGATTTCTTTGATGCAGATAATTAATTTTTAATTTTTTCAGGGAGGACTTATCATCATGTCATCATCCAAGGCTCGATTTTTTAATCCGGCTGTTGTAGGCCTGATCATGCTCAGCTTTTTTCTGGGTACCAGTGAATATACTGTGATCGGTATCCTGCCGGAAATTGCGGACGGATTCGGAATTTCACTGACTCAGGCCGGAAGCATTGTATCTCTGTTTGCCTTTGCCTATGGCCTTGGCACTCCGTTTCTGGCTGCCTATGTGGGAAAATACAACCGTTTTCGTATTACCATGTTGGGAATCTCACTGTTTGCACTCTGCAACCTGATCTGTGCCATTGCTGTCAATTACATGGTATTTCTGGTGTTCCGTATTCTTACGGCTGTGGTTTCCGGTACTGTGGTTTCCATCTCCATGACTTATGCGGAAGATGTTGCTTCCATCCCGGAGCATATCCCAGGTGTGATCGCAGGTGTTTTTTCAGGTTTCAGCGTTGCTTCTGTTGTGGGTGTGCCTATCGCTTCCACCATCACGCAAACTTTTGGCTGGCGTGCGGCTTTTATCACGATCTTCATGGCAACCCTGGCTCTGCTGGCGCTTCTGTTTGTGAAGCTGCCGCGACAGAACCGGCTGAAGGCCGGAAGTATTCTGGAACAGTTTAAGCTTTTTCTGGACAAAAGGATATCCATTGGCTGTGCCATCGTTTTCCTGGCAGGTGCCTCCACTTACTGTTTCTATACTTATCTGACACCGATTTTCCAGCAGGAGCTTCATATTCCGGATTCCATGCTGAGCCTTGCGCTTCTGATCTTTGGTATTGCAGCGATCACCAGCAATGTAAGCTCCGGTCAGGTGGCAAACAAAACCGGCATCCGCATGCTGCCCCTGATCTACATCATCCAAACTGTATGTCTGCTGCTTCTGCCTATTGCCACCCATAATCTGATAAGCGGAGGACTGGTACTGTTTATCCTCGGTGTTATGATGTATCTTCTGAACTCACCACTGCAGATGCATTTTCTGAATATCGCCACCAGAGAGCATCCTGCCTGTGTAAACCTGGCATCTTCTTTGATCTCGGTTTTCTTTAACTTTGGTATTGCAGCCGGTTCTGCCATGGGTGGAATGATCGTAAAATATGCCGGACTTCGTTTTGTAGGGATCGGCGGTGCAGTTCCCGGCATCGGAGCGTTCATCTGTGCGATGATCCTGCTTCAGATCATGAAGCCTGGCGCGGATATCCGGTAAATAAAAATACAGCCAGGAAATTATCCGGATCTTATATCCGATATTTCTGGCTGTATTTTTATTCTCTCAATTTTCTTCTGTTACTGATGTGGTTTTACTTTCATATTCTTTCAGTCCCATAATCAGGACTTTCCTGTTTTTCTATTTCATCTCGATTCTAAATAATCTCGCTGCTTTTTCCTGCGGCATCTTCACTACAAGATTTCCATTTTCGATTTTATATTCGCACATCTCTTCCTTCGGATAGATCACGGATACTCTGCTAATCTGATCTGCATTTTCCAGAGGGATCACTGCTTCTGTTGTTCCCGGTGTCCATACGGAAATATAAGTATTCTTCTCTGCTTTCACTCCGTAAGCAAGAACTTCGGATTTCAGAGTTCCAAAACCAAGTGGGAAGAACGGCACGCCGTCACGGACTTCCTCCCGGATCTCCTTATACAGGGAGATTCCCTCCTTCATCCGGTTCATGGAATTTTCTCCCAGTTTCCATACCATACCGCTGATATATGGGCGGAGAAGTATGCCATTTACTACATTGTAGATCACATGCTCTTCTTCATCCTCATACGGATATACCCACATACCTCCCTGCTCCGGAGTTACCGCACTGGCTACGTTGGCAGCGATATTGGCATTGTAGAGATAATCTGTCTGATCACTGGTAGACTGCAGGCTTAATATCTTCAGCATACCATAATCCATACGCTGTCCGCCGGAACCGCAGTTCTCCACAACAAGCTCCGGATGATCCCGGAAGATTTCCTCATACCACTGGTGGAGGCATTCATAATGCTCACGGATGGCATCTGCACAGCTGTCACTGTTCAGGTCACTTCCATATCCCATGGTTACGTTATAGTCCACTTTAAAGTACTCTACACCGTAATCATTGATCAGCCTGTCTACTACATCACGGCAGTATTTTCGTACCTCCGGATTGCGGAAATCCAGCATATAGCGTTTATTATCAATGTGGCGTTTTCCATGGCGGCAGACAAACCAGTCATCAGGAAGCTTGTTTGCCAGCTCGCAGGCAACTCCCATAACCTCGATTTCCAGCCAGAGTCCCATTTTCAGGCCTTTACTGTGTGCATGATCGCAGACTTCTTTCAGACCATTCGGGAATCTTCCGGATGCTTCTTTCCATTCCCCGACACGGTCCCACCAGAATCCATCGTCATACCAGCCTGCATCCAGGCAGTAATATTCACATCCAAGCTCTGCTGCCTTGTCAATAATAGAAAGCTCCCGCTCCGTTGTAGGGTCTCCCATCAGGCAGTTCATGTAATCATTAAATACCACGTTCAGCTTCTCATCGTCCGTATTAGGTCTGCGTACTTTTCTCCGATATCTGGTCAGTGCCGCTGCTGCCGGATTCAGGCCGCCTTTTACAACAGCTGCCCCTGCCGGAACGGTTGTAAAGCTTTCTCCCGGTTTCAGATTCTTATACCAGCCATGCTCCTGCTCTGTGGCGCCGCTTAAGGCAAGATACAGATTTCCGCCCTGTGCAGAGCCATATTCTGCCAGCCACTGTCCGGAGCTTTCAATCTGGAAAATATACGTCTCCCCCGTTTCTCTGTCCTCGGCAATTCCCATGGGAAGATACTCACAGGTAGACCAGGTGCCCTTTCCACTGTAACAATAACGGTTCAGGCCATATCCCTGATGATTGAAGCCATCTACGACCATTCCGTTTAAATTCAGCGTTTCTGCATCGTATTTCTGCCACTGTGCCTCACAGCACCAGCTGTTAAACGGCACATAGATATCTGTTTTTTTATAATAAGGCTTCTCGCCGCCTCTGGAGATTCCCTGATACATAAAGGAAGAAACATAAGTCAGCCCCTGATCCTCGCTTCCCTCATTGATGATCTCGGTCCAGGTCTGTACTGCCGGCACTCCGTCAAACAGGCGCATATGATATACCGCCTTCAGCTTTTCCGTGGAAACCATTACGATCTCCAGCTCTTTTCCGCCATCCTGTTCCTTCAGCTCATGGTTCTCATAAACAAAATCCACAGAGGACTGATTAATGTTGTTTTTGTAAGCATGCATGTTCAGGCTTCCAGTGCCGCTTCTGTGAATCTCAACAGCCGGGTAACAGATATCCTCCTTCGGCTCCATGATTGCTTTTTTTACTTCCTGTGAAGAAAAATCTGCCAGCTCTACCACGCCGTTTTCCCGGATACGGAACCGGATATCCAGGCCATTCTCATGTAATTCGATCATTTTCATGTTTTCATTTTTATAGCTCATAGAAAATACCCTCCGTTTTTCTGATTCTGATCACAGTATAACATCTGTTTTTTTATGAGGTGACAGGTATCATCCCCTGAATGTAAAAATGCAATATATTGTCGTATTTATTTTTGCGTGATATACTGTTTGCAGACAGCAAAGGGTATATTCAGGCGGGCAGAGTTTTTAACCGGATATCTGCATCTGTCTGACTCGAAATTTACAGCTGAAATATTTACATTCCGTTTCGCATCGTACTCAGGAGGTTTTTTCATGCCAGATATTTTCCAGGACTCTTCCCAATATTTCCATATTTCTGCTTTTTATGCTCTCTCCCTGCCCTATTATCATATGGAGCACCACACACATTCCAGCTATGAGATCATGTATATCACCTCCGGTTCCTGCCGGGTTTTCTGCCTGGACGGCACGCAGGACACAGAATTCCCACTGAAATCCGGGCAATTTATCTTTATCCGGCCGGATGTACCTCACAGGCTGGAGATTCCAGATGGTTTCCCTTGCTCGATCCTGAATCTGGAATTTTCCCTTACTTCCGAAAAAAGCCCGGTTGCTCTGGAGCTTCTCCTGAAAAAGGATCCCGGATTTTCCCGGTTCTGGAATTTTACGGATGTCTCCCAGGGCTTCTGCTCCGGCACGGATTCCCGCAGCTTCGGATACAGCCTGAAGGATCTGCTCACATTTTTACAACAAAATTCCGGTCAGATACAAAAGGAAGAATTTCTCTTCTTTCTTCTTTTCAGCCGTATGCTTACAGAGCTTGCATTCTGCGCCCGCTCCAGCCGTAGCACCCATGGAATCGTCTATCTGAAAAAAGCGCTCCGCTACATTGATGAGCATTATCTGGAAGACATTGATATTCCTGCCATCTCCGCATATGCAGGGATCAACAAATCCTACCTGCAGGCGCTCTTTACAGAAAAAAACGGCTGCACCATCAATACCTATATCAACCGCAAGCGTATGGAACAGGCCGCCTTTCTTCTATGCAACAGTACTCTGCGCATTACGGATATTGCCTTTTCTTCCGGATGCAACAGCCGGCAGCATTTTGCACATACCTTCGAAAAATTTTATCATATGAGCCCTTCCAGGTACCGAAGCCTTCATACCCGTCCTCTCCGTTCGGATACCCAAAAGAAACGCTATCATATGACTGACGGACTGAAGCTGGAAAGTGAACCCTTTCCTCAGGAATAAAACTTACTTCATACCCCTGCACCTTCAGGCTGATACCTGCGATCCAAGTCTGAGCAGCCCAAAAAAAGCGGCCAGGCACGAAGCTCTTATCTCTTCGATAACCTGGCCGGCTTTTTATATTTATTTTGAAAAAATTTCTATGGGAGCAGATTCTGCATACTCTTCAGGCTGATCGCCAGTGTGGAGGTATTATGCAAAAGTGCGGATGAAGTCGGCTGCAGGATACCTGCAACGCCACAGGCGATAAGGCCTGCGTTAAAGGTAATAATAAAACGGTAATTGCGTCTGATACGCTTCATCAGTGCATTGCTGATCTCTTTCAGAACAACAAGCTCCTGAAGATCATCTGCACTTACAGTAATATCTGCGATCTCCCGGGCAATTTCAGCACCATCACTGATGGCGATACCGACATTGGCTGCGGAAAGTGCCGGAGAATCATTGATTCCGTCACCTACCATGATAACCTTTCTTCCGGCTGCCTTTTCTTTTTCGATGAAGTTGGCCTTATCCTCCGGAAGTACCTCGGAATAATATTCGTCCACTCCCACACGTCTGGCAATGGCTGCTGCTGTACGCTCGCTGTCCCCTGTCATCATAACGATCTTGGAAATTCCTGCCCCACGCAGTGCTTCTACAGAAGCTTTCGCTTCCTCACGAAGGGGATCTTCAATACAGATCACTGCCGCAAGGCGTCCGTCAATGGCAAGATACAGATGAGAATACTCTTCCGGAATATTGTCGAATTTCTCCCTGCCTTCCTCCGGGATCAGACATTTCTCATCTTCAAATACAAAGTGATAGCTTCCGATCACGGCCTTATGGTTTTCGATCGTAGTGGAAATTCCATGCGCTACTACATATTCAACCTTGGAATGCATCTCCTCGTGTGCCAGATGTTTCTTCTTGGCTGCACTGACAACGGCTTTCGCCATGGAATGCGGGAAATGCTCTTCCATACATGCGGCGATACGAAGCATTTCATCTGGATTATTGTTATCAAACGGAACCACGTCCACAACGGTCGGTTTCGCTTTTGTCAGAGTTCCGGTCTTGTCAAATACGATGGTATCTGCCTCTGCCATTGCCTCCAGATATTTACCGCCCTTAACTGTAACTTTGTGTGTACCGGCCTCACGGATTGCGGACAATACGGAGATCGGCATTGCAAGCTTCAGCGCACAGGAGAAGTCTACCATCAGGATCGCAAGAGCTTTGGTAGCGTTTCTGGTAATCAGATATGTAAGTGCTGTTCCTCCAAGAGTATAGGGAACCAACTTATCTGCCAGATGCTCTGCCTTTCCCTCCAAAGAAGATTTCAGCTTCTCAGACTCCTCGATCATGGTGACGATCTTGTCATAACGGCTGGAACCTCCTACTGTCTTTACGCGGATGGTGATCTCACCTTCCTCCACAACAGTGCCTGCATAGGCAACGCTGCCCTCTTTCTTGCATACCGGTACAGACTCGCCGGTAAGAGAAGCCTGGTTGACCATAGCCTCTCCATCCGTAACACTTCCGTCAAAAGGAATTACGGTACCCATACGTACAACAACCTCATCTCCCGGCTGGACCTCTCCGGACTCTACCAGGATCTCCTGATCCTGTCTCTTCAGCCATACCTTGCCAACATTCAGGGACATGGTTCTTGCAAGATCACCTACGGATTTCTTATGTGTCCACTCTTCCAGGATCTCTCCGATCCCAAGCAGGAACATGATGGAGCCTGCAGTACCGAAGTCCTGACGTAATACAGACACTCCAATTGCAGTGGCATCCAGAACCGGCACCTCGATCTTACGGTGAAGAAGTGTATCAATTCCCTTCCAGATGTATTTCAGGGAAGTAGCTGTTGTATAAATGGCATTCAGCGGATATGGCAAAAAAAGCCTTCTTCCATAATGACAGATCACTTTGGAAATCAGCTTCTCCTGATATTCTGCATTCAGTGCTCTCCCTGAGCTCTGCAGCACCTGTGAAGGAACCTCTACATCCTGATAATGAAATTCGCTGATGCCACGGATAACCGCTGCTCTGCTGCCCCGATAATTTATAACTGCATCACAGGTTCTCTCGTATACCTTAGCAGAAGCCACTCCATCAAGGTTCTCGAGATAATACAGCAGCGTATCTGCTTGCCCGTAACTCATTCTCTTCTGAGCAAGATGGATACGAAGCCGGCCTCTTGTCTCATGTTTGATATAAAATTTCACGGAAAATCGCCTCTTTACTCTGCTGTCTCTTCTGCTGTCTCTTCTGTTGCTTCTTCTGTCTCTTCTGCTGTTTCTTTGAATGCATCCTCAGCTACAGTTTCCTCTGCTTCTGTCTCAACATCCTCTACAGCTTCTTCAGCTGCTGCTCTTTCCTCATTGATCTCCTTAGCTTCAGCGAAAATATCTTCAGCGTTCTCCTGCAGATTCGTAGCTGTTTTCATAATGCAGTCCTTAGCTCTTAAAACGGCTGCTGTGCATCCTGTGTAAAGCTTCTTCGCATCCTTGCTTGTAAGGATCTTGATTCCTGCTGTTCCGAAAAGAACGCCTGCTGCAAAAAGTCCTGATTTTTTGAATTTAAAGTCTGCCATAATAAGTATCCTCCTGATATATGATTTTTATTTTTTCTGATTTCCGGTGAGGATTTTTTCATGTCCGCCCCGATATTTTCATCATTATAAAATGTCTGTAAGAAAAAGTCCAGTGTTTTTTTTGTGTTTTTGATACAATTTGTTGAATTTTCAGTTATTTTTGCCTAACAGTTATTTTTTACTAATAGTTTAATTTGTCTAATTATTAGTCTGCACAAACCTCTTCTTTCCTATTATATTGTGCCATAGCTTTTCCATACTCACCCGACCTCATGAACAGGCAGCAGTGCCAGGGTACGGATATTCTGCTCACTGATCTCTCCGCAGGCCCGAAGTCCTGCAAGGATCACTTCATTAAGCTTCTGCCCGGACAGATGGCATATCGTATCATCATCCAGTTCTACTGCACAGGCTCCTTTTGTGCTGCATGCCACGCGATACATATTCTTTCGGCTGATAGCACCGATGGACTCCAGTGTATTGATCATACGATATACTGTGGCCACACCGATTCCTGGATCCAGTGCGAAAGCCCTGTAATAGATTTCCTTACAGCAGGAGCACTCTCCCTCCAGGATAATATCCAGAAGGATCTTTCTCTGTCTGGTGATGCGGAATCCCTTCTCCTTCAGTTTCTCTATAATAAGATCCCTCTGCATCTCTGTATGACGGTAGCATCCTGTTTTTTTCTCTTCTGTTTCAGCTTCTGCAATATGCATTCTGATCCCTCCTTTATTGAGAAAACTTTTCTTTTATCTAATAAGTTAGTATACTCCAACTTCAGTTAGCTGTAAATAACTTATTTGAACTTTTTTTACATATTGAAGATTCTGCGTTACGGTACACTGGAAACCGTCGTTTTGACAAAATGACGAAAAATCCCCTTTCATTTTTTCGTCAGAATGACAAGAAACTGCCGGAAACTTTGTACGATTCAGCTCTAGCCCTTTTCCCTCATTTTCGATATACTGTTAACCAGCAAAGGAAATTACGTAAAAACAATATATTAATTTTGGAGGGAAACAACAATGGCAAGTTTATCATTATCTCACATTAATAAAACTTATCCGAACGGCTTCCAGGCAGTTAAAGATTTCAACCTGGAGATTGAAGACAAAGAATTCATCATCTTCGTAGGACCATCCGGATGTGGAAAATCTACAACACTTCGTATGATCGCAGGTCTTGAGGAGATCAGCGGTGGTACACTTAAGATCGGTGACAAAGTCATGAACGATGTTGAGCCTAAGGACCGTGATATCGCAATGGTATTCCAGAACTACGCTCTGTATCCTCATATGACAGTTTATGATAACATGGCATTCGGACTTAAGCTTCGTAAAGTTCCGAAGGACCAGATCGACAAGGCTGTTCGTGAAGCAGCAAGAATTCTTGACCTTGACAAGCTTCTTGATCGTAAACCGAAGGCTCTTTCCGGTGGTCAGAGACAGCGAGTTGCTATGGGACGTGCTATCGTTCGTAATCCTAAGGTATTCCTTATGGATGAGCCTCTTTCCAACCTGGATGCTAAACTTCGTGTACAGATGCGTATCGAGATCTCCAAGATTCATCAGAGACTTGGTGCTACAATCATCTATGTAACACATGACCAGACAGAGGCTATGACACTTGGTACCAGAATCGTTGTTATGAAAGACGGTGTTGTTCAGCAGGTTGATACACCACAGAACCTGTATCAGAAACCAGGTAACCTCTTCGTTGCTGGATTCATGGGATCTCCGCAGATGAACTTCCTTGATGCTGTTATCTCCGAGAAAGGCGGTAATGTAGTTGCTACGATCGGTGGTGAGCATGAGGTTATCGTTCCGGCAGCTAAAGCTAAAGTCCTGAAAGATAAAGGCTATGTTGGAAAGAAAGTTGTTCTTGGTATCCGTCCTGAGGATATCCATGATTCTCAGATGTTCCTTGAGACATCTCCAAGCAAACCAATGAACTCCGTAGTTAAAGTTTACGAGCTTCTTGGTGCTGAAGTATTCCTGTACTTCGATGTTGACGGAACTCAGGTTACAGCACGAGTTGATCCTCGTACAACAGCTAAGACCGGTGATCCGATCAGATTTGCATTCGATATGGAGAAAGCTCACTTCTTCGACAAAGAGACAGAGCTTACTATCACAAACTAATTCTCATCGAATCATAAAAACAGAATGTAACCCCGGGGATATGATTTCCCGGGGTTTTCTTTTTATTTCACTAGTTTTATTTTACATCAGAAAGGACGCTTTTTATGAAAATACAGCAAACAATTCAAAAATCTCTGGATGACTGGAACCGGATCAGCGGTCTTGATTTCTGTATTCTGGATGAAAATGACCAGATATACATTTCCACAGGGAACCGCCGACTTCCTTCTTCTGAAAAGCTTGCTCAGTTCCGGGAGGATCCTGCCTTATGCATCTCCAATCACAGCTGCAGTCTGTACAAGCTGAACAACGCACCTCAGAGCAATATGCTTCTGATCGTATGGGGCTCCGGAGAGCAGGCTTCTACCATCGGAGAGCTTGCTGTCTGCCAGGTAGAAAGTCTCCTAACCGCCTATACGGAAAAAACAGACAAGAACTCCTTTATGCAGAATCTTCTCCTGAACCGCTATTCCCAGGTAGAGGCTTTTAACAAGGCTGCCCGTCTTCATATCACACCTACTGCCCGCCGTGCGGTATTTCTTGTAGAAACCAAGCAGCACAAGGACGAAAATGCCCTTGCTACCATCCGTAACATCTTTTCTGCCCGTACACGGGATTTTATCACTGCACTGGATGATTCCGGCATCATCGTAGTACGTGAGCTTCAGAACACCGAAAGCTACGAAGAGCTGGATGGTATCGCCTGCATGCTGGTGGATATGCTCAATACAGAAGCCATGACTTCTGCCTGGGTTTCCTACAGCAATGTTGCAGATGATATCATGGAGCTTTCCGACGCCTACAAGGAAGCCCGCACTGCTCTGGAGGTCGGCAAGATCTTTTATGCTGACAAAAACGTTTTCGGTTACAACCGGCTGGGCATTGGCCGTCTGATCTATCAGCTTCCCACTCAGGTCTGCAACATGTTTGTAGGCGAGATCTTCGGAGAAGAATCCCTGGAATCTATTGACGACGAAACCCTCAATATCATCCGGACCTTCTTTGAAAATAACCTGAACCTTTCTGAAACTTCCAGACAGCTCTATGTGCACCGGAATACTCTGGTATACCGTTTTGAAAAGCTGCAGAAACGTTTTGGCCTGGATATCCGTACCTTTGAGGATGCACTGGCCTTCAAGCTTGCCATGATGGTGTCCGATTACATCACCTACTCCGGAAATCATGGAAAATAAATTCTGCCCGTAAAAATCCATCCAAAATGCCGGAACACAAAAAAGCCCCGGAAACAGCAGATAATGTCTGTTTCCGGGCTTTTTTATTTCAGCAACATCAGATGCTCCGGTGGAAGATACAGATATTCCGGAAGATCTTTATCCGGATCCTCCGTAAAGCTGTTTTTGGGACGCATCCACCATAATCCGGCAGCATTCTCTTCCACTTTGTTCCGGATCATATACTGATGTTCAAATGTAGTTTCTATGTATTGTTCTACCCGCACTGCCATACAGTTCTCACCCGGCTTTGATTCCGGGCGGATCCAGTGGCCGCGTATCCCTACGTAAGTAATGTCCTCATCTACGTTTTCTTCGGTACGGAGCTTCATTTTCCAGTCCGCCGCATAGATCTCGTGAGGTCCCAGTCTCTCCGCTCTGGAAAAATTCTTACATCCGGTAAGCTTTGCTGCTTCCAGAAGTCCCGGTCTCTCAAACAGCTGCTTTGTCTCCCCTGTCACAATGATCCTGCCTTCATGTACAATGGAAAGCTCCCTGCAGAATTTATAGGCCTCATCTCTGCTGTGTGTCACAAGGATCATATCTCCCGGATAGTCCTTGAGGAAATCCTGCATCTCCCGCTGGAGCACGTCCTTCAGGTAACCGTCCAGTGCGGAAAACGGCTCATCCAGAAGAATAGCTTCCGGCTCTCCGATCATCATTCTGGCCAGTGCCACTCTCTGCTGCTGTCCGCCGGAAAGCTGTGAGGGCAGGCGCTTCTCCAGCCCCTCCAGATGATATCGCCGAATCAGATCTGCCACCTTTTCCCTGGCGGAGGATTTTTCCCCACGATAACCGCAGCGGATATTCTGTTCCACTGTCATGGTTGGGAACAAAGCATAATTCTGAAACAGATATCCGATCCGTCGCTTCTGCGGTTTCAAATTGATCCCCTTTTCAGAATCAAACACTGTTTTTCCATTGATGACGATTCTTCCCTTATCCGGTGTTTCGATCCCTGCAATACAACGTAAGGTCATGCTTTTTCCGCTGCCGGAAGCACCAAGAAGCCCAATGGATGCCGAACTGCCTTCAAAATTCACCTTCAGGGAAAAATCACGGAAGTTTTTTTCGATATTTACTTTGACTGCCATCAGATCCACCTTCTTGTCTTCATTCCTCTTCCGGATACGATATTGATCAATGCCACGATCACAAAGGATATCAGCACGATCACAATGACCCAGAATCCTGCAGTTCCGTAATTTCCGGCTGCTGTCTCTGATGCAATGGCAACAGAAACTGTTCTGGTTTTTCCAAGGATATTTCCGGCAAGCATGGAGGTTGCGCCATATTCTCCGATCGCGCGTGCAAATGCCAGCACTGTTCCGGATGCAATCCCCGGTCCTGCCGCCGGCATAACTACCCGCCAGAATATCCGGCTGTCGCTCATCCCCAGAGTCTGACCTGCATGGATAAGATTTATATCCACCTGTTCAAAAGCAGCCCGTGCATTGCGGTACATCAGCGGAAATGCGATCACTGCCGCTGCAATCACACAGCCCTTCCAGGTCTGCACGATCTTAATATCAAAATTATCCAGAAGAAAGCTTCCGAAGGGCCTTTTCAGGCTGAAGATCAGAAGCAGAAAAAATCCAGCCACTGTAGGAGGAAGTACCAACGGAAGAGTAAGGATCCCGTCCAGTACTGCTCTGGCTCCCGGCTTCAGTTTCATAATCTTTCGGGCAAAGAATATTCCCAGAAAAAAAGCGATCACTGTCGCTGCCAGACCTGTTTTTAAGGAAATCCACAGAGGACTCCAATTTATTTCGCTCAAAAATTCTGCCATATTTCATTCCTGTGTCAGCATTTACTGTGTTTCAGTATTTACTGCCGATTTTCTACATCATACTCATTTGGATGTGCTGTCTGCGGAAGCTGTGCTGTCCTCAGCCTCATATGCTGTAAATCCATAGTCCTCAAATACCTTGATCGCTGCGTCAGACTCTACATAATCAAGAAAAACCTCTGCTGCCTTTGTATCGTCTTCAGATGCTTCCTTGTCCTCGATAAGTCCCACAGGATAAAGAACCGGCGTCTTAAGGCTGTCTGCCGGCGCCTCTGCGATGATATCTACTTTATCAGTAACAGATGCAGCATCTGTCGCATATACAACACCAACCTCATTACTTCCTTCACTGACTGCTGCAAGTACATCCGTTACATTCTTGCACTCGTTGATCTCCATTTTGTTTACATCGTCCATGATTCCAAGATTGCTAAAGATCTCACGGGAGTACTGTCCCACCGGAACATCCTCTCCTGCAAGCGCCAGATTCTCAGCGTCTGTGATATTCTCGAATCCTGTTACCTTTGTCTCTCCGTCCTTTGGTTTGATCAGAACGACTTTGTTCTCAAGAAGATCCTTGACGGTGTCTTCCTTTGTTAGTTTTTCCTCTGTGAGGGCATCCATCTGTTTATCTGCTGCTGAAAAGAAAAGATCGCAGCGTGCACCTTCCTCGATCTGTGTCTGCAGTGTACCTGAGCTGTCTGCACTGTAATAGATTGTTATATTCGGATAAAGCTCATTGAAATCCTTCTGGATCTCCTCCATGGAATTGCTGAGGCTGGCAGCGATAAAAGCATAAACCTCTCCCTTCAGGTTCTCATCACCTTTCACTTCTTTGTCTGCTGCAAAAACAGTTCCGGTCATAAGGCCTGTTGTTAAAATTCCCGCGGTAAGAGCTGCTAAGATTTTTTTCTTCATCTTTTGCTTCTCTCCTTTTCCGTTTCATTCAGTTTTGTTTAGTTTTGAATTGTTTCGTATAATTTTACCGAAAGGAAAGTTTCTTGTCAAGCTATAAGGCATTGCTGTTTTTCTCTACAAGTGCTATCATAAATGCATAGCTGACAGGCTTCGTTTCTTATCATGAATGGCTTGCAGCACTCCTGATACGGACAAATCCCACATCATGTTCATTGCTCTGTACAACGGAAGCATAGAACTTGCCTGATCCGGTTCATTCAATATTCAAGAAAAGGAGAATTACCTATGAAACTCAGTGCACGTAATCAGTTAAAAGGAAAAATCATCAACATCAACCAGGGAGCTGTAAATTCCATCGTTTCTATCGATATCGGTGGTGGAAATATCATCACTGCTACCATCTCCTGTGCGGCGGTGGAAGAACTTGGACTGAAAGTAGGATCTGATGCTTACGCAGTCATCAAAGCAACCAATGTTATGGTAGGTATCGATGAATAAGGTTTACACAGCCCAGGAAGTGGCAGATAAGCTGAAGATCAAAAAGTCAACGGTATATGACCTGATCAAGCGGGGAGAGCTGCCATCCTCCAAAGTCGGTAAACAACTGCGGGTCAGCGAGGAACAGTTGTCTCAGTATCTTAATAGTCCGGAATGTTCTTCCTCTTCTGTTCAGTCTCACAATTATCAGCCGGAAAGTTCTCTTCTGAAAAGAGATTATCTTCTGCATTCCAGTGGACTGATCATCAGCGGGCAGGCTTCTCCGGCTCTGGATCTTCTCCTGAATCAGCTTCCCACACACCCGGACAGTCTGCCGATTCTGCAATCTCACATGAATACCTACAACGGACTGTATTCTCTTTATTTTGAAAAAGTCCACATTGCCTGTGCATCCGCCTCACCGGAAGATATCCATAGCCTTGTACCCGGTATCCCACTGACTGTGATCTCTCTGTGTCAGTATCCCGTCGGCTTCTATGTAAAAAAAGAAAATCCCAAGAATATCCGGGGATTTTCTGATCTTACACGGGCAGATATTATTTTTGCGAACCGCGAAAAAGGAAGCAGCCGTCGTATCCTTCTTGACCGTACACTTCTATCTTCCGAAATTTCACCGGATTCCATATCCGGATATCGAAATGAGCTTGTTACCGATCACTCCACGGCTGCTGCGGTGGCTGGCGGACAGGCAGACATAGCTCTTGGCGAGGCCTGTGTAGCGAGAAGCTTTCCGGAGCTGGATTTTCTTCCTGTTTGCCAGGAATCACTCTTCCTGGTTATGCAGACTAAAAATCTGAGCACCCCCGGCTTTCAGGCCGTAGCGGAAACCATTGCATCCGAACCTTTCCGTCGGTTCTTGTCTCTCCAGACCGGCTACGATACCACAGATACCGGAAACATCCGGCATATTAAAGGATAAAGAAAAATCTTATCTGTGAAATTCTTCCGCAACCATTTCTTTGATGATAATACAAAATCAGCCAGCACGTTCATGAATGCTCCTTATTTTTACCGAATCAAGGAAGGCCCCCGAGCTCATGACTGCTGGCTGATCTTTATTTATTCAGATATTGATATACTCTTGAAGAAATCGAACGGATTCCGTGCAGTAAATGATCTTCGGAAGCTCCTTCAGAAAATATACATAATACATAATTTGTTTTCTTTCCATAGATGATCGCCATATCATGCTGAACTGAGCTTGTTTCACCCGTTTTGTTCGCACACACTACACCTGCCGGAAGGCCTGATGGAATTTTGTATCGTTTCGTCTGATGCAGTAAAAGATTTAACATTTCTCTGGAATACTGTTGAGAAACGCACCGACCTCTATAGATTTTTTCTAAAAGCATCCCACAATCTTTTGCAGATGCCGTGTTACGCCACCCATCACTGCTCCAGGCTGAAGAAGATGGATGCAAGGAACTGTGGCAGCCGGTATTTTTGTAACCGTTCTTTCGAAGATATTGGTTCACTACAGCCGTTCCTCCTACAAAGCTTCCACCCCCTTGACGCCTTACCAGTTCATTATAACATTCATTATCACTGACAGTGATCATATCCCACAGCAAGCTGTACACACCGGAGCTGTATTGCATTTTTCCCTGACGAATCTGATCATAGACGGATGCCATCACAAACGCCTTGATCGTACTTGCCGGATACATTTCCTGATCATTTATATTTACAACATTTCCTGTTTTCAGATCTTTTATATAAACAGACCAGTTTCCACCGTAGGCAGAAGCAAAACTCTCTAATTCCGATTTAAACTCACTTAAGGCATACTCTGATCTTGTACTTTTTCTTCCCCTCCAGTCCACATACTGACCATCCGGTGTTTTCATATTTTTCGCAATGGTTCCGTTAGATTTCAGGTAATAGCCATCTTTCCACCGGTTCACCAGCATTTTTCCATTTTGATCTACATAATATTGCTGGCCATCACAGGTTACCCACCCTGCCTTCTGTGCCATTCTTCCGTTATCATTGCCAAAATAATAGATTCCGTTAAACTTTTTTCCCTGAACTGTTTTGTTCATTTTATGAAAAGACGGACGCATGCAGATTCTTCCGGTTCCATAGAAATAATAATAACCACTTTTAAAATTACGCCCACCGAATCTTCTCTGTCTTATATAACGTACTGTTCCACGATCAGCCAGTTTTCCGTACGCTTCCACATAATAAATGCCTGCGATAATTTTTTTGCCCCGCACGTTCTGTTCAGCTACGTTTACAAAGCCACGCTCTCCCTTTGAAATTCTTCCATTGGAGTCTGTGATGTGGTATTTATCAAAGCGGACACCAGAAACTGTCTTTTTATCGAAATAATACACGGATTGTTTTCTCAAAAGTTTTCCGTTTTTGTCAAACATATAAAATCCTGTTTTTAAAAACTCTGTCTTTGGAATTGACAAATAACGCAATCCGCTAAGTTTTCGCTTCTTTGAATCTTTCAGATACCAGTTTCCGCCGGATTTCTGAAGATAATTTCCACTGTTATCCCAAAATCGTACTGTTCTTTCAGCAGCCTCGACCTTTATCTCTGTACTTCTGATACCAATAATGCCTCCAAAAATCATTACTAATATCATCCAATATATACAAACTATTTTCTTTGCTTTCATACTTTAACAAGACCTGCCACAGACGATGACAGGTCTTTCTCCTTTATCTTTATTATCCTATTTTCACACAGATGTTCTGGATCAGGCGGTTGTATCCGCTTACCTTTTTCAGCCATTCCAGCGCTATGGACACGGCCAGTGAAGCCAGCAGAAGCGTCAGTGTATTGGTCAGAAAATATCCACTCACATACACAAAAGAATATTGTCTTATAAATGTATGTATCAGAAATATATTCATGGAATGTTTTCCGAGAAACAGTAAAATCTGTCGCACTCCCGGAATAACATTAATAAATTCGCAGCAAAATGCCATAAATACAATTGGATACACACCCCAGTGGATCTCACTGTATACCTTCAGCGGCAAAGTTCTGTAGGCTTTATACAAAATAAACACCGCAAGAAGTTCCAGAAGAAATTTGAAAACATGCTTCACTCCAACATTCCATATCCTAAACCATCGGTTAAACAAATCATACTTGGCTACACACATTCCCATGAGAAATACCGGTAAAAATGCATAAATACCTGTAATTCCCATAACCTCCATGGAAATTGTCCGCGGAAATGCCGCAACAGCCACAAGAATAAATACCAGATATTCTTCCTTTATCATAAACAGCGGCACGCAGATGATAAAAATGATCGCCGCGCTCATATACCACCAGGTTCCGTTCAGAGTCGAAGTTCCGAAAAGTTTCGCCAGACCAAAAAAATCCAGCACCATTGCGCTAACACCTTTGGCAATATTTCCGTTTCCGAAATATCTGGTCACGGCATAGCCGTTATAAAGCTGTAAGATCACAACAGAAAGCCCCCATATGATCCAGAACCCTCCCATTGTTTTTATCAGTCTTTTGGCTGTCCACTTACCAGGTGTGGAATTATTTTTTCTGTAACTGAGATACAGTCCGTATCCGGAAATAAATGCATAGATCGGTACACAGATCTTAAATGTTCTGCACAGATACATGATCCGATCTGCCGAAAACGGAGTGAAAACAACATTCAGTCCCTCAAATCTGTCTTGACTCAGATACATATGATGGAACAGCATCATAACAATGGCAATGCCCTTTATCGCCTGAGAATTATATTTATCAAACTTTATTGCCTGCTTTCCTTCCAAAATCCAACCTCCATATTACCGATTCTCGATGATCCTCTCATACACACGTTTGGAACAGTTACGGTCATTAAATGCAAAGGTCTCATCCATTCGTTTCCGATATTCCTCTTTCATCTGACAGCTGTCTGCCATATATTCAATGATCCGTTCCACAGTTCCGTCCAGTGTATGTTCCACCTCTCCAAAGCCATCTCTCTCATAGTCAAAGTATCCCTCTGTGTAGGAATGCGCACCACTGAAAAAGCTGTCTCTGTCAAACTGGGAGTATACGATGGGTTTTCTCAGGTATGCAAAATCAAAGGCAACCGAAGAATAGTCCGTGATCATCAGATCTGTCTGGGCAAAAATGTCCTTGTAGGAATAAGACGAATCCATAAATTTTACCCGTGGATCATGGCGGAACATATGCAGGCCGTCAATGGTATTTGGGTGAGGCATGAAGCAGATGGTATATCCGTATTTCTCTGCCGCTCCCAGAAGTTTTTCGTTGTTGAGAAGATCATCATAAAAATGGAAGTATTCGCTTTCCTGAAATTCTTTTCCAAGCTGCCATACTCCTCTGGCATCGGTTCCTGAGGAAAGGCTCTTGCGCCAGGTAGGCATCACCGTCACATACTTGCGTTCATCATGGACCAGACGGTCATAACGTGGCATTCCCGTAAGCCAGATATTTTTTTCCGGATAAAAATAGTCATAGGTAAAGGCAGAATCATACTCCGGCTTTGTGCTGACGATAAATCCGAAAAGATTACGGTTGTATTTGTTCAGCCACTTGGACTGGTTGTCTTTGGTAACACCATGCTGCAGAAATACCAGCTTTTTGTCATAGATGATATCGCGGTACAGATACTCCAGCTTTCCAAAAGGATTGATCACCGGTTTGTTAGCCTGGGAGGACAGTGAAAATTCATTCAGCAGGAACAGAAGCTTATGCTTCCAGGAAAAAGGCTCCACAACCTTTCCAAGCTTCCTCATTTCCACATAATCCTGTGTATCCTTGTTGACTACAAAATAAGGCTCCACCGTAGGGTCCGGATTGGCGCAGAGATAGCGGAACATCACTTCGCCGTTGTCATCTCCGCGTGTTGTACGATCGGAGATCAGCCAGATCTGCTTTTTCTGCTTTGCCTTCTGCATCTCGTAGAGCTTACGCACGAGAACTGCCTTTTTTCCGGCCTTTCCCTGAGAAAATATTGCTTTGGTGCGTTTTTTCTTCAGCTGTTTCTCTCTGCTCTGGCTGTATGGCTCTACAGTTACTTCATACTGATGGCCCAGAACTTTTGCATCTTCCTGATCCTCTCCACGGATCATCCGGACTTTTTCGTTAAGATACAGAAGCTTATCCTCTATATGAAGGAAAAGCGGCAGCTTCTTTGTAAATGGCACATATTTTCCGTAGGAAATATTGTACATTTTATTTACATGTCCATCTGTGCCTGTACCCCAGCTGATAAACTCCCTGATCTCAGAAAGCGGAATGTCCACGATATACAGCTTCTCAACGGCACTTTCTTCCCTGCACCAGCCGGTTCTTCCCAGTGTATATTTCCATCTGGCTTCATAGGTGCTGCCACCAGTCATCATATATGCACGGTTTGTCCTGCTCACAGGCTCCACAATGGAAAATTCACAGTGCAGCTGGTCTTTTTCCGGCTGGAATATCTTGACATTAAGATTATCATATATGGGATTCAGGATCGTGTCCGCCTGATCCGGGAATTTTTTTCGGATATCCGGATAATATTTCCGGAGAAGATATACTTTGTTTGCCCTGCTGAGATGCTGATTGGACATCACGATCTCCGGAAACTCCATCTGTTTCAGGAAGCTTTCGATGTCTTCCTCATATCTGCATTTTTTCTCTTCATCAAGCTCCTCGTTATCAAATATGATATCAGCCATTTTTGCGCTGTAATACAGCAGCACATAATCTGCATTTTTTTCATGAACAGGATTTTCTTTTCTTCTGCAGTCTGCGATCTTTCGGAAAAATTCCTGATAAAATACTTCCAGTTGCTTCGGATCCTGCAGCATATTCTTCCAGTCCTCCACCATGAGATGGTCCGCAAGGATCTGCACATAGATATCTTCCCCTGAAGTCACTCCCAGACTCCGGCAGCTTACAACGGACTGATATACCATAGTCATCACATCCAGATACCATATCTCCGGACGGATCTCGGATACCCATTTCACCTGATCTGCTGCAAATGTATAAGCGGCATACAACTGATGCAGAAGATATACATTGTTATCCAGCGTTGTTTTTTCGGTGAAACGGTCACAGTAGTTATTATGCTCCCGCACATGGATATTTCCTTTTCCACGGATCTTTGTTATGACAACATCTCTGTTGTCTTCCTCAAAGCAGCGTCTGACCTCTGCACTGGATTTTGGGGAAAAACAGATTCCGGCTTTTGCAAAAACGACATAGTTTCCGGCTATCTTATCCTTCAGCTCTGCCACAAGATCCCCGCATTCCAGTCCGTCAATATATAAAAGATCCCTGTCATCCAGCATCTCCCGGAAACGGGAATCTTCCGGATTGAACGCTCCGTAGATCTTATCCAGCTCTTCGTCCTTGAGCTCTTTCTCCTTTTCTCCGGCTTCTTCCAACTCCCTCATGTCCCGTTCATCAGGGATATCCATATCTCCTGCTGTGCGTACTGCAAGGATCTGTACCGTTCCTTTAGGTGTGACCTCACGTACATTTTTAAAGGTTCTGTAAAGCTTTGCGGTATCTTTTGCAAAAACAACTACTGAAAATTCATACTCCCTGTTCATATTGCTCCTTTTGTATCCTTACATTAAAATTTTTTCTCTTTCAGCCTTCTTTTCAGTTTGTCCGGTATTTGAGCATTGGCTATATATTCATAGATTCGTTTGCTATTGTCATTGTCCCTGTAGGGAAGAAGCTCATCTCTCCTTCCTGAAAATTCCGGTTTTTCACGGAATCCGTTCCTCACATATTCTCCGATAAGATCCACCAGCTGGTTCTGATCCCATGCCAGATCTCCGAAAACATCTTTTTTATAGTCCATATAGCTTCCCTGGACTTTCTCATAGGTTTCCAGATCAAAAGGATAAAATATCACCGGTTTTTCCTGATAGTAGACATCCCAGGAAACAGAAGAATAATCGGTGATCAGCATATGGCAGCTCATCAGAAGCTGATTCAGCGGCATGGTCCCAAATGGGATCAGACGGATATGCCTGTCTTCCACCTGAAAGCTCCGGATATGTTCCCGGAATTTCGGATGGATATAAAAATTCAGCGTGATATCCTCCTTTTCCAGAAGAGTCTTAAGCCTCTCATCCTGCAGAAATGCTTTATAACGCTGATAGTATTCACTTTTTTTGAACTGATCCTCGCTGATATCCTCCAGCCAGTTTCTCCATGTAGGCATCAGCAGGATCTCTTTATGAGTCGGATCTGACTTGTCCTCCAGCACATCCCACCTGGCTAGTCCGGTAATGATGATCTCTTCATTATCGTATCCGAAATAATCATGGATGATCTTCTGTTCATAACCTGAAGACACCACAAACAGTGCCATCTGATTGCCTCCGCCTTTATGGAAGGTCCTGTGGCATTGCTTGAAGCCCATCACTCCATGCTGGAGAAATACGATGTTCTTCCGTGCCTGATACAGAACCTTGTAGATGCTGTTGGGCGAATCCCAGATATAAAAATGCCGGATCGCATCAGTAGATATCAGATACCGGGCAGCGCTGAGATAGATCATGTACTTAAATGACATGAACTGGATCACATTGGCATCATACTCTTTTACGGCCTGATAATCCGGACATTTTTTATCTATTACATAAAAAATCCGACTTCTGTCCTTCTCCGGTACATGCTCCATACAGTACCGAAAAAAATAGAGGCCGTTGTCCTGTGCCATTGTACAATATTTCTCGCAGATCAGCCATAATTTCTTGTGATCCCAGTAAGGTTTCAGGATAAAATAGCAGAATAATGCAAGAAATTCTTTTGCTATAAATGCATAGCTGTCATATTTCGGATCATATTTCCGGTATTGAATGGTAAACTGCCTTGCTCCGTTAACAAATGGATAAACCATATGCCCATCCCCGGTTCTGGTCCATCTTGGAAAAAGAATCAGCTTAAGTTTAAGTTTTGAACTTAAGCCTCCCAGGATCGCATCCTCATAATTTCCTTTTCCTTCTTTATCCACAGATGCCACCACATCCCAGAATGCGGTTTCCATCGGATACTGATCTACATTGATCTGTGCATGATACACGATCGTATTTCCTTTTTTTGCTGTCTGCATTTCAAAAGGAAAGCTTGTATCCAGCACTGTATTTCGCTGTTTCAGCTTCAGGGAACGGATCCTTCCTCTGGATCCTTCCAGCTCAAAACTGATCTTTATGGTTCCTTTTGTCAGCGAAAATTTCCTGGTTTTTACCTTGATCTCCGCCGGAGCCTCCATTAACTGCTGCAATTTTTCACCACCTGTTACATTTCTTTGATCGCTTTGTAATTTCTTTCACAGTTCTTTGTATCCCACAGATCAAAATATTTTCCGTGTCTTTCCAGATAGATTTCTTCATTGGCAAATCCCTGTCCATGCAGACGGATCAGCCAGTCCGTTACTTCCTGTTCCGTTACACATACCGGGCCGAAGCCATCTTTCCGAAAATCAAAATACCCGATCTGATGATGACTTTGCCGGAATTTTTCATTGTCAAACTGGTAGTAGACCAGTGGTTTTTTCATGTAGGCAAAATCCATGGCCACACTGGAAAAATCAGTCACCAGCACTGCGGACTCTTTAAGGAGTGTCTGCACATCGTACTCAGGCCAGGACGCCACTGTGATATTCGGATGATCCACATGAAAATATTTCAGGAACCGATGCATTTCCCTGTGCGGATAAAAAATGATCTGAAGATCGTTCTCCTCAATATAGCGGATCAGTCTCTCATCCTTGAGAAGTGCATCCCAGTAACGGTAATAATCGGTTTCCATGAATTTCTGTGCTTCCAGCTCGTGATCAGCAGCTGATATCTCATTGCGGATATACATACGCCATGTCGGCATGATCAGGATCTGGTTCTTTTTTATCTTCATATCATGAAGCTGGTCAAAACGGCATAGCCCCAGCTCCTGCACATAGCCTTCCGGATATCCGTACCGGTCATTGACATATTTCCACTCATCATAGGTACTGGTAACAAAAAGGCTCATTTTTGTATGCGGATAGTACAGAAAACTAAGATCTGCCGTGATGATCCCATGCTGCAGGAACGCCCGCTTGTTCCGCAGGATTCCGTAAACCTCCAGCACATAGCAGATGGCTGCGTTTGGTTTTCCCATTTTCTGGGAGCTGATATTTTTTGACGCAGCCAGATAGTATATCCAGTGGCGGAAGCTTCCATACTGGATCACCTGTCCCAGATCTTTTACCCGGGCATAATCCGGAGATTTTCTGTTGATGGCGTACACTGCATCTTCACTGGTATTTTCTCTCAGATATTTGTACAACCAGAATCCGTTATCCCGGCATTCATTCTCCGTATCACAGAGAAGCCAGAGATCCCTGCGAAAAAGTCTGTAGACCATCGCAATGGGAAATGCCAGGATAAACTTAATAATGTGAAGCAGATCCCCAGGTTTTACTCGTTTCAGTTTTTCAAGAAATGTCTGTTCCATGTTTCCCTCTGTTTACAGGATCCCGGTTTATTCCTCTGACCAGTCTCCGTTATCATCCCAGACAATCTCTCCGTCTCCGCTGTCATCTGTACTGTTGTCAAGAGAATCGTCACCGCTACCGCTGCTGCTGCTGTCATCTACATAGTCGCCGCTATCATCACTGCTGTCATAGTTTCCATCATCACTGCTGTTGTCGTAGCTTCCGTCATCGCTGTTGTCATAGCTTCCGTCATCACTGTTGTCATAACTTCCATCATCACTGTTGTCATAGCTTCCATCGCTGTTGTCGGAAGAAGTATCTGTGATACCGGAAGAACTATCTGTCAGATCTGAAGCATCTGTGCTGTCTGCGGAATCACTGCTATCCGCCTCACTGTTGTCAGTTTCCACATTGCCAATAGTGCTCTTCTCACTCTTGTCACTGAGACTTGTATAGGTCAGGTATGCTTCTCCGTTATCGATCATCAGTTTTGCCTTTTCCATATCGCTCAGCTGTACACTGTAGATCTCATAGGCATTTCCGTCTCCGTCTACGATCTTCATATCATAGATGGCATCCCTTGCAGAATCCGGGGTGTAATACATCTGCACCTGTTCCGCATCTTTGATGGTAGCTTCTGCAGGAACAAGATTTTTGCCCCATTCTTCTCCTCCTGCCGCGCGGAGATAGATCTCACGGATCTCTCCCTTCGTGCTGTTGGTAAGATAAACGAATTTTGCGGTACTTGTCTTTACACCGATCAGCTTCGGTGCAGGTGTAGATGTGGGAAGCGGTGTGGATGTAGCCGGTGCAGCCGTAGGTGCGGCTGTAGGAACCGGTGTTGGTGTCACCTCTGCTGTTTCCTTTGATGATTTTCCACATCCGGCCATACCAAGCGCCGTCACTGCTGTCAGTACGATCAAAAGCTTCTTATATTTCATAATGATTACCTCCAGATTGCAGTTTTATGCTAAAAATGTTTTTCCAACGAAGTATCCGAGCACCAGAATACCAAGGATGATCCTGTACCAGCCGAATACTTTAAAATCGTGTTTCTTGATATATCCCATCAGGAATTTGATGGCAAGAATAGATACCACAAAGGATACCACAACACCTACGATCAGGATGATCAGCTCTGTGGAGCTGAAGGCAAAACCGAATTTCACCAGTTTCAGAAGACTTGCTCCGAACATAACCGGAATTGCCAGGAAAAAGGTAAATTCTGCTGCAACCGTACGGGATGTTCCTGCAAGGATACCTCCGATAATGGTAGAACCGGAACGGGATGTTCCCGGGATCACGGAAAGCACCTGAAAGCAGCCGATGATCAGCGCTGTCTTAAAGGAAAGCTCATCCAGTCTGGTGCAGGTTGGTCTGCGGCGTTTGTTGTAGTTCTCGATAACGATAAAAAGCACACCATAAACGATCAGCATGATGGCAACGACCACATAGTTATAAAATTTCTCTTCAATAATGTCATTAAAAGGAAGAGCGATGATGATCGTCGGCAGACATGCTACCAGGATCTTGAACCAGAGGATCCACTTATCCTTATCACAGTATTTTTCTACAAAGGTAAGGACAGTTCTGGGTACTGCCGACTGTTTACGCAGCGCCATCTGTGTTTTTTTCGGGATTTTTCTTATGTAAAAGGGCCACAGCTTGTTCCAGTACAGTACAACAACTGCCAGGATCGCGCCAAGCTGGATCACCACCAGGAAAAATTCCATAAATGCCTCGGATACATTCAGTTTGATGAACTCGTCCACAAGGATCATATGTCCGGTACTGCTGATCGGAAGCCACTCGGTGATTCCCTCCACAATACCGAGAAGGATAACCTTCAGTAATTCTATAAAAATCATGTTAACTCCTTTCCAAAAGCAAGATAAGGACAGGGCCGGTATGTGAACGACGGCCCCGTCCTTATCAGTATATTACATATTTGACAATTCGTAAACTTTTAATTTTTTATTTCGCAAAATTTACAATTTTTTATCGATTGTCGATGGTAGCGATATCTACCAGAGTCAGGTGGTTCAGGTCTGTATTCTCAAGACTTGTGACCAGAGCCTCTGCAGTATCAAGGCTTGTAAGCACATTGACACCTGTCTCGATGGCATTACGACGGATCACGAAACCATCTTTCTGATGCTCAACACCCTGTGGCGGTGTGTCGATAACAACATCGATCTTGTGGCCAAGGATCAGGTCCATCAGGTTCGGAGAAGGCTGCTCCAACTTGTTGGTACGTGTTACCTTGATTCCGTTCTCAGTCAGTATGCTTGCAGTACCTCGTGTTGCAAAGATACGATAGCCCTGAGCCTCGAAACGTTTTGCGATCGGAATGATATCCTTTTTATCCTCATCTTTTACAGTGATGATCATCTGTTTGTGTTTCGGAAGGCGGATTCCTGCTCCGATGAATGCTTTGTAAAGAGCCTCGTTGAAGGTCTTTGCAATACCAAGGCACTCACCTGTGGATTTCATCTCAGGTCCAAGGCTGATATCTGCGCCTCTGATCTTCTCGAAGGAGAATACAGGCATCTTGATTGCGAAATACTCTGCCTCTTTCTGAAGTCCCGGTGTGTAGCCAAGCTCTTTAATCTTGTGTCCAAGGATGACTCTTGTTGCAAGAGGAACGATCGGGATTCCTGTTACCTTGCTGATATACGGTACTGTACGGCTGGAACGTGGGTTAACCTCGATAACATATACATCCTCGCCTACAACGATAAACTGGATATTGATCATACCGATCACATGAAGTGCCTGTGCAAGACGACGTGTGTACTCGGCAATGGTATCTTTTGCTTTCTGGCTGATGGTCTGTGCCGGATATACGGAAATACTGTCTCCGGAGTGGATACCTGCACGCTCGATGTGCTCCATGATTCCAGGGATCAGGATGTCCTCACCGTCGCATACCGCATCGACCTCGATCTCTTTACCCATGAGATATTTATCAACAAGGATCGGATGCTCCTGTGCGATCTGGTTGATGATTCCGATGTACTCTTCCACATCCTCATCGCTGACAGCGATACGCATTCCCTGTCCTCCAAGTACATAGGACGGGCGGACAAGTACCGGATAACCCAGCTCATTGGCAGCTTTTTTCGCCTCTTCTGCTGTGAATACGGTATGTCCCTTCGGTCTCGGGATCTCACATTTCTCAAGGATAGCATCAAAGAGCTCTCTGTCCTCTGCAGCATCTACGTTCTCAGCAGATGTTCCGAGGATCTTAACGCCCATCTTGATCAGTGCCTCTGTAAGCTTGATGGCTGTCTGTCCACCGAACTGAACAACGGCTCCGTCCGGTTTCTCGATATTTACAACATTCTCAACATCTTCCGGTGTCAGCGGCTCAAAATACAGCTTATCTGCAATATCGAAGTCTGTACTTACTGTCTCCGGGTTATTGTTGATGATGATCGTCTCATATCCTTCTTTCGCAAATGCCCATGTACAATGTACGGAGCAGAAGTCGAACTCGATACCCTGACCGATACGGATCGGGCCGGAACCAAGTACCAGGATCTTTTTCTTATCTTTTGTTTCTACAGCTTCATTCTCTGTCTGCTCATCGCCGTATACAGAATAATAGTATGGTGTCTCTGCCGCAAACTCTGCTGCACAGGTATCAACCATCTTGTATGCTGCACGGATACCGTACTCTTTACGCAAGTCTTTGATCTCAGCTTCTGTCTTTCCTGTCAGGTCTGCGATGATGTAGTCCGGGAACTCCAGACGTTTTGCTTCAAGAAGAAGGTCTTTGTCCAGCTTCTGAGTCTTCAGAGCCTGCTCCATCTCAACAAGGATAGCCAGCTTATCAATGAACCAGATGTCGATCTTTGTGATATCATGAAGCTTCTCCTGGGAAACATTTCGTCTCAGAGCTTCTGCGATCTTCCAGATACGGCGGTCATCCACAATGTTCAGCTCGTCCATCAGTTCTTCATCAGAAAGATGTGAGAAATCATAGGACATCAGACTGTCTACATGCTGCTCCAGGGAACGGATAGCCTTCATCAAAGCACCCTCAAAGTTATGGCAGATACTCATAACCTCACCGGTAGCCTTCATCTGTGTAGTCAGTGTACGTTTTGCTGTGATGAATTTATCAAATGGCAGACGCGGAATCTTAACGACACAGTAATCCAGCATCGGCTCGAAGCTTGCGTATGTTTTGCCTGTGATGGCATTCGGAATCTCATCCAGTGTGTAGCCCAGTGCGATCTTGGCTGCAACCTTGGCGATCGGATAACCGGTAGCCTTACTTGCAAGTGCGGAGGAACGGCTTACACGAGGGTTAACCTCGATAACGCAGTATTCAAAGCTCTCCGGATGAAGAGCGTACTGTACGTTACATCCACCTGTGATGCCAAGCTCTGTAATAATGTTAAGAGCAGATGTGCGGAGCATCTGGTACTCTTTATCTCCTAAGGTCTGGGAAGGAGCAACTACGATGGAGTCACCGGTATGGACACCAACCGGGTCAATGTTCTCCATGTTGCAGACTGTGATGCAGTTTCCTGCGCTGTCTCGCATTACCTCGTACTCGATCTCTTTCCATCCGGCGATACATCTCTCTACAAGAACCTCGCCTACACGAGAAAGACGAAGACCATTCTCAAGGATCTCACGAAGCTCCGGCTCATTATGCGCGATACCGCCGCCGCTTCCGCCAAGTGTATATGCAGGACGGAGAACAACCGGATAACCGATAGTCTGAGTAAACGCAACACCGTCTTCTACAGTTGTTACGACCTTGGATGCTGCAACCGGCTCGCCGATCTTTTCCATTGTATCCTTAAATTCCTGACGGTCCTCAGCTTTACGGATCGTTGCTGCTGTAGTACCGATGAGACGTACATTGTGCTCTTTCAGGAATCCTTTCTCCTCAAGCTCCATGGCAAGGTTCAAACCAGCCTGGCCGCCCAGTGTAGGAAGTACACTGTCCGGTTTCTCTTTGAGGATCAGCTGCTCTACGACTTCAACAGTCAGCGGCTCGATATAAACTCTGTCTGCAATGTCTTTATCTGTCATGATGGTAGCAGGATTGGAGTTTAAAAGTACAACCTCCATGCCCTCTTCCTTCAGGGAGCGGCATGCCTGGGTTCCTGCATAGTCAAACTCTGCTGCCTGGCCGATTATGATCGGACCTGAGCCGATTACAAGTACTTTTTTTATGTCCTTATTCCTTGGCATTATTTCTCTCCTCCCATCATCTTCATGAATCTGTCAAAAAGGTAACTGGAATCCTGTGGTCCCGGGCATGCTTCCGGATGGAACTGTACAGTAAAGATATTCTTTCCATTGTATGCCATACCCTCGTTTGTTCCGTCGTTGACATTTACAAATGCAGGATGTGCAATATTTTTCTCCTCAAGGCCCTCTGCGTCTACAACGTAACCATGGTTCTGGGAGGAAATATAAACTCTTCCTGTCTCAAGGTCTTTAACCGGATGATTTCCGCCTCTGTGACCGTATTTCATCTTATGGGTATCTCCGCCCGTTGCAAGAGCCATAAGCTGATGTCCCAGGCAGATTGCAAAGATCGGTACATCGGAGTCATAGAGTTTTTTGATTTCTTTAATAATAGAAGTACATTCCTTCGGATCTCCAGGGCCGTTGCTGAGCATGATGCCGTCCGGATTGTCTCCAAGGATCTCTTCTGCGGATGTCAGAGCCGGATAAATAGTAACCTGGCATCCTCTCTCATTCAGTGAGCGTGCAATGTTTTTCTTGGCGCCCAGATCAAGAAGGGCAACCTTCGGTCCGTTCCCCTTAAGCACTTCCTTTTCGCGGCAGGAAACCTTCTCTACCACTTTTCCTGTTGTATATGCTTTTAATCTGGGGATGATTGTATCCAGGTCATAGTTCTCATCAACTGTGATCATTCCGTTCATGGTTCCCTTCTCACGAAGGATCTTAGTCAGTGCTCTGGTATCAATTCCTGCGATTCCCGGAATGTCGTTTTTGCTCAGAAAATGCTGAATGGTGTCTACGCTTCTGAAGTTGCTGGGAACTCGTGATAATTCGCGTACGATAAATCCGTCAATCCACGGCTTCCTTGATTCCTGGTCATCATAACAGATTCCGTAGTTTCCGATCAGCGGATATGTCATACACACCGCCTGTCCTGCGTAAGAAGGATCTGTCATTACTTCCAGATAACCGGTCATGGAAGTGTTAAAGACAATTTCACTGATGACTTCCCTTGCAGAACCAATGCTGGTTCCTGTAAATACATGGCCATCTTCCAATATCAGAAATGCTTTCATACAATCTCCCTTTCTTTGTTCTCTTATTTTATCCTAAATCTTCAAGATTGTATCACAGGAATCGTCATTTTTCAACACCATATGCAAAAAAAATGTATAAAACTAACTCAAAATATTTTTTTTGAATTTTTTTAATTTTTTTGAATTTTTCTATTGACATTATCCAATTCCTGAGTTATTATAAGTGAGCAGTCGACAAGCGGAGCAAAACATAGCGAAGTAAGCCGGTTGAAAAAATGCAGGAATGGCGGAATTGGCAGACGCGCAGGCTTCAGGTGCCTGTGGTCGCAAGATCGTGTGGGTTCAAGTCCCATTTCCTGCATTCTTTTTTATTTTATCCAAAATCAAAAAAACAGGAGCGCCCAACACCGGCACTTCTGTTTTTTTATTTATTTTTCGTAACTGTCCAGTACCCTCACAGTTACCTTCTAAATAGTTACTATTTTTCTTTTTCAGAAAAGATCTCTCTCCCGCCCCAGAGAAGCACACCTGCAAATATGAAAAGATCCGAAACATTAAATACGACCTTCTTAAGCTTCGGGTTTTCCACATTCAGGCTCACATAATCCGTAACGTATCCCTTTCTGCGCCGTTCCGTATAATTATTCAGACCGCCGCCCAGGATCATTGAAAGCCCAAGCTTGGATATGCGTGTGCCTTTTTCTCCGGAAGTACGTATGTACTCCCAGATCGCACCGCCCAGCACCATAGATGCAAGATTTCTCAGAAGTTCTTTATCTATGTTTTTTAATATCCCAAGCATCATCCCGTGATTATGGCAGTTTCTTACGATCAGCCTGCCTCCCAGATACTTTTTCTTCAGATTTTTCTCTTCCAATGTGTTGATTTTCTTCTTTATATAATAGTCTGTACCAAAGATTCCCGCCGTCAGTAAATTCCACAACATTATTCCCTCTCCTTATTTCTGTGATCTGCATAATACTCAGGCAGGCTCCCGCTGGGGAAAGCCTGCCTGATATACTCATGGTTATTCTGTTTTTTCTTCTGTTGTTTCTGTATTTTCCGGATCAGCCGCAGGCTCCTCTGTTCCTGCAGATTCCACTTCCAATTCCGGATCCGATCCTGATGTTTCTATTTCTGACGCTTCTGCGGTTTCTGCTGTTTCCACTACTTCTGCAGCTTCTTCTGCAGCTTCTTCTGCTTCCGGCTCTTCTGCTGTCTCCGATACTTCTGTCACCTCTGCCTCAGCAGCCTCTTTCAGTTCCTCATCTGCCTGCTCGATCACATCGGCTGCTTTCTCTTCCAGCTCCGCTGTAGGACACGCCGCTCCGCAATACGGACAGAAGCTGGCCTCCCGCATCACCGCCTTATGGCAGGCCGGGCAAAACTTCTCCCCTTTGCTGGCAGCGATCGCATCTCTGTAGTGATCTGCCTCCAGCATATGCTGGCTGATCTCCTCGCAGATAGCTCCCGTCTCACCGTCAACGGCTTCTCCCTGCTCATAACGTGTATAGATCATCTTTCCGATATCCATCATCAGCTTTTCGGTCATACGCTCCTGTGCAGAGAGCTTGTTACGGATCTTCTGGATCTCATAGAGATTCTCTGCCCTGGAACTTAAGCCCTTTGCCTTTCTTGTCAGTGTGTTTCCCAGATCATCCCAAAAACTGCTTTTTTCCATGTCTGTCACGCTCCTTTATATATTAAAGAATCTTCTTGTTTCTTATCCTTCCAGTGCCGGGATCTCCTGGCCACGCATAAGGATCTTCGGACCTCCGTTGCCCCGAATGTATCCCTCTGTGATCACAACCTCACCGATATTGTCGTCCTTGGGGATCTCATACATGATATCCAGCATATACTCCTCCAGGATAGCCCGGAGAGCTCTGGCTCCTGTATGGCGTTCCAATGCCTTACGCGCAATGGCATGTAAGGCACCGTCCTCAAACTCCAGTTTTACTTCATCCAGTGCCAGAAGCTTCTTGTACTGTTTCAGAATGGCGTTCTTCGGCTCCTTGAGGATCTTCACAAGCATATCTTCCGTCAGCCCGTTCAGGGTAAAGATGATCGGAAGACGACCGATAAATTCCGGAATCATTCCAAATGCTCGGAGGTCATCTACAGTTACTTTCTCCAGCACATGCGGATCATCATCATATTTGTCCTTCAGATCTGCATAAAATCCAATAGATGCCTGTTTATTCAGTCTTTCTTTGATGATATTCTCAAGATCCGGGAACGCACCGCCACAGATAAACAGAATGTTCCTTGTATTTACAGTCACCATAGGTACCATGGCATTCTTGCTGCTAGCACCTACCGGAACTTCCACTTCACTTCCCTCCAGAAGTTTCAGAAGTCCCTGCTGGACAGCCTCTCCGCTGACATCTCTCTGGTTGGTATTCTTCTTCTTTGCGATCTTATCGATCTCATCGATGAAAATGATCCCGTGCTCTGCCTTCTCCACATCATTATCCGCAGCTGCAAGCAGCTTGGATACTACGCTCTCGATATCATCACCGATATAACCGGCCTCTGTAAGAGATGTGGCATCTGCAATGGCAAGCGGTACCTGAAGAAGTCTGGCAAGCATCTTTACCAGATAAGTCTTACCGCAGCCTGTAGGTCCGATCATCAGCATATTGGATTTCTCGATCTCAATATCATCCATGGTATCTGTGGCAACCCTCTTATAATGGTTGTATACGCCTACAGACATTACCTTCTTGGCATATTCCTGTCCGATCACATATTCATCCAGGGTTGCCTTGATCTTATGTGGTGCAGGAATATCTTTGAGATCGATCACCGGCTTCGGAGTCTCTGATTTTTTCTTGATCTTCTTCGCCTGGTTTCCGGGATTCTGGAAACTGCTGAGATCGATCATGCTCACATTCGGCATGTTAAAAAGATCGGAATAATTTCCATTATTCATCTGGGTATTCATAGTATCAAAGCTTTTCTGCATGCAATCTGCACAGATATGTATATGATTGGGAAGGTCGATCATCTTCCCTGCCTGACTCTCCGGTCTGCGGCATAAAAAACAGAATTTCTCGTATTTCTGCTCCTGGTCATTGTCTTTATTATTATCAAACTGATCTGCCATAACATTTCCTTTCTGGTTTTTATTATGCATATTATAGCACATAATCCCGCTGTATCAAATTAAGTTTTTATAAACCGGGGAGCTGCATGTTCTTATGCAGCTCCCCGGTTTATAAATGATTATCCTGTATTTTCTTTTATTTGTCAGAAGATGGTTTGCTTCCGAGGATCACTTCAATCGTCTGTTCCTTGTACTCTCCGCTGTTCGCCCTGGAGATCACCACTTCGATGTTTTCTCCTGCCTCATAATACTGCAGCTTATCAACAAGGTCATCCTTGCCGCTTACCTTCTGTCCATCCAGCTTCACAATGATATCGCCTTTTTTGATCCCGGCATTATCTGCTGCGCCGCCTTCCGTTACCTCAGTAATAAAAGCACCTGCCGGCATATTATACATCTGGATGGCTTCTGTTGTAAGATCGGCAGCCTTGACTCCCATATATCCTACCTTCGAAGAATCTTCCACCTTATCCCTGGTTTCGCGGTTCATCAGTTCTTCCAGGATCGGCTCTGCCTTGGAGATTGGAATAGCATATCCCATGCCTTCCACCTGACTGTCTGCATACTTGGCCGCATTGATACCGATCACTTCACCGTTCATGTTCAGAAGTGCACCGCCACTGTTTCCAGGATTGATAGCTGCATCAGTCTGGATCAGTCCGCTGGCTTCTCCATCCTCTGTACTGATGCTTCTGTTAAGGGCACTTACCCATCCGGAGGTAACTGACTGGCCATAGCCAAGTGCATTGCCAATGGCAACCACCTGCTCACCGACTACAAGATCGTCCGAGCTTCCCAGCTGCGCGATCTTGATCTCCTCCATGGTCTCATCCGGAATATCGGATTTTTCCACTGCCACTACTGCCAGGTCATTCTCTTCATCGGTGCCTTTGATCTTGGCAGAAACCGCGTTATCCACGTCCACATCTCCATCGGAACCGAATCCGGTGCTGTCACTGCTTGCCATGGCCTGGGTTTCTTCTTCCGCTCCTACCACATCACTGCCTGCAAAGCACACAGTAAGTGTAGTCGCTCCGGAGACTACATGGTTGTTAGTCGCAATGAGAAGCTCGCTGTCATTTTCTCCTACAATAATACCGGAGCCACTTCCTGCACTCTGATACTGCCTCGTTCCATATCCGAAAAAGTTTGGGATCTCCTGTACACTGACGGATGTAATGGCAACGATAGAAGACATGGTCGCCTGAGCTACACCAGCCACTGTACCACTCTCTGCCACAATATCCTTCACAGTGGAATCTGCAGAGCTGCTGCCAGTACTGTCCTCTGTTCCAGTAACCGTTTCTGTCTTCCCGATCGTTGTACCGCTGTCGTTTCCTCTGTATTTATCTGCTGCAATATTCACACCCTGAAAAACTGCTCCGGCCACCAGCCCAAAGATCACAGCCAGTGCCACCGCAGTGGCTGCTTTTTTTCCAAAGCTGTTGTTTCCTGAAAAATCCTTCTTTTTCCGCGGCTTTTTGGGCGGTATATTTCCACCGGCATAATTACCAGCCTGAGGCTGATGCACCTCATAATGTCCGTATTTCGTTTTCTCCTGCGAAACACCTTCACTCTGTCCGGCATCCGCATCACTGTTCTGTCCGCTCTCCTGCATCCTGCGTCCCTCAGAATAAGGATGCGTCAGCGGTTTCTGTTCTGCCGAAACATTCTCATCATCATCCGGCAAGCCTGTCCCCCATTTATTCTCTTCACTCATACCTCTGGTGCTCCCTTCTATGTTATCTGATGCATTTATCTGTTACTGTTCACTCCGTTCTCAGTAACATTTATTTTTCTTATAAAAGACAGTTTAACAGGGAATTGTGTTTAAACTGTGATATCTCTTTTAAAAAACCGTGACCTGCTCTTATTTGTTCTTTTTCCAATATTCCGGATTCATGGTGCAGGATCGGATCATTTTTTCAGGGAGCTTTTTGTATCGTTTTCCGAGAAAATATCCGGCGTATTTGGAAGTACTCTGCAAAAACAGTCCGGGAATCAGCCATACGTGGCCTGTTTTCAGAAGATATGCCATACTTTTTTTTACCAGTCGGATGCCCTCACCTTCGGAAGGCACTCCTTCAAAAACCTCCGGATGTTCTGCCTGGGAAACTCCCAGATCAAAATTCCTGTGGAACTGCTGCATACAGCTGTAATTGTGAGAATGATACACCCGTGCCTCTGATACATAGGCAACTCCATAGCCTTTTTTTACCATCCAGCCTGCATAGATCATATCTTCATTAAAAATAGCATGCTCCGGAAATCCGCCAATCTCATCATAGATCCTGTGATCATAAGCAGCACAGACGTTGGAGCAGAAATATGTTTTAATTCCGTGGGTCTGTACATCTTTTTCCGTTTTCAGGCAGGACTGTTCCGGATAATTAAAGGAACGGGTATATTTTTCCAGAAATCTGCAGTCCTTTTTTGGAAGCTGGCGAGCGTAAGCGGCTCCTGCCTGTGGATTCTCTGCAAGGGCTCCTACCAGTGCTCCGATCAGTTCCCTGTCTGCCGGCATTGCATCCTGTGTCATAAATACAAGGATCTCCGCATCCGAAAGCTCCGCCGCCTGCCTTCTGGTACCACCATGGTCAAATTCTTCTTTTGTAAGATGCCGGACTTCCACAAGCGGATATTTCTGTTCCCAGATTTCTTTCCAGAATTTCTTTTCCGTATTCATGACAAGGATCTTGTTGATAGGATATTTCTGTGCGCTGAGTCTTTCCAGCAGTTTTTCAAACTCTTCTCCCGGACGGTATGCCGGGATGATCACGTCTGTTTTTAATGTTTTCATATTTGTCTCCTGTCCAGAAAGGACCACCCGTTACTGGATGGTCCCTTCTGCTGGTTAATCATTTTGATATTTTATTCATTCTCCGAATAATCTTCTCCGTCGGTATAATCGCTGTAATCCGTATCATAATCGCCGGTATCCGTATCGGAATTGTCTCCGGAATAGTCCGTATCTGTGCTGTAATCGTCTCCGGAGTAATCGGCATCATAATCTGTGTCTGCGCTGTAATCAGCATCGCCACTTGTGTCCGTACTGCTGTAATCTGTGGATGTATCTCCCTGCCACGTGTACGAATCATCCGTTGTGTCATTTGGTGTATCTGTCACCGCAGGTGCAGTGTCCTGCACATCACCTCCGCCTGCGATATTTGTAATCTGGGCACTTCTGTTGAGCACGTCCTGCGTCGGAGTGTAACTGGCGTCTCCATACAGGAACTGATGTATCTTCAGAACATTGGATTCCAGTGTGGTAGGTACGATAACACTGCCCTTTACCTGGGCAAATTTGTAATCATTCGGGAAACCTGTAGTCTCATCAATGCTGTAACCGATCATAGCCGGGATCATCTTCAGGATCTCTGTCTTGGAAACGGAAGTTTTGACCATCGGGAAAACCTGATCCATAATATCAAAGATAGTAGAAAGACCTGCCTTTTTTGCCTTGTCCACGATCATCTGGATCACTCGTCTCTGTCTCTCGGTACGCCCCATATCAAGACTTGCAGTATAACGGATACGGCAGTAGGAGGTAGCCTGCACGCCATTAAGATGATAGGTATCTACGATCGCTTCCTCATCCTCCGGCTTCGGATCCGGCAGTTCAACCGGTGTGTAGCTCTTTCCGGTTTCCTCTGATGTCTCCACACAGTAATTGTTCATATGAACGATTTCCGCATAGGAAAGAGGGATGTCCAGCCCTCCCAGGCAGTCTACCACAGTTACCAGTGCATCAAAATCAATAGCAACATAATCGGTGATATTCAGATCCAGATTGGTATTCAGCATGGAAACCGCATTGGTCGGTCCGCCAAGTGCATATGCCGAATTGGCTTTGGAATAGGTATCATCCTTTACATTGAGAAGGGTATCTCTATAGACAGACACAAGTTTGACTGCCTTCGTATCATTGTTGATACTCGCAATGATGATGGTATCACTGTTCTCTGTGTTCAGCTTCTCGTTCTTGCTTCTGTGGTCCAGTCCGAACAGTGCATAGGTGGTATATCCCGTCATCTGCGGTGCCTGATCATTAGTTACAATATCCTGGTCTGCAAGATCTGTTTCCTGGATGTCGATCTTATCCAGTTTGGCTGAGATCTGACCATAAACGAACAGACCTCCGATAAACAGGAGCAGTACAACGATTTCCAGGATAAATAAAATCTTCTTGCTTTTTTTCCGAGGTTTTGACATCTTTTCCTTTTCCCCTTTTTAGTATGCGTTCTTATTAATAAATCCTTTGAATATGGTAAGAAACATGATCTTTATATCAAATCCCACAGACCAGTTTTCGATATAATACAGATCACACTCTATCCTTTTTCTGATAGAAGTATCTCCACGATAGCCATTTACCTGCGCCCACCCGGTAAGACCCGGCCGCACCTGATGCTTGACCATATAACGTGGTATCTCCTCCCTAAACTTTTCTACAAAAAACGGCCGCTCCGGTCTTGGTCCCACAAGACTCATCTCACCCTTCAGAATGTTAAAAAGCTGTGGAAGCTCATCCAGACTGGTATGACGCATAAATTTACCGATTCCGGTAACTCTTGGATCATTCTTTACTGTCCACGCCTTTTTTTCTTCTGATTCTTTCTGGATCTCCATGGAACGGAATTTATACATCCGGAAAGTCTGATTGTGAAGCCCGACACGTTCCTGCTTATAGATCAGCGGTCCCGGCGAGGTCAGCTTGATCAGCATACACAGCACCAGCATCACCGGGGAGGACACAATGATCGCAACGATCGCGCCTGCAATATCCATAGATCTCTTGATCAGTGCATTAAACGTGTTGCTCAGGGGCACATACCGGATATTGATCACCGGAAGCCCGAGAATATCTTCTGTATATGGTTTGGTCGGAATAATATTATTATAGTCCGGAATAAATTTTGTGTGCACGCCGGATTTTTCACAGAGTGCAACGATCTCTTCCAGACGATAATACTCACTTAAGCCCAGGGTAATGGCTATCTCATCCAGACGACTGGATGGAAGGATGATCATCAGATTGGCGATTCGACCGATCACCTTAACGCCTTTATAAGTAGTGCCTGCCGGCACATTGTCATCCAGTATGCCCCTGATCACGTATCCCCATTGCGGATTCTGCAGGATCCTGTCTACATATTCCTCGGCAGCACGGCTGTATCCTACCAGCAGCACCTGTTTCTGGTTCATTCCTTTTTTGCGCATATCCCGGAGAATGTAAAATATGACCATACGCACAAACCATTCCAGGACGATATTGATCACACAGAAAGAAACCAGAGTAAGACGGGAATAGTCCAACTCTTTAAAATTGTAAAGTGCAAACATGATGATAAGGAGCCCTAACGCATTTGCCTTCACAATTCCGGCAAGTACGAGACGACGCCCCTGCATTCGCATCGGTGTATAAAGATCAAAGGCCTGATAAAGAAGTAAATATCCCGGAATAATGAATATCAGCATAAACATATATTCCTGGACGGTCTTGGACTGGACCGCCGAATGCTCAAAAATTCCCTGAAAACGGATCAGCCAGGCCAGGGCATAGGAGGCCGCGATCACAAATACATCGATCAGCATATGGAGACGACTGAAATTTTTCTGGTTATCTTTAATCAATTTCCGCCACCTCATTTAAGTTCATTGCTTTTATCTTATAATAGATGAAACTCAAAAGCAATAAAATCTTCCCTCCGAAATATAAAAATTCTGTGAAAATATGATGTCTTAACCGGCAAAACGCCTAAAAATGTTAATCCAGAGTTCAAACTGGAGCTGTATATAACGCGGAAGATTCCTCATGGAAAATCTGACTTTTTTGTTTTTGCGACTGATCTGAAAGCCGTTTTTGATGCCTGCAAGGTACTCACGTCCGAATCCCTTGGACGCAAAAAACAGGATCTTCGCACCGAATCCCACCAGAAAGAACGGAAGGTTCAGCACGATCTGGAGAAACGGCATATTCTTATAGATAAGATAAATATTGTTTCTGGAAGAATACCGGATCTTGAACTGATTATATCTGGAACCGCTGGTGCCGCTTCCTACATGATAAACCTTCGCTTTGGGAGCATACCAGTTCTGGTAACCGCAGATCCTGGCACGATAACCGATGTCCAGATCCTCCAGATAAGCAAAATGCTCCTCATCAAAATCTCCGATCCTGTCAATAAATTTCTTCCGGTAGATCGCAGCTCCCGCACAGGTGGAAAAAATCTTCTGCTCTCGGTCATAATGGCTGATGTCCTTGCCTTTTCCCCTGGCAAAAGCCCAGCCAAGGGCACAGTAATAATTTCCGGCATCATCCATCTTGTCCCTGTCATGAAGCTGGATCATCTTTGCCTGACAGGAAAATGCCTTCTTATGTCTGCGCAGGGCAGCAACCATCTCCTCCAGGAAATCCGGTTCCGCTTCCGTATCATTGTTCAGAAGCAGCACATATGGGGAACGTGCCGCACGGATTCCTTCATTGACGGCTCTGCTGAAGCCGTAATTTTCCGGAAGCTGTATCATGTGTACCCATGGATATTCCGCTGAAACAAATGCACAGCTGCCATCAGTGGAACCATTATCCACCAGTATAACCTCAAAATTACGGATGGTCTGTCTTTCAAGACTGGAAAGAACACCATCCAGATATGCCATTCCGTTAAAGTTTGGTATGACTACTGATACTTCCTGCATTGCTTTATCCCTTCTTCTTTCCCATTCCCGGAAGGGGCTTCAGGGAATAATTCCATTTGGTTAAAGAAAGATTTTTGTTATAGTATGGATCTCCTTTTTTCAGGATATCCAGCCAGTGACAGCGCATGTACTCGATCTCCGTCTGGAAACGACGGACCTTTTCCTCGCTGTCCTCAGTGCCTCTTGACTTGGATTCGTAATGATAGAGCTTCACATACGGATCATAGACGATAAGATGACCGTGGCTTCGCACCTTCAGGCAGAGATCCACATCATTAAACGCAACTGCAAGCTCTTCCGTAAAGCCTCCTGCCTCCAGAAAAACTTCCTTCTTCATCATCATACATGCTGCAGTCACACAGCTCATATCCTGCAAAAGAGAGGCCTTATGGAGATATCCGGTACGCTCCGCCGGCATATTCACAAACATATTCCCGGCAATTCCGCCCATTCCCACCACGCAGCCTGCATGCTGAATGGTGTTGTCCGGATAGATCAGCTTGACGCCGACTGCACCTGTTTCCTTACGCTGGCACACGCTCAGCATCTCTGACATCCAGTCCGGATCGATGACCTTAACGTCATTATTCAGAAAAAGCAGGTAATCTCCCTTGGCATGGCGCACCCCGAAATTGTTGATGGCAGAATAGTTGAAGCCTTTTTTCCAGCGGATCAGATGAACCCTGGGATCCTCCGAAAGCTTTCTGTAATACCGGAAGATCTCCTCGGAGCTACTGTTATTCTCCACAATGATGATCTCGTAATTTTTGTAGGCAGTTTTTTCAAAAATGGATTCCACGCAAGCCTGAAGCGTTTCTTTCTCCTCACGGTTCGGAATGATAACAGAAACCAGAGGTTCTCCCTGCACCGGATACTTCACACGGTAAAATCCAAAATCCGGAGTATGCTCCACGGTTCCCGGAGTTCCGGTCCGTTTGAGATTCCCCTCAATGGCACGTCTGCCGGCTTCAAAAGCATACATCTTGCTTGCCGGATTATCTGCTGTGGAGGATTTGTGTGTCCTCCAGTGATAAAGGATCTCCGGTACATGGACCACTTCCCTTGCCTGCTCCACACAGCGGAAAATGAAATCATAATCCTGGGCGCCGTCAAATTCCCGACGGAATCCGCCCACCGTCTGCACTACTGAACGTCTTACCACCAGAAAATGGCAGATATAATTATTGGATCTTAAAAGATCCAGGTTAAAGTCCGGTTTCAGATGGGGCTGAAAATGTTCAGAAAGATCTGTCGTGACCTTATCCTCATCTGTATAGATCACATCCGCCTCCGGATGCTCCTCCAATGCCGCCGCGATCTCATACAATGCATTGGGGGCCAGCAGATCATCATGATCCAGAAGTGCGATAAAATCACCCTTTGCCATGGCAAAAGCCGCGTTTGTATTTTCTGCAATGCCAAGATTTTCTTTCAGGTCCTGATAGCGGATCCTCCTGTCCATCTCTGCATAGGATTTCAGCACAGTCTGCATGTCCGGATCCTCCGGGCTTCCGTTTGCCAGACACAGCTCCCAGTTCTCATATGTCTGTGCAAGGAGAGAGTCCAGCATCTGTCTTAAAAAACGCTCCGGTGTCAGATATGCAGGTACCACAATGCTGATCAGCGGCCCATCCGGAAATTTGCGTTTCCGCTGCTTCTCCAGTGTTTCCTCGTCAGGTCTGTATGCCTCATACCATGGTCCGTAGGGAACCTCTTCCGGCTCAAAACGCTCATGAAGCCGGATCCAGAACTCTTTCAGGCCATAATGCTTCAGGTATCTTAATCCCTTCTGTACTGTATAGGGGGAAAGCTTCTTTATAAGTCTGTCCCATTGGATCTTTCCTGTAGAATCATCTTTACTCATATATTATCTCCGTATTACTCAGTTTGATGTTACTGTTCACTCCGTTCTCAGCAACACGCTTCGCGGAACATTTCCAGTGAACAGTAACAGTTTGATGAACATATTTTACCATTCCATCATTTTTTTTGCAAGGAAGAGAGGAAATGTGTTATACTAGGCTTACGTATGTATTGCTTACATAAGAATTATTTTTTATACAGGAGTACCATTTATCATGAAAAAATCAAGAATAACCACAGCGCTTCTGGCTATTGGGATCTCAGCTTCCATGGTGTTCCAGACTCCGGTTTTCGCCACAGAAGAAACCGCTGTTGCTGCATCCTCCGGTATTACCACCAATGGGATCAGCGGATGGCCTCAGGGGCCTGAGATCACTTCCGCATCTGCCGTGATCATGGAAGATACTTCCGATACGCTCCTCTACGCCAAGGATATGGACACCACGCTTTCTCCGGCCGGCGCAGTTAAGATCATGACCTGTCTTCTGGCACTGGAGAACAGCCAGCTTGACGATCAGGTTACCATGACAGAAACCGGTGTATCCGGTGTTACAGACGGAGGCGCTCATATTTCCTCACAGCTCGGAGAGGTATTTACCATGGAGCAGTGCCTTTACGCTCTGATGCTGGCCTCTGCCAATGACATTGCCCTCCAGATTGCAGAACAGATTGGTGGATCTGTAGATGCATTTGTCCAGAAAATGAACGACCGTGCCCGAGAACTTGGATGCACCAATACAGTATTTACCAATCCTACCGGTCTTCCGGATGACGCTCAGCATACCACAGCACATGATCTGGCTCTGATCATGCAGGCAGCTATCAGTAATGACAGCTTCCGCACCATCTCCGGAGCCACCTCCTATACGATCCCGGCTACCAATGTTTCCGGCGGTACCCGTAACCTGACAAGCTCTTTTACCATGACAGATCCTGCATCCGCTTCCTATTATGAAGGATGCATCGGCGGCCGCGAAAGTACCACCACTGCTTCCGGAAGCGTTCTTGTCACAGCTGCGCAGCGAAATGGTACTACTCTGATCGCTGTAGTCATGAACGGAGCTACCGGTCAGACAGCCAACGAAGCGATCTCTCTTCTGGATTACGGTTTTTCCAATTTCCAGCTTCTGGATCTCAGCGAGGATGATTTTCACATCCTGTCCGGCGGCACTGTAATGGTTCCATCCGGTGCGACCGCAGACGACCTGACTACGGAAGATACGGAATCTGACGGTCAGATCTTACGCACCTACTCCTTTGGCGGAACTCAGGTGGGAACTGCAGTAGTCGAGGATTCCTCCCAGGAAAGCTCCTCCGATGTACTGGAAAATGATGAAAACATGGATTCTGCAAAAGCTTATTCCGAATCCAGATCCCAGATCCCGTATTTTGCCATTGGCGGTGTGGGCATCCTGCTCCTTATCCTTCTGCTGTGGCGCATGATCCGGATCATCCGTTCCTGATCTTGGTTCCCAAGCGGATATACTTCAGAATTAAAAAATCCCTCCTATGTACCGGTCATACCCGGATACATAGAAGGGATTTTTTTCTGCCATCTCACCCATCGGGGTGTCAGCCATAAAATGGAACTACCAGAAAGATATAGCATAAAAACGGAGAAGCAGCCAGAAGTGCTGTCAGGACCCGGTATATCCACATTCTGATATTTTCTTTTTTTACAAAACGCTCAAGCAGACGGTTCCAGCCGGCTGTCACAAAATACATAGCCGGATACAGTGCCGGCATGATATAACGTCCCTGTGCCTGGTTGTCACTATAATATACATAATACATAAACAGACCCACAGGGATCAGGATCAGAAGGATCAGCAACAGATGAAAGATTCCTTTTCTGTCCCATTTATCGTACACTGTTATCGTTTTTATCTTCAGCTTTTCACTTCCTGCTGCTTTTCGTTCTTTTACCACAGTACGTTTCTTCGGATAAAACATTCCCAACATGGTCAAAATACCGATCCCACCCATTCCAAAGAACAGGAAATATGCCTTGCTCACACTATAAGGCATATAGATCTGCATCAGGCCAAAGGTTCCGATAAAGCTTACCAGAACTGTCAGCAGCCAGTTATGCTGCCAGCCCGGGTCCTGATACAGAAGGATATCCTTCCATGACCAGTTCAGCTTCTCCGGTGTAGGGTATCTGGACGGCCTGTAATCAACAGCCGCATATTTTTCCGCACACTGTGCACAGGCCTTTCTTCCGATAAGATCTCCGTCATAGAGAACGGCATTTCGTATAAACCACCAGCCGCATAAAGCAAGGGTTACTGCCGCGATCACGATCCCTCTCCGGAACAGAAATGCAACTCTCTGTTTTACCGGCTCTTCCCTGCACAGAAGGACTGTCAGGCAGAAAAACAGGAAACTGCATAAGATCCATCCGTAGGCATTATAGTAGGACAGTGCACAGACTGCCATTCCAACAGCCAGAAGGATTGAATTTCTGAAGCTCCAGTCTCCCGCTTCCAAATAACAGGCCCAGGAATACAGGATCATCGCCATGGATAAAAGTGCCAGGGAATCCGTATTTACATAAGTTCCCAGAAACAATGCCTGCGGCATAAAGCCTGCCAGTGCGGCAAACAGCCATCTTCCCTCTTTCGGAAAGAGCTTTCCGGATGCTTTCACCACAAAATATACCGCTCCGGTCACAAAGAGCACATCTGCCATTCTCGCCGCATGGAGCAATCCGTCTGCAGATGCATGGAACAGACCTGCGATTCCCATAAATACAGCAGATACCATGTAGGAAAGGATCGGATAATAAGCATAGGAAATCCCCCAGGTCGCATCACGGATGGTGGGTTCATCTCCAAGAGGCAGCTTTCCCGAATGTGCATGAAGATACTGCGCCACCATGTAGCGCATTTTTTCATCGGGGCCTGCCCCCAGCGGCTGCATGAACGCCCATGCGGTCAGGAGCAGAAATGCTGCCAGGACAAGAACTCCTGCCTGAACTCTCTCATCCTTCCAGATTTTTTTCTTTTCCAAAATATAACCTCCTATATCCGCTTCAGAGAGAAATCCTGGCTCTCCAGTGTAAGGTTCGGATTATAGTAAGGATCTCCGTCACGGAGGATCTCCGGCCAGTGCTTCTCAAAGGAAGCGATCTCACGGTTAAATCTTGCCACCTTTTCCGGTGTATCCTCAAGACCTCTGGATTTGGATTCATAGTGATAAAGCTCCGCATAAGGATTGTATACAACCAGATATCCGGCTTTTCCCAAACGGAGGCAGAAATCTATGTCATTAAAGGCAACCTGAAATTCCTCACTTAATCCGTGAACCTTATCAAAGGCCTCACGCTTCACCATCATGCAGGCTGCTGTTACAGCGCTGTAATCCTGGGCACAGATGATCCTGTGGCAGTATCCGGTAGCGTCTCTCTTCTGCTGCACAAAGCAGTGTCCCGCAATGCCGCCGAAACCAACGACTACTCCTGCATGCTGCACGGTGTCATCCTCATAATAGAGCCGCGCTCCTACAGCTCCCACATCCGGTCTCATACAGTATCCCAGAAGCTGCTCCAGACAGTCCGGGCTGATGATCTCCGTATCGTTGTTGAGAAGAAGCAGATAGTCACCCTTAGCATGAGCAGCTCCGAAATTATTGATGGCAGAATAGTTGAAAATACCATCCCAGTACACCACATGGGCTTTCGGATTGGATGCTTCCAGCTCTTTATAGTAAGCAAAGGTCTCATCCTCCGTACTGTTGTTCTCCACGATCACATACTCATAATTGCGGTAAGTCGCCTTTTCTTCGATGGAATCAATGCATCTCTTCAGATCATCGATGTGATCCTTGTTGGGGATAATGATGGAGATCAGCGGTTTTTCCTCCCAGAGGAATTTTGTACGGTAAAGTCCAAGATATTCACCCTTTTCGATTTCCACCGGAACTCCGATCCTGTCATAATGAGCCTTGATGGCACGTGCTCCTGCATCAAAGGCATACATTTTGCTTTCCGGATTCTCTGCTGTGGAATCCTCATGGCATCTCCAGTGATAAAGGATCCTGGGGATATGATGGATCTGCTCTCTTCCCGCAGCTTCCACACAGCGGAATACAAAATCATAATCCTGTGCACCGTCAAATTCCTTTTTCAGCATTCCGATCTGATCCACGATCTCTTTTTTTACGACAAAAAGATGGCAGATGTAGTTTACTGTACACAAAAGATCAATATTGAAGTCCGGTTTGAAATGCGGCTGGAAGAATTTGTGCCCGTCCATGGACATCTTATCTTCATCGGAATACAGAACCTTAAGTTCCGGATCCTCATTCAGCGCTTTCACACACCGGAACAAGGCATCCGGCGTCAGCTCATCATCATGATCTGCAAACACGATAAAATCCCCTGTTGCCGCTTTCATGGCAGCATTGGTATTCTCTGCGATCTTAAGTGCCTGGTCGTTGCGGATCACGCGGATCCTGTCATCACTTTTTTCCAGCCTGTTAAGATAATCGGTAAGAGGAGAATCTGCTCCGCTTCCGTCAGAAAGACAGAGCTCCCAGTTCCCGTAGGTCTGGGCTTCTATGGAATCTACCAGCTGCTGGAGATATTTCTCCGGTGTTTTGTAAAGCGGGATCACAATACTGAATTTTGGATTCCTGGAAAATTTCGTTTTTCTTTCTTCTGCAAGCTCTGCCTTGTCCGGCAGATGCTTCACGATCCATTTGGAATAATCCACCGGACGGTTTTTACGGTCCAGCACCTTTCCGAATACCTTTCCGGTAAGGGCTGCTGCTCCGTGAAGCTTCATGTAACGGCTTCCCTTACGGAAATATACCGCAGCTTTCTCCGCAAGGCGCTTCTGTGGCTGCAGATGTACCAGACGAAGTGTCCGCACATTGCCTGCCTCAAATACAATGTAGAAGTCCTTCACACTGTCATAATGGAATTCAAAGAAAAAACCGCTCTTCTCATCGATCTCTGTTTCCTGGTACTGATTCTGCACATCCACACGTTTCAGTCTGGTGATCTCGCAGGGGATTTCATTCCGGCTGCGATCCTCCAAGCGTATGGTCAGGGGGCTGTTAAAGGCTGCCCACCCACGGACACGGCAGATTTTTTCCCCAGCTTCCACCTCGATGCTCTCGATAAAGTACTGCGGTTTTCCCTGTTTCCTGTAAAGCTGTGCTGCCGAAACAGAAAACCACCGGATACGTTTTTCACCCTTTACCGCATAAACAACAAGCTTCTTTTTGCCCTCCAGATCCGGCAGGCAGATTTCCATCTGTACACGTTCTCCGTTTACCAGATCCAGATCCTTAAAGCGCTCCAGGGCGCTGACACGCTCCTGGGCACTGATGGCTGCCGGAAGCTTTTCCCCGTCAAGAACGGCTTCCGGCTTATGATTCTTCGGCCAGATCCCCTGAAGGTGATACAGAGAAATGTCCTTCAGGTCAAACCTGTCCTTTTCTACTTCGTATAGCTCTCGCTGCATAACAATTCCTCCATTGCATCTTTTCCGGTATTTACTGTAAGGTAATGTTCCATAACCTTCTGATGTGCGGCCTCACCCATAGCTTTTCTGGCCTTCTCATCGGTTACCAGAGCTTCCAGGGCATTGACCCACTCTTCTTTTGTGGTGCACATCCAACCATCTTTTCCGTTTTCGACCACGTATTCCATCTCACAGTTACGGCTCATGACACTTGGAACCTTTACAAGAGCAGCCTCTGTCCACTTGTTCTCGGATTTGCACCAATGGAACAGGCTGTTCTCCAGCGGCATCAGATTGATATCAAGTCCTGCGATCACGGCGGGCAGCTGTCTCCAGTCCATAAACGGAAGCTTCTCGATGCGGTTCTGCACCGGCTCCATTCCGGATTCATCCAGCACACCCACCAGCTTCAGGTAAACCTCCGGGTGGCGCTCCATCACCTCCAGAAGTGCTGCCTCCACCTGGGCAAAATCCTGGTCATGGGTTTTGGAACCACTTAAATATCCGATATAGATCCGGTCTTTAGCCTTGTCTGTCTGCTCCACAGCCTCGTGAGACAGGATCTCCATCTCCATACTCATACAGTTGCGGTTGATCACCACCGGTTTTCCCGGGAATTCTGCCCGGATCTCTCCTGCCAGCGTCTCCGTGGATGTAAAATATCCGTCGCAGAATCCCATACATCCGCGGATACGGTCTGTAGTTGTGCAGAAGTCACTGTACTCGCTTCCCTTCAGGAAATGCAGTCCGGAAATTTTTTCGTAATCAAATACCAGATCATCCACATCATAGTAAACAGGGATTCCGGCTGCTTTCGCCCGGTTGGCAAGCATTTCTGCTTCCATCAGCTTGCTGCAGCGGTACATCACGATCGCTGTATATTCCTCGATCTTTTCCTGCTCTGCCTGATCCATCTGGATAAATTTCGATGCATAGCCTTTAAGGATCAGCTGCTCCCGGAAATGCTCCACACGATATCTGGATGCAAAGGAAATCTCCTCTCCTACAAAAAGAAGCCTGCGTTTTTCCACAGGGAGTTCACTTCCGCCGAGAGTTTTCCACAGAGAAATCATCTCTTCCACAATATTCTCCGGCTGCTCATCTTTCAGAACAAGGCCCCTGGCATATCGTTTCACACGTTCTACAGGTGCACCTACCGGAAGTACAGCTACCGGAAATCCCATGGAAATGATCTCCGAGGTTGTGTAGGAGAAGGTCTCCGGCCATACGGACGGGATCAGGAACATATCAATATCCTGCTCCAGGGTAAGTCTCGGGATCTCCTCTCTTGTATATCTTCCTGTCTGGGAAAATACCGGACTTTCGATCTCTTCGTCGGAAGTACCGATCAGTCTCAGACGGATATTCAGTTCATTCTCTTCGATATATCCCGCAAGTGCCTTCACAACTTCCAGGCCTTTTTTGTAGCAGAGTACGCCGATAAGACCAATGTTAAAGGTCTCTGTGGTCTTTTTGTTTTTTTCCACTGCCGGAAGGTAATGGGGTGCATGCGGGATCACATGGAGATTGTATACATCCGGATAAGCACGCTTGAACAGCCTTGCCGTATCATCGGAAAATGCACGGATCTCATCACAGTTTGACAGAAATTCCCGGAATTTTGTACGCCAGAGAGTTCCGGTTCCGTATTCTGTGCAGGCATTGCTGCGGTTATCCGGAATACATTTATCACAGACCTCACAGGATGGAACACCACAGTATTTTCCTTCTGCATCGATCAGATTCACTGCCGGACAAAGGGCAAAGAAATCATGAAGGAGCATAAGGAGCTTCGCACCCTGCTCTCTCTTAAGACGCAGGATACGTTCCAGGGTTCCGTAAAGATTCTGATAGGTCACAAGCTCGTTGATCCAGATCTCATCCACACGCATCAGCTCACCAAGGGCAGTTTCCAGATCATTTGCAAAAAATTCCATCTCATACTGCTTATACTGATACGTAAAGTAAAAACGATTGCTTACGATATTATAGCGAATGGTCACAAAACGATATCCTTCCCGCAGAGCCAGACGTCTTTTCTCCACAAGATAAGCCGTGGCACCACCGCCGAGATCATGGTCAAAGGCCACAATAGTAGGCACATCCAGCTTCCTGTTGAGAAGCTTCATTTCCACGTAAAGTCTTACCGGACGAAGCGGGTCTCTTCTGCAGTAATCCGCAGTATCCTTGTTGTAATCCGGATGCTTGCGGAGCAGCGCCTCACTGTGCTCTTTCAGGAGTCTCTGCTTTTCCTCAGACGGGAAGCTTCCACCATGCTTGTGATATACAAACAGGTTATCCACATGCACGTTCTCATAGCCTGCAGCTATGGCACGCTGGCACCAGTCATTCTCCTCACCGTAACCTTTTCCGAAATTCTCCTCATCCAGAAGGCCAACCTCCTGGATCGCTTTCAGGTTCATACCCATGCAGAAGCCCACACCGGTAGGCATGGCCGGATACTGCGGACGGATCATGCGGAATTCATCATCGATCTCCCACAGCGGCATTCCCTCAAACAGTTTGTTATCCCGGCAGAAATCCGGGAAGCTGCAGATGGTTCCGCAGGTGGTAAACGGTGTGGTGGTTGCAATATTTTCCTTTGCAAAGATCGGAAGCATCAGGCGCTCCAGCCACTCTTCCGGAACCTCCACATCTGTATTTACAAGAGCAACATGATTTTCCGCCATCTTTAATCCACGGTTTACAGACGGAAGGAAGCCCATATTGGTCTCATTATTAAGAAGCACCACATTGTCATGCTCTGCGGCGTATTTTTCCAGATATTTTCCTACTTCAGGATCCGGGCTCTTATCATTTACGATGATCAGACGATATGGAACCTTTGTCTTTTCAATTCCGGAAAACAGAGCATCAAAATACTCCAGTCCGTTGTAAACCGGCACGATCACATCCACCTTCTGCTGATAGATCGACTGTGGATATGCCTTTCTCGCACTGCGTACATGACGCTGTTTGAAATGGCGGAGATTTCCGATACTCTTCGGATCTTCGATAGCGTATACCAGAAGTTCTTTCTGATCCCTGGTTCCCGGGATCTTTCCGATAAGGAATCTCCCGGTATCCGCTGCGGTTCCGTATTCCAGGAAAACAGAAGTCTCTGCCGGCGCAAGAACCGTTGCCAGGAAAGAAAATCCGGCACTTTCCGCATCCGGATTTCCAATGGCATTAGCCACATCCGTACGGTAGATCGTAGTACAGGAAGCCTCCTGAAGCTTCTGTGTTCCCTGATAAAATGCGATCCTTGGCTGTTCCATAGACGCGAATGTCGGATCAAAGGCCCAGCCAATGGCATTTAAGGTGCCATTCTCATAATGGAAGAAGTCAACACTGCCCATACAGGTAGGAGTTGTCTCCACCCCCATCACTGCTGCCGGCTCTGTATGATAACGAAGAACCTTTTTGACCAGTCTCTTTACCTGCGCTTTTTTGCCTGGATGACGAAGGGCCTCTTCCTGCGCACGTGCTGCTTCCGCTGCAGCCTGCTTTGCGGCACGTTCAGCCTCTTTTCTGACACGCTCCTGTTCTCTTCGTACTTCACGCTCTTTTTCAAAGGCCAGAAGCTTTTCCACATCCGGAAGCTCAAGGCAGTCAAGTTTTCCCTCTATTACGATCCTGTCCACATTTTCCGGGTGTGTAACATCGATAAGATAAAAGCCATCGGTGGTAAAAAACGCAGTGGTACTGTTATCCACTTTCATATGGACACCCTGAGGCACAAGCTCCGCACTGCATCCGCAATCCAGACGCTCTATCCTCACTTTCAGGAAATGACCGTTTGCAGGATTCCAGCGGAGATTTCGTATTCCTTTGATACCGGAAAGCGCAAACTCTACCCGGAAACGGTTTCCGGAAAGTTTTCCCTCTGCATAAAGTGTATGCTCTTCACAGAAGCCCTCACCAAGATCATAGTACATCTTGCTGTGCATCTGGTGCTTTTCTCTTTCTCTGTTCACCAGCTCTGTTACGGAAACCGGCACTTTTTTCTGTTCAAACGGGATCAGAGAACCACAGCCCACATACTCATAGACGAAATGCATGGTCCAATCCATAAATATCTCATAGTCTGTATAGCTGATGTCAAACTCCGCCATCATCTCATCCTCATGACATAACCGCGGCAGCTCAGAAACATGTGTATACAATTCATGGATCAGGCGCCACATGATAAAATTCACAGGCACAGGGAAATCAAACATCCACTCATAATCTATGATCTGATTTTCCTTTTCTCCCATAAAGATGTTGCTGCAGATCAGATCCACATTGGCCGGGCAGACGCATTCGTAATCATTTCTTCCCGGATGATCACCAAATACCTCACGGAACTCTCCGGTCCTGTAATCCACAACCTGACGAGCCCCGAAAAATTCCTGATAGAATTTTTTAAGAAGGGCCTTGATCTCTTCAAGATCTTCTTTCTGGGCAAACTCTGCGATTTCCTGGTGAAGAGTTTTTCCGGTAAGGAGCGGATAAGAGATCTTTCCGTTTTCTGCCCTGCAGGGAAGATTCTTGTATTTATCAGATCCGGTACTCTCTGTTCCGGTTTTTTCCAGTTTTTCCACAAATTCCTCAGCCTGGGGCACCATAGCCTCTTTTTCCGCACGGACCTCTCCGTTCTCCCGGACGATCCTGGTCAGAAGACGGAACTTTTCTTTTCGCTCCTGGTTCAGCTTCACATAAAGGATTTCCTCCGGGTCCCGGTTTTCGGTACGTCCTGCCTCCACAAGAAAAGAATTCACAAAGCTGTCCAGGATCTTCTCTTTTTCGAATGCCTTTACGCCTTCACTTTCTGCAAAAAGATCTGCTGTCTTATCTGTGTATACAGGATAGCTTCTTCCGTAAGAATTGGTATAAAGGCTCTCATCTGTAAAAATCTCTGTCGGAAATTTATAATCCGGATACGGGTAGTAAAAGCGCAGAAAAGGAAAGCCGCTGTTTTCCAGCAGCTCTCCCAGTTCATTCTTGGAAAAGGTGCGCACAGACTGATTTCCCGGATATCCGTTGATCCCGAAAAAATGAAGATCTGTGTGATCCTCCGGTGCTCCGGCAAAGTACTTCAGTCCCAGTCTGTTCTCAATGGCAATCAGAAGTCTTCCCTCAGGCTTCAGATAAGCGCCCATCCGCTGAAGAAATGTCTCGTAAGGAGTTTTTCCCTCGGTAAAGCTCATGGCATACTCAAGCACACCGTTTACTACCACATAGTCGAATTTTTCCGGAAAAGTCATGTCATTCAGGTTTCCAACCATGATCGTCAGATTTTCCTTATCCCTGTTTCTCGCATAATTGATATCTGCCCGACGTTTGGAAAGCTCCACGGAAGTCACATGACCGGCCTTGCGGCAAAGCATTCCGGTAATGGCTCCGCATCCGGCTCCGATTTCAAGAACGGAATCCGCCTTTTTCAGAGGGTACCAGTTTAAGATGTTCTCCCGCAGCCCTGAAAAATGGTAGACCATTGGAAAACTCACCTCTTCCTCCGGCAGGTCATCAAAAGATTTTCCTTCCTGCGCCATTTTCAGAAGTGTTTCCTCGATATCCCCATCGGAATAATGATCCTTCGCCGTATAATAATCTAAATTCAACTCCGCCATAGTCGTTCCTCCACTTATTTCACAGATACTTTGGAAAACAGATCAAAATATCCCACTGCTTTCTTATCTGTGATCACGGTCAGGTTACACACATCGTAAAGACGATGAAATACGGTAAAATCGCCGTCTTTATATCCGGTGCAGCCCAGACACAGCATATATTCCCCTGCCTCCAGAGGCATCACCTGTTTGAAGGTGATCTCACGGACATCGCCTGCTTTCTGCGGTTTCAGAGGCGTATGTTCATACATGGTATTGGTTCCTGTGATCTCAGTGCCTTTCAGATCTTTCAGGGTAAATGCAAAGATCGGATCGCTGACATCTGCCTGGAACTTCACTTTCATCTGAACGGAAAATTCCTTGCCTTTTTCGATCACATTGGTGATCATACCTGTATCATCCCGGATGGCAAAATCCACGATCTCACCAAGCTTGCTGCCATATTCCAGGACCTTGGGATTCAGGTTCAGGCTGTCCTTCATAGCTTTTCCGCTTCCGGTATGTGCTTTCAGTGAAACGTCTGCTCCGGCTGCCTGGTTTTCCGTCGCCTGTCCCTCTTCTGCATCGTCTGTGTTTTCTTCCAGATCTGCATCGTCATACTGATTGACCAGTACACGACGATAAAGATTGACCATTTCCTTGGCACCACCCTCTGCAAGCTTCTCACCTTTGTTTAGAAGCACAACACGGTCACAGTATTTTCCGATACTGCTCAGGTCATGGCTTACAAACAGAATGGTCTTCCCCATTTCCTTAAACTCTTCGAACTTCCTGTAACATTTTGCCTGGAAAAATACATCTCCCACGGAAAGAGCCTCATCAACGATCAGGATCTCCGGATCGATATTGATAGCTACCGCAAAAGCCAGACGCACGAACATACCACTGGAGTATGTTTTTACCGGCTGATAGATAAAATCACCGATATCTGCAAAATCCAGAATAGACTGCAGCTTGGCATCGATCTCTTCCCTGGAAAAACCGATCATACTTCCGTTGAGATATACATTTTCAAGTCCGGAATATTCTCCGTTAAATCCGGCTCCCAGCTCCAGAAGAGCTGAGATCCTTCCGTTTACGGCTATTTCCCCGGCTGTGGGCGAAAGTACGCCGGTGATGATCTTCAGGATCGTGGATTTGCCGGAACCATTTGTTCCGATAATTCCCACTGTTTCTCCCTTATGCACCTGAAAGGATACATGGTTGAGCGCATAATGCTCTTTATATTTCTTTTTTCTGGATAATCCCAGGGACTCCTTAAGACGGTCCATAGGATTATCGTAAAGCTTGTACATCTTACTGACATCATTTACTGAAATCGCAATATCTTCTGCCATTTTCAACCTCACTTTTGTGTAAATCGTTCACTCTCACAATCTGCCGCCGTTCTGCTTTTTATCCGTACAGAGCAAATCCTCCATGGGAACTGTCCGGTCCGGATCAGACGGATATCCGCCATCCGCATTCAATTAAAGCACATCTGCAAAATGCGGCTTCAGACGTTTGAATATCACAGATCCCAGTCCGAAAAGCAGGATCGTAACTACCCAGAAATAGATCGTCCATGAAGCATGGTTCCAGATCCCGACATGACCAAGCATGGAATCACGGTAGCCCGTAACTACATAGTACATCGGATTCAGCTTAAACAGCTTGATCAGCCATGGATGTGAAGAAAGCATATTGATATCCCACATGATCGGTGTAAGCCATACACCCACCTGAAGAAAAATACTGATGATCTGGGTCAGATCACGGAAAAAAATGACGATCGCACTTGTAGCATACACAAGTCCCAGCACAAAAAGGAAGGTGCAGACAGAGTAATAAATGATCTGCAGTGTATAAAGGCTTGGTGTATATCCGTAGCATGCACATAAGATCAGTGCAAAGGCCACAAAGAAAACATGCACGAAAAGTGCGGAGATGATTTTTACGATGGGAAGGATGCTGATCTTAAATACAACCTTCTTCACAAGATAATTGTATTCGATCAGAGCATTGGTTCCACCGTTTAATGCGTCCTGGAAGAAAAACCACGGTACGATACCGGATACCAGATAGAGTACAAAAGGATAATCCGATACCGTTCCGGCCTTCAGTCCTACGGAAAATACAAACCAGTAGACCAGGATCGTTACGATAGGCTGGATAAATGCCCAGACAATACCAAGATAGGATCCTGCATATTTTGTTTTGAAATCATTTTTTGCAAGGCTTAAAACCAGCTTTCGATTCTGGTACAGCTCCGCCGGCAAAGCTAATATTTTCTTCATTCTGCAATTCCTTATCGATTCTTATATTCCTCGAAGCTTCCCCACTTCTGGTCCTTGTCGGAGAAAATAAGCTCCATGCCTTCCGGGATCGGCCACTCAACGTTAATGTCCTTGTCATTCCAGATCAGTCCGCCCTCATCGTTTGGATGATAGAAATCAGAACACTTGTAGGTGAACTCTGCATTCTCGGAAAGTACCAGGAAGCCATGAGCAAATCCCTTCGGGATAAAGAACTGTTTCTTGTTTTCTGCGGAAAGGACTACGCCATACCATTTTCCAAAAGTCTTGGAGCCTTCACGAAGGTCAACCGCAACATCAAACACTTCTCCGTTTACCACACGTACCAGTTTATCCTGGGGATAGCTGATCTGGAAATGAAGTCCGCGGAGAACACCGTAACGGGAGCTGGACTGATTATCCTGAACGAATTCCACATCAATGCCTGCTTCCTTGAAATCGTTATAATTGTACGTTTCCATGAAATATCCTCTGGAATCACCAAATACAGTTGGCTCGATCACTTTCAATCCTTCAATATCTCCGCACTGTGTTACTTTTATTTTTCCCATTTTTTTGTTCTCCTTTTCTGTTTTGATTTATTTGTGATGTTTCTTTTCTTTTATTCTGAGAGCCGCAAGAAGGGCGATCAGGATCAGGATCATCGCTGCCATGATCATAAGAAGGATCTTACGCAGGGCAGGAATGCTCTTTTTTTCGCTGGTGTCCTCTCCAGCTGTACTCTTCTCTGTTGTTTTGCTGTTATCTTCCTCTGCTGATTCTGTGGAAGCTTCCGCTTCGGAGCTGTCCGCTTCCTGGCTGTCCTCTGCCGCAGCGGTCGGTTCCGGTACCGGTGTATCAGTTGCCTGTGCAACACTTGCGGTACCGATCAGATAATCTCCGAAATAGTAACCGGTTTCTGTTTTCCCATTGGTATTCTCTGACTTCTCGGTAAGGGAATTCAGCTCCACCCCTTTTGGAAGGAATACATAGCCGCCATTTACTTCTGTTTTTGTGAAATTCTCAAATGCGTAATTGAACATAGCTGTACTGTCCATACAGGAATTGGAAAGCTCTGTTCCACGCATGGTCACTGCAATATATGTGGTATTATCTCTGGTCACTCCTGTGACAAGTGTATGCCCTGCCGCAACGGTAGTTCCGGTTTTTCCGCCAATGCAGCCTTCATAGTAAAATCCGCTTTCCGGTGCAAACATAGGATGATGGGTATGCAGGATTCTCTGCTGGCTGTTCATATTTGTAGGCTGGATGATATAGTCCGGTGTGCCCACAACCGTACGGAATGTTTCATTTTTCAGGCCTTCTCGGAAGATCAGCGCCATATCCCGTGCTGAAGAATAATGATTATCATCCGGAAGTCCGCTGGAATTTGCAAAATGTGTATTGGTACATCCGATCTCACTGGCGCGCTGGTTCATCATATCGATAAATGTCTGCTCTGTCCCGCCGATATGCTCTGCGATCTGTGCCGCAACGTCATTGGCAGACTGGATGATCAGAGCATGAAGACAATCCTCCATAGTCAGGACTTCGCCCACCTTTGTGCCGATATTACTGGAATCTGCCGTAACATTACGCACCCCGGTCTCTGTAAAGGTCACCTTCTCATCCATGGTGGAGTTCTCCACTGCCACCAGCAAGGTCATGATCTTGGTAATGCTGGCCGGATATCTCTGTTCATCTCCGCCCTTGTTATAAAGAACAACTCCTGTGTCTGCATCCATCAGGATACCGGTATCTGAGGTAATATCCGGTCCTGCCGGCCATCCCTGGATCTGGTTGGTGCTGATGTCATATTTCGCATTCAGATCCACTGCAGCCATGGTCTGTAACGGCAGCATCAGTGCCACACTGACTGCTGCGAAAACTGCCAGTAATTTTTTTATTTTTTTCATAGTTCTCCCCTTCTTCTTTCAAAACCCATCAAAGGAAGCAATCGCATCCACAACTCTCTTCGCATCCTCCATATCCAGATTATAGAACATGGGCAGTCGCATAAGACGCTCGCTTTCTTTTGTAGTATAAACATCTTCTCCGGAAAATCTTCCGAATTTTTTTCCTGCCGGTGCGGAATGAAGGGGTACATAATGGAACACACTGCAGATATCCTTTTCGCGGAGATATTTCAGAAGCCTTGTGCGTACCTGGATATCATGTACCTTAATGTAGTACATATGTGCATTATGTGTGCATTCTTCCGGTACATAAGGCTGCTGGATCTTTCCTTCCTCCGCCAGAAACCTGAGGTTCTCATTGTAAAAATCATAGATCTGCATCCGCTTATCGCTGATCTTCTTATGCTGCTCCAGCTGGGCATAAAGATATGCCGCATTCAATTCGCTCGGAAGATAGGATGATCCATAATCCATCCAACGGTATTTATCTACCTGACCACGGAAAAACTTACTGCGGTCCGTTCCTTTTTCTCTCAGGATCTCTGCCTTCTCCAGGTACTGATCCCCGTTGAACAGGATCGCACCGCCCTCTCCCATGGTATAGTTCTTAGTTTCATGGAAGCTGTAGCAGCCAAAATCTCCAATGGTACCAAGGGCTTTTCCCTTATAGTAGGCATCCACACCCTGGGCCGCGTCTTCCACTACCTTCAGATCATGTCTTCCGGCAATCTCCATGATCGTGTCCATCTCGCAGGCTACTCCTGCATAATGGACCGGAACGATCGCGCGGGTCTTATCTGTGATCGCCTGTTCGATCAGCCTCTCGTCAATATTCATGGTATCCGGCCGGATATCCACAAATACGATTCTTGCACCGCGAAGCACAAATGCATCTGCCGTTGATACAAAAGTATAAGACGGCATGATCACCTCATCGCCAGGCTGGATATCTGCCAGAAAAGCAGCCATCTCCAGTGCATGGGTACAGGAGGTTGTCAGCATCACATGGCCCACATGAAAGCGCTCTTCCATCCATGCAGAACATTTCTTCGTGTAGATCCCGTCGCCGCAGAGCATTCCCCGTTCTACTGCGTCACGGATGTACTCAAATTCCTTACCTGTAAACGCAGGTCTGTTAAAATCAATCATGTATTTCCTCTTTATTTCTCATTCTTCATGGTTTTTCTACATTAACTGTACATTCCATTTTCTCACACTCATGTTGTAAATTCAATGCTTATTTTTCTGCCGGTGCATAATCCGGGATCTGATTATGGTATGCCACCTCCTGGCCGTTGGGGTCCAGAATATGCATTTTCTCATAAAATTCCTCTGTGAGAAGATCCATTTCCTTACGATTCTCTGTTTTTACATAATATAATGCCAGATACGGATTAGGACCATGCTCAATGACCTTCTCTCCTTCCTGATAAAAGATCCAGGGCTTTTCCACCTGTTCTTTCTCTCCCAACCGAACTGCCGCAGACTGATCTCCGATGGTAAGAAGCCTTCCCTGAAAATAAATGACAGCTCCACAACACTGTGGTTTATGAACATCGTGTTCTGCAAGCATTTTTTCCAGTTTATCCGGATCATAGAGAGATGCAAGAAGAAGCTCTTCCATATTAAATCCATAGACCATATCGGTCAATTCATGCTCATATCCGAAAAACCGTGCGGCGATCTCGCAGACCTGGATACCTTCTCCCGGCTTCCAGAAAAACTGCATGGAAAGGGCTCCGTCTTTCTGGCCGGTTCTGTCCGCATATGCCTGAAGAAGTTCTGTGGCAGGCTTTTCAACTTTTGACAATAATCTGGAAGGATACACATTTCTTGTGCTGATGGGGATCTCACCTTTGGCAACAAATGTCTTTTCACGGTCTGCAATACTGATCACATGGACTTTTCCATGCCGCACCCAGGTCATCATATTGAATTCATAACCATCATTATATTCTTCCACCAAAATCTCCGGCATATCAGAAAATCCTGCTGTTTTTTCTGCCCCGTTTATCAGCTCATCCAGATCTTCGGATATATAGATCCCGCGGGAGCCGTATTTATCCAGTGGCTTGCTGACCACCGGATAGCGAAGTCCCTCAAGCAGCTCTTTCAGCTGAGTTTTTTTGGACCTGTCTTTAAAATATGCGATCGGGATTTTTCGAAAGCCCGGAGTGGGAAGTCCCAGTTCGGTAAGCAGTGCTCTGGTCGCTGATTTATCACGATACCAGGGAAGCTGCTCCGGTTTCAGATAACAGGGGATTCCTGCCCGGTCCGCGATCTTTACCATACATTCCAGAAGAAGGTCGGAAAAGGATGTGATGATACCATCAATCTCTTTTTTCCGGCAGAGACAGGCGATCTGTTCCGTATCTGTTACCGGGATCTGAAATGCCTCATCTGCAAATTCTCTTGCCGGACCATCCGGATATCCGTCGCAGACAATGGTGTAGTATCCTTTTTCACGGGCCTTTTGCACCAGCTGCACAAATTCTCCCAGTGTTCCCAGTATCAGCAATCTGTGTTTCATGATTCCGTTTCCTCCCATTCTCTTATGGAATCCGCGATATACTGCATTTCTTCTGCCCCGTATCTCTGATCACAGGGAAGCGGCAGCACATTGGCAGCCCAGTCATATTCCATGGTATCCCTGTCAAATTCTTCCAGGATATTGCGCCAGTTTGTTGGCACAAAAATCTTCCGGCCTGCCAGCCAGTGTCGAAGCTCCAATCCGTTCTTATGATAATACGGATAGGCAAACGGTCCCTCCGGCACCTTCCCTGTAAAAGCATTCCTTGAAGGAAGAAGCTTCGCCAGCAGACGGTAGTTCTTTTCTCTTCTTGTTTTGATACCGGAATAATCCATAGTCCTGAGGAGGTTTCCGGTCAGACGGGACATTCGGCGGATCTCCATCTCATGATAATTTGCTGCATTATCCAGCATTTTCTGATAGAAGGTTCCGGCATCATATTCATAACGTCCCAGAATATGCTCCATTCTTCCCATGGAATGGTCCAGAGGCTTCTTTTCCGGTTCCAGCTCCGCATCGGTAGACAGATATGCTCCGTCACTGACTCCGAGAAATTTTCTGCAGGAATACAGAGTGTCCACGCCAGGCAGCGGTTTCTGAAAAAACGCATGCGTATGATCCACAATGATATTTCCATAGATTTTTTTATATTTCCGAATCTTATCATCGGTAAGCTGGCCATAATAGTTTACCAGGTACAGATATTCTCCTTCCGAAAGTGTTCTCTCCTCAAGGACCGGATGCAGACCTTCATCCATATGATAAAATTCGATTTCTGCCCCGGATCTCTCACAGGCACCGGTTACGGAATCACAGAGAAAAAATGGCAGGTAGATCTTTCTGCACTTACGTGCTTCCATCAGCCACAGAAGCGCTGTTCTTCCGAGATTCACGCCGCAGAGATCAGGATAGTATTCCTGTCCCGCCGGTTCTTCCAGTTCCAGATAGCCGCCGATCTCTTTTTTCATCAGTCTGTCTCCTCCTGACGAATCACATAGTGCGGCATCTTTTTGGCCTCATTGAGAATATTCATGAGATAAATACCGATGATCCCGATTGAAAGCAATGTCAGTCCGAAAAATGCCAGCATCACAAGCATCAGGGATGTCCAGCCTTCCACTGAGATCCCACACAGAAAATATCTCACCAGATAATAGATCCCCAGTAAAAAGCTTACCAGAAAACTGGCAATGCCGATGTTTCGCACCATAAGCAGCGGAAATGCCGTATGGGCAGTAATATCATAGATGAGATCCTTCACAAGGCGGCGAAAAGAATATCCGCTCTTTCCATATGCACGCGCTGCATGCTGCACCGGAACATTGATGATACGGTTGGAGCTTAAAACCAGAAGATTTCCGATCTGCGGAAGATATGTATTGGTTTTCAGCATGGCTTCCACCAGAAACCGACGTATCAGTCGATAACTGGTGATCTGAAGGTTCGGATCCTTGCCGAGCATTTTGGAAGTTGCCCATACAGACAGCTTTGTGCCCAGCTTCCGGATCAGATTATGCTTACGTCCTTCATAACTTGCGATGATCACATCCACATCGTCACGTTCCTTCATTACATTGATCATTTTGGGGAGCTCCTCGGGCTGATGCTGAAGGTCATCATCCATAGTTACTATGAACTCTCCCTTTGTGTGGGCAAATCCGCACAGAAGCGCAGGATGCTGTCCGAAATTCCTTGCCATCTGGATGATCTTGACACGGGAATCTTTTTCCCGGAGTTCTTGCATAACCGCAAAAGACCGGTCTTTGGACCCGTCATCTACAAGGATCAGTTCAAATTCTTCTTTTATCGTTTCCCGGAATACTTTTTCCAGACGAGTGTACAGTTCCTGCAGCGTATGTTCTGAATTGTATACAGGAACAACCACTGAATATAAACACATATCGTTTTTCCTCTCTTTTGTATCAATTGACACTTATCGTTTAATCTTATCATTTTCATTTCCTGTTGTAAACCGTTACATTGTTCAAACATTTTCTTGCATAAACCTGCCAGATGATATATATTGATTATCAGTCTATGATAATCACATTTATGATATGGAGGAAACATGACAAAAATCAAAGATTATATTCAGCTTCATCTGAATATCCTGCTGTTTTCTCTTACCAGCGTTTTTTCCAAGCTTGCATCGGTTTATTATAATAAAGAAGGACTTCATAGTCCTCTTCTCTATGTATTTCTTTTTCTTATGATCGCAAACTGTGGGATCTACGCCATTGCATGGCAGCAGGTGATCAAAAAATTTTCTCTTTCCACGGCCTACGCCAACAAAAGTGTCTATCTTCTGTGGTCCCAGGTATGGGCTGTGATCATTTTTCACGAAAATCTTTCGCTTCAGAACATCATCGGCATCCTGATCGTTCTGATCGGAGTCTGGATGGTGCAGAGATATGAATAGAACATTTATGCTGATCATGCTGGCCGGAACCTTTTTTTCGGCAATTTCCCAGGTACTTCTGAAGCAGAGTGCCAATATGGAATACAAAAATCCCCTCCGGGAATATCTGAACTGGCGGGTGATCCTGGCCTATGGTATCTTTTTCGGAGTGCTGCTCCTGAATACCTGGTGCTACACCAAAGTGGATATGAAATTCGGGCCGGTGATCGATACTGCCGCCTATGTTTTTGTCCTGCTGTTTTCCTGGCAGATCCTGAAAGAAAAAATTTCCCGCGGAAAGATCATCGGAAATCTGATCATCATCCTGGGAATCCTTGTTTATACCTTATGAACATAAAAATGCCGGCAGCTTTACGTTCGCTGCCGGCATTTTTTTATTTTTTCTTATTTGCTGCGGATACAGTTGTGTATACACCATCTTCATCAAATGTATAGCTCTTTCCGTTTTTCTTAATTGTACAGTTTTTGTACATGATTCCTGTTTCCGGATCAAAATAATATCTCTTTCCGTCCAGTTTGATCCAGCCTCTCTGCATCTTTCCATTGGAGCCAAAATAATAGGTATGGCTTTCATCGTTTCCGCTCCATGTATAGAATACATTTTTGACCATAACGCCGTCACCGCCAAAATAATATACATCATTCCTGCTGTTCATATACCGCACGTGTCTCATCATGTATCCATATTTGGCCTGAAAATAATAATAGTTCTTTCCCACCTTTTTCATGCCCTTTAATGCATGTCCGTTTTTGTCAAAATAATATTTTTTCTCCTTATAGGTGATCCAGGTATTTTTCACAAGGACTCCATTTTTGTCTACATATCTGGAAATGTTCTTGGAATCCCTGATCAGCTTTGAACGGCACATTCCTGCGGTCTTATGGATATAATATTTCTTATTTTTCACCTGAACCCAGCCGTATTTTTTGACACCATTGACATAATAAAATTTCTTTCCGTTCTCTGTTGCCCAGCCGGTTTTTCCTTTATAGTTGCTGGTATCCGGTCTGGTGGATGCTTTGTAGCCGGTCTGTGCATGCCATCTGGGTGTGATGATCTTGGTATAATCAACATAACCGAAGTCAATATCTACAGTAGAATAAGACGGGATTCCCGCAACCAGACCCTTGGTGGTATTCAGATATCCGCCACCGTCACCATCGGTGGACTGCCAGATGGTATATTTGTACTTTTTCTTGTCAGGAGCCGGGATCGTATCACCGTACCGCGCAAGCCATACATCATAACCTGTCATCTTGCTCCAGTCAAGCTTGTTGTCATACCAGTCTGTATTGCAGTAGATCATTGGATGATATCCGGCTTTTTTTACCTCATTGCAGAAGGTTTTTGCCAGATCCGCGATCTGTGATGCGGAAAGATTACGCATCTGATCATATTCAATGTCATAAACCACCGGATAGGATACTTTATATCCATCCATTTTACGGATGGCAAGCTGCGCTTCCTTCAGTGCCTGCTGTGTGTTCAGTGCAAGGCTGTACACATAGGTTCCTGTCGGAACCCCTGCCTTCTCTGCCTGTTTCATGTTATAATCATATGTGTTATCCGGATGGTTCAGGCCATAGGAGATCCTGACAAAGGCAAAATCTACATTGGACTTTTTGACCTGGCCCCAGTTGATAGTATCCTGCCACTCGGAAACATCGATTCCACGTGTGACAGCACCTTCCAGCTTCTGGCCGCTTCCGTTATAGCAGACACCATTGATCTTCTTCCAGGCATTTGAACTTACCCTGGAATTCTGTGTTGCCTTCCCGCTGGGGACTTTTTCTTCCTCAGCAACTGCCTCGCTTCGGTCTACACCTCCGCCGCCCATGGCCATCGCTGTAGTTCCCATTGTTCCGATTCCCAGCAGTGCTGCCATACAGCCTGCCACCAGCCATTTCTTCCAGTTTTTCATTTTAGTTTCCTTCCATAAAGTATGTTGTTTATTTTTGCATAACTTTTATTATACATATGGAAAAATGGAAAGTAAAGCCATATATGGAAAAAGACCGATGTCAGCTACATACAGCTGAACATCGGTCTTCTGTTATTCTATATATTTCTTTCTGGTACTGTTCGGTAAAGATCACGGAACTTCCGGGTCTGTAGGATCAAAGTTTCCGGCTCCACGGAAAGTTGCCAGCGGTCTGCGGCCTAATGGTCCCTTGAAGGATTCATTATTAACGTAATTTCCGCTGCTGTAAATGTGGATCGTAGAACCGTTACAGTTCTCATATACCCACTTCGCATCAGCCACACAGGTACGGATGCATCCGTGAGATGCAGGCTGACCAAGCTTCAGGTACTCACCTGCCGGAAGATTGTAAACACTCCTGGTCGATCCGGCTACGGAATGGATAAAGATTCCTCCCTGTCCGCATCCGTCAACATGTGTTCCGTACTGTCCCCAGGACGGTCCCATCAGTGGCTGCCATCTCAGACTGCGGCTCAGTCTGTATGTACCATCCCATGTAGGTGTTCCGGAAAGACCTACAGAAACACGGATCGTCTTAACCGGAATCGTCTTGCTGCTGTTTGTGTATACAGTCATAACACCGTTGGTCTTATCAACCTCCAGGTAATATGGTCCTCCGTAAATATTTGAAACATCATTGCGGCGGTAACCGTTCTTATCAAAGTAATACAGTTTTCCATCGATCCATCTGCTTGTATTGGTCAGATACTTGGAACCGCTGTTCGGATCGATATATTTGACCTGATCATAGTAATCGCTGACGATCACCCAGCCGGTGGAAAAACGTCCCTGGCTGTCCAGATAACCATTTACGGAACCACGCTTCATGGATTTATTTGTCACAACGGTATAGTTCTGCAGATAGTACCAGTATTTACCGACCTTCTGCCAGCCTGATTTTTTCAGAACGCCGTTGCCGCCTGCATAATACCACTTATTCTGGTAACGGATCAATGTACTCTTGTACATCCAGCCTCTGCGCGCATTAGCATCTGATGTTGCAAAGAAATAATAATTTTTACCGATCTTGGTCTTTCCGGTTGCAAGCTGTCCTGTGCTGTTGAAATAATAGCTCTTTTTGGAGGACTTGTTTGTTACCATCTGGCTCTTATAATGATTTCCATTTTTGTCGAAATAAAACCATCCGAAGAACTGGCCTTTTGCATCGGTCACCTTCTGCCAGCCATATTTTTCAACAATCTTTCCTGCTGTACTTCCGAAATAATAAATCTTGTTGGATGCACCCGGGCAACCATGCCAGCAATTCTTCCAGGAAACTCTCTGGCCATTGTCTCCGAAATAATATCTGCTGCCTTTATACTTCACAAGTTTTTTTGTAATGACGCGGCCCTTGCTGTCTGTAATATAATATGCGTTATTCTGCGCCTTCGCCATTGTATTCGTCATAACATAGCCGCTGGCATTCAGCATGTACCGATATTTCTTGGACATTACAGGTGATACATAAACTCCATGTTTCATGATCTGTCCACGTGTGGCAGCCTTCGGGCTACAATAGATAAAACGTTTCTGATTTTTGCTGTTTAAAACATATGTCCATCCGCCATAAAAGAGCTTTCCCGGGATCTCTCCTTCCTTTGATGCCGGCTGGAAGTAATACTGATATGTTGTGGAACCGGTTGTCAGCTTCAGGATCCCTGTTCGCGGTTTTCCGTTACGCATCAATGTATAATAAGCATTTCCGATCTTCTTGATCTTGCCTGCAAGGTTCTGAGCCTCTATGGATTTGTAATCACCCTGAGAATTATAATAGCGGAAAATAGTTCCTGTCCATAACCAGTAATTTCTCTTCTGCTGGCCAAGATTGGATGTCCACGGTGTGATCGCTTTTCCGGTGGAATCCGAATACAGGGAAGCTTTTGAGCTTTCAAGGAAATACCATTCTGTCTTCTGTGTTCCGGTATAACCTGCTGCACCCGGCTCACGGGTCATACGGCCGGTTACCAGATATCCGTCTTCATTAAAAAGATAATATCCCACATGTCCGTTGGTATCGATCTTAAGAAGACCATCCTGTGCAGTAAAATAATTGTCTTCGATGGAACCTGTTTCTGATGCCAGAGAAGCATTCCCTTCATCCATGGCAAGAGTCTCTGCATTATCTACGCTCTCTGATGTTTCGGCTGCAGCTTCTGTTTCTGCGGGTGCTGTCTCTGTGGATGCTGTCTCTGTGGATGCTGTCTCTGTAGAAGCTTCTGCTGCGGATACTTCCTCTGTAGAAACTTCTTCTGCTGCACCTTCCTCGGCTGCAGTCTCCTGCTCTCCTTCTGCTGACTCATTCTGGATTGCCTGAGCCTGCTCACTCTCTGCTGCACCATCCTGAAGCGCTTCAGTCTGCTGTACTTCCTGTGCTGCTACAGCTGTTTCATCAACTGTTTTCTGCTCTTCTTCGCTGCTTTCTGCCGGATTCTCAGAAGCTTTTCCCTCCGGGGCTGCAGATGCAGCAACCTTCTTTTTGCGGAGTCTGTAAAAACCGTTTGCAGAAACCCAGTCACTTGTCTTTGCAACGACTACACCGTTTACCAGTGATGCTCCGGTAGCAAAAGTTTCCTCTGCCTTGTTGTTCTCTACTTTGTTCTGTACTGCGGTATCTGTTGCCGGTGCATCCAGTTCCCGTGCATCACCTGCACTGAAATCATCACCCGGATCTGTACTGTCCTCCGGTGTCGCATCCGGTGCTTCTGTAACCTCCGGTGTCTCTGTAGTTTCCGGTGTTTCTGTAATCTCCGGTGTTTCTATAACATCCGGTGTCTCTGCCGGATTCTCCGGTTCAGCCGGTGTTTCTTCTGAACTGTCAGTACTACCTGTCTGATCCGCTTCTGTCTTCGGCTGCTGTACAGTCGTTCCCTCTTCATCACTGAATACATCCTCAGCCGGATCGCCGGCTGTCTCTGCTGCCATCTGCACGTCTGTACTTCCCAAAGCCGCAGCGCCGGCTTCCAGAGTTCCGCCCATGCATAATGTCAGACTAAGAAAAATTGCCACAACTCTTCTCTTCACAATAATCCCTCCTGATCATGCTGCTGTAAATAATTACTGTATCTGTTACGTATCATTCGCCCAGTCCGCCTTCGATAAGAGCCACAAGTGCATCTATCGCAGCCTGTTCATCCTCACCCTCGCAGACCAGTGTGATCTCATCCCCGTTTTTTACACAGGCCCCCAGAACACTCAGAACACTTTTGGCATTCGCTGTACCTCCGGCATACTGAAATGTTATGGACGATTTGTATTTTATTGCCTCGCCGCATAAAAGCCCTGCGGGACGAAGATGAAGCCCTGACGGGTTCCTGACCGTTACCTTATAACTTAACATTGCTGCTGTCTCCCTTTATATTACTTATCCTTCAAACCTTGTCAAAAGCTATGGTCTTTTACTGATTGCTGCTGTCTACATTGGAAACCTTAGAGATTTTGATCTCCGCAGTTACATCCTCCAGCAGTTTGTAGCCTTCCGGAAGACTGATTTTGATCGGTACTTCGTAGCTGCCCTCCTCCCAGTCATCCATGGAAAGTACTGCTCCTACCGACTTCAGATCGAATTTGGAAAGATCTTCGTCTTCCGCCTGCACCTTCAGCTCAATATCTGCAACTTCAAATGCCAGCTGCAGATCATCAGGCAGACCTTTTACTTTGATATCCTCTGTCGGGAAGCTGTATATCTTACTGCCCTCCGGCAGGATATTGACTGTGATCCAGAGGTCCGTGCTGGATCCAGATGTCAGCTTAAGGCCATCCGGAAGAAGCTCTGACAGGTTTACTTTCTTTTCCACGTCATTGCTCTTTCCTGAAATATCCACATTCTCATTATCAAGATAAATAGTATTTCCCTGAAGTTTCAGATTATCCAGTGCTTCTTCACTTCCGGCTACGCTGAAAGTCTCCGGTACTGTCGTGACACTGTCCACAACATAACCTTCTGCCGGTTCTCCCGTATATCCCGCACTGATCCGTATATCAGAACGCACCTTCCAGAGCTTTGCCGTGACATTGACCTTTCCGTTGTTGTCAAATTTCAGATAGCTCATGGAATTTGATGAAAGTGTATCCTGATTCTTATCTGTAATGGTCAGTTCTGCGCCTGTGATCGTCGTATCCTGGTCGATTCCCTCAAGCTTTGAACTTACATCCACACTCACACTATCTATTTTACCAACCAGGGATTCCGGTCCTGTAATACGGACTTTTTCCGGATTTGCAGTAAGAGAAGCAACCTCCAGCCCCTGTGCAGGCTTGCTGTCATCACTGGTAACATTGATTGCAAATTCCTTGGTTACCTTTTTTTCCAGATGGACACTTAGATTCTGCGGTGACACCCTGACATTCTCCGGAAGTATCCCGGAACAGGTTGCTGTAATGGGGATCATTACAGGATCTGTATCGGTAGACTGGGCCTGCTGCAGGTCTGCAACTGCCTTAATATCACTTGAGGTGAGACGGTTGACTATCTTCCGCTCACCTGTAATATAAACACGTACTGAATTTTCACGATCATCCTGCATGACCATCTCGCCCAGCTGATCCACATAAGCTTCGTTGATGATCTGTACATCTGAGATCACAAAGCCTTTCGTAATGATAGGGTCATCAACATTTACTACGATCAGCCACACCAGGATTCCCACAATAATCGACATGATTTTCAAAGGGATGTTCTTAGTCAGATTTTTCTTCATGTTTCACTCTCCCTTTCAGCAGATTTCTCAGCTTACCGTTGTCAACAACCTTTTTATTCTGAGCAGAAACAAGTATTTCTCGAAGCTGTTTGCTGTTAAGCCCTCTGGATAACTCACCGCCTCTGGCCACAGAAACCTGTCCCGTTTCTTCCGAAACAATGATCGTAAGAGAATCCGTAGCTTCACTGATACCCACACCTGCTCTGTGTCTTGTTCCCAGCTGTTTGCTCAGTTCCATATTATCTGAAAGAGGCAGATAGCAGGTTGCTGCTACCACGCGGTTACCTCGCACGATCACCGCTCCGTCATGAAGAGGTGTATTATGCTCAAAAATATTGATCAGAAGCTGACTGGTAAGGATACCGTCAATATTGATACCGGTTCTCACATATTCATCAAGCCGGATCTCTTCCTCGATCACGATCAGTGCTCCGGTCTTAACTTCACCCATATCAAAACAGGCCTTTACCAGTTCATTGATAGTCTTGTCATTGAAACGCTCCTGTACTTCCCTGCCGGAATCAAAGGGAATAATGTTAGAAACAAACTTCTTCTGTCCCAGCTGCTCCAGGGCCTTCCTCAGCTCCGGCTGAAAGATTACGATCACACCGATCACCAGCACATTAGCCAGATTCCGGAAGATCCAGAGGATCGTATTCATTTTGAAGATATATGCGACCAGGATAAATCCAAGGACGATCAAAATGCCCTTCAGAAGGGTATATGCACGTGTGAATTTGATCCATGCCATAAACTGATATACAAAAAAGGAAATCAGTCCGATCTCAATGATATCTATCACGCCAAATCCCGGAAGGGAAATTTTTCCCAGATATCCGACCACAACTGTCAGCACATTCTGCATAAGTCTCCTCCTTTCTTCCTGAGCTATTCCAATCGTTCCTGTTTAAAGATCCTTCAGTGATTCCTCCAGCTGTTTTTCGAAATCGATCTTGTCCAATCCCTGCGGTTTCTCACTTACTGTATTTTCGGAAACCATATCCGGCATCTTTACTGTATGCATTTCTTTCTTCTCATGAAATACATCATCACTGAAAGACACAACACTGTCTTCTTTTTTTTCTTCCTTTACCGGCTCCGCATTGATCTTTTTGATACTTCTCTCAGAAGTGGCGACCGATGCCTTCGGAACGGCTTTTACGTAGTAATAGTACTCATCATCCTCATATTCCAGACGTTCTGTTCTGCTGTAATCTCCGCCAAAAACAAAGAACTCCAGAACAAATCCTGCCAGTACGGAAACCACTGTGGACAGGATCATCGGCACCATGGCTACCGTAATACTAAGGCAGAAATCTCCGGCAAGGATAATCAGGATATAGATCACGCCGCCGGCAATGACAGCGATCCTCCATGCATAATCAAACGCCCGTGTTCTCAGAAGGTTCACAAACAGGACCACTGCCACAAACGCAATCACCGTGATCCACATTGCCCAGTTGTGGACAAGTCCGTCAGAGATCAGCTTCAGTTTTTCTGTGATCTCTGCGGCAGGATCACTGAGTGCCGCCGACTGCGCATGTACAAACCGTATAAAATAATAGATCACAACACCGCATCCGGCCGGAAGCGCTGACAATGCGCTGCCCAGCAGGCCTGCTCCGATCGGCATAAGTGCAGGAACACCAAATCCAAAGGAAAGTGGTGTAAGGATCATTGCAAGATTCTGTGACCTGCTGAATCTGAGGAACAGAATCATCATCAACAGAATAAGAAGCAGCATAAATCCTGCCGTTTCGATCCCGACTGCATAACAGTGACCGATCATCAACGCAAATCCCATAAACATCATCACGGAAACCGGAAGGATCGAACATACAAGCGCCAGGATCAGGACAATAAAAATATTATCCAGCTGTTTCATGTAGCCCATATTGCTGTTGATCCAGAGAAAATAGGCAAATGCCAGAACAAACTTCAGGACCGGCAGTATATATACTTCATATTGTCCGTAAAATCTTTTGATATTCTGTTTGATCTCAAGTAAAGCTGTCATTTTCTATGTCCTCCTGCATTTCTCCGGACCGGATTTCTTTTTTCCTCCCGCCCGTAGATTTTTTCCAGTCTCGTAAGATCCTGATAATATTCCCTGACACTTTTTTTTGCCCGGAAATATTTCACAGAATACTGGATGTAGGTCAGTATCGAATACATGACAAGTACGATCAGATAACCGACGACGATATAGATCCCAACCTCGACCAGATTAATCTTATTCACATTATCCATAAGATATTCGCTGAAATATGCAGCAACACCTGCAAGTCCCAATACATACCCGATCGTTACCAGAAAAAAGTTTCTGATCAGTGCAAGTCCAATATAATCACTTCGATAATATCTGCTCACCGGAAGATACTTCCTGCCTTCGCCATGTTCATACATAGCCAGACGGTTCATGATCTTCACTTTTTCTTCATTTACCATAAAAATAACTCCTCATAAGCTTTCTTTATCAGGAAAATCCCCGATATATGATCCGCATTACGCTTTCCATACAGTTATACTGTTTAACTGCAATCAAATTTATTGTAGCATAGTTCCATACCTATGAAAAGTGTTTTTTCGGCTGTTTCATGCCCTTCCTGCGCATATTGTCAGAAAATAAACTTTCTCTGCACCGGCCTCAAGAAGACACATTGCCATGGCATCTGCTGTACTTCCTGTTGTGTATACATCATCCACCACAAGTACAGAAAAACCCGTGATCTTTTCGGTTACCCGATATGCATTTTTCAGGTTCTGACGCCTCTGTATGGCATTGAGTTTTTTCTGAGATCTTGTGCTTCGTATCTTCTTTACCAGATGCTCATTCCATGGGATCCCTGTAAGATCACTGAGCCTTTCTGCCAGATACGCTGCCTGGTTAAAGCCTCTCATCCTTTTTTTTCTGGGATGCAGAGGAACGGGAACGATCAGATCAGGCTTCCACCGTTCCAGATATTTTTTTCCGAAGACGCTCATTGCCTTTGCATAAAAATCCCCATATTCCCGACATCCGTAATACTTAAATCGTACCAGAGACTGTCTCCAGACCTCTCCGTACCAGAAAATACTTCTGCCCTCCGTAAAATGATGAGCACCCTTGCGGCAGTCTTCACAGTATTCTTCTTCCATTTTTACTGGTCTTCCGCATTTCATACACCGGGGACCGGATATAGGTCTGACCTTTCCGGAACACTCCGGACAGATCAGCCGATCTTTTTCTTTCAGTATCTGATGACACAGCGGGCATTTTTTCGGGTAAATCATGTCCAGTAAAAAATCTGCTGTTTTTTTCAAGAAAGTCCTTTCTCCCCGATGGCGCTCTCTTTCTGTTCAGATTCATCCAGCTCCCGGATCCGTCTGTCCAGAGAGCTGTATCTCTGCTGCTGTTTTTCATTGCGGATCATCTCCGCAAAAGTGGTCTCGCTGCCTACTACGGTAACACATTTTCTGGCTCTGGTCACTGCTGTATACAGAAGATTCCGATTCATCAGCATCCTTGGTCCGGAAAGGATCGGAAGGATCACTGCCGGATATTCTGAGCCCTGGGACTTATGTATGGTCACTGCATAGGCAAGTTCCAGTTCCTCAAGCTGTTTGAAGGAATATTCTGCCTGTCTGCCATCCTCAAATTCCACGGTGGCCGTTTCCGCAAATTCATTGATCTCCGTCATAATACCGGTATCTCCGTTAAACACGCCCACGCCTTTATCCACAGGAATCTTGTATCGTCCAAGGATTTCCCACTCCAGCTGGTAATTGTTCTTCACCTGCATCACCTTATCCCCTTCACGGAAAAGACGCTGTCCGATCTCTTTCTCCTTTTTCTTTTCATCCGGCGGGTTCAAATATCTCTGAAGGATCTGGTTCAGCCGCTCCACACCTAAAAGTCCCTTACGCATAGGAGTGAGCACCTGAATCTCATAAGGCTTTGCATCTACATAACGCGGAAGCTTCTCCTGGATCAGTGCGATCACCACACGGATAATGATGTCCGCGTCATATCTTTTCAGAAAAAAGAAATCTCGGCTCTTGTTATTGATGGTCACCTGCTCGCCCCGGTTGATCTTATGGGCATTCACCACAATATCACTTTCAGATGCCTGGCGGAAAATCTTTTTCAACTCTACTACCGAAAAACAGCCGCTGCGGATAATATCCCTCAGAACATTTCCCGGGCCTACACTGGGAAGCTGATTTTCATCACCTACCAGGATCAGCCTGGTCCCTGCTGTCACTGCAAGAAGCAATGAATGCATCAGTGCGATATCTACCATGGACATCTCATCAATGATGATCACATCCGCTTCCAGCGGATTCTCCGAATTCCTGTCAAAATGAACTGCACGGCCTTCCTGCTCTTCCTCCGGCATCCCGTTCAGTTCCAGAAGTCTGTGGATCGTCTGAGCCTCGTATCCGGTAGCCTCTGTCATTCGCTTGGCTGCACGGCCGGTAGGGGCTGCAAGCCGCAGCTCAGCGCCTTCCTCTTCAAAATAACGGATAATAGCATTGATCGTTGTAGTCTTTCCGGTTCCCGGCCCTCCAGTCAGAATGAACAGACCATGACTGGCAGCTGCCGCCACTGCCTGTTTCTGCATTTCATCTAACCGGGTTCCTGTCTCCTTTTCGATCCTGTTGATCCGTTTCTCCACCATCTCCTCATCTTCCGGGCAGAGAATGTTCAGCTCACAGAGCATTCTGGCTGAATTCAGCTCAAGATAATAATATCGTGTGGGATAGACAACTGCACCTTCTTCTGTTTCTTTCAGGATCAGTTTCCGGTCTACTATCATGTCCATGAGATGTTTTTCCATGTAGGAGGAATCTACTCCCAAAAGTCCGGATGCCCTGGAAAAAAGTTCCTCCTTCGGAAGATAGATATGGCCTTCTCCTGAAGCCTGTAGGAGAGTATACAGCATTCCGCTTCTTATCCTGTAATCTGAATCTGTATGGATCCCGATCCGGGAAGCGATCTCATCTGCGATACGGAATCCCACACCACTGATATCCTCTGCAAGGCGATACGGATTCTCCTGCAGGACTCCATATACAGTCTGTCCGTATTTCTGATAGATCTTTGCGCCGAGATTCAGCGATATCCCGTATTTCTGGAGAAAGATCATAGCGCGGCGCATATCTGCTTTCTCCGTCATCTGTTCTGCGATCTCCATGGCCTTTTTTTCGCTGATTCCCTTGATCTCAGCCAACCGCTCCGGTTCTTCCTCCACAATACGCATGGTATCATCGCCGAAACGACGTACGATCCTGGCCGCCAGTGCCGCACCGATCCCTTTGATCGCGCCGGAACCCAGATAACGTTCCATGGCCAGTGCATCCTCCGGCATTTTTTCTACGTAGGAGGATATCTGAAACTGTTTACCATACACCGGATGTGTTGTATAATTTCCGGAAGCTTCAATGGCAGCCCCCTGGGTGATTGCAGGAAATGTTCCCACACAGGTCAGTTCCTGTTCCTCTTCCATCCCTTTCAGTACCATGACCGTATATCCATTATCTTCATTCCGGAAGATCACATGATCTATATATCCTGTAACTGTCTCACTCATTTTCTTCTCCATCTGTAAACCTCTGATAACAGCAAAAGGCACTGCAGCTGCAGCGCCTTATCTGTATGAGTTTCCTGCGGCAATCTCTTCTCTGCTCCTGTGCCGTCCAGACGACCCATAACGGTTTACATCCTTGACATGATTTCCGCATATTTTCCTGTTCCTGCAGCCACTACAAGCATTGCATCCTGTACAGTCAGTGTGCTGACTCCTGTTTTCTGCTCGATCAATGTATCCATTCCATGCAGCATGGCACCTCCACCTGTAAGAACGATTCCTCTGTCCATGATATCTGCCGCCAGCTCTGGTGGTGTTTTTTCAAGAACACCATGTACAGTTTCCACAATCTGCCCGGTCGTTTCCCTTAAAGCGGTCCGGATCTCCTCAGAAGTCAGTGTTGCCACCTTCGGAAGTCCTGTGATGATATTTCTGCCCTTGACCTCCATCGTTCGAAGATCCGCTTCTTCACTGGCTGTTCCGATCTTGATCTTGATATTCTCCGCTGCATCCTCCCCGATAAAGAGACTATGCTTCTCACGTACATAATTCATGATCGCATGATCAAAATTATCTCCTGCAACCTTCACAGAAGCGGAAACAACCACTCCCCCTACCGATATGACCGCAACATCCGTGGTTCCTGCACCGATATCCACGATCAGATTACCAAATGGCTTGGTGATATCTACACCTGCACCGATAGCAGCAGCGATAGGCTCGTCCACAAGAAAAACTTCCCTGGCTCCTGACTGATAGGCAGCTTCCTCAATTGCTTTACGCTCAATCTCCGTGATCCCACTCGGAACACTGATGCTGACTCTCGGTTTCCGGAACGCTCTTCGTCCCATAGCCTGTGAAATAAAATATTTCAGCATCTTTTCCATTACATTATAATCTACGATCACACCTCTTCGGATCGGCCAGATCACTTCCATATTGGAAGTCAGATGGCTTGCCATCTGTCTGGCTTCCTCACCGATTGCTCTGATCTTCTCTGTATCTTTATCATAAACAACCACAGAGGGCTCTCTTAAAACGATCCCCTTGCCTGTGGAAAACACCAGACTGTTTCTGGTTCCCAGATCGATTCCAATATCCTTTGCCGGCATAAATCCTCCCGCCTGCGTCATACTCATTCGTATGCTGACGCATTTCTGACTTATTCTGTTCCGGTCTGTGCCGAAACGTTCCCGCACTTCATTATATACAAAACCACAGAAATTGAAAAGAACTTTTACCGGTTATTTCTGTTCCAGATATTTTTTCACATATTTACCGGTGTAGGAAACCGGATTCTCTGCTACTTCCTCCGGAGTTCCTCTGGCAATTACCGTTCCGCCTCTGTCACCGCCTTCCGGTCCGATATCAATAATATGATCCGCCGTCTTGATCACATCCAGATTGTGCTCAATGACCACAACTGTGTTTCCTCCTTCAGACAGACGGCGCAGGATCTCGATCAGCTTGTGGACATCCGCAAAGTGCAGTCCTGTGGTAGGCTCATCCAGGATATAGATCGTCTTTCCGGTACTGCGCTTGCTGAGTTCTGTAGCAAGCTTGATACGCTGTGCTTCTCCTCCGGAAAGAGTAGTGGAGGGCTGCCCCAGACGGATATAGGAAAGCCCTACATCATACAGGGTCTCGATCTTTCTCCTGATCGACGGTACATTCTCAAAAAATGTCAGTGCTTCTTCCACAGTCATATTCAATACATCATAAATGCTCTTGCCCTTATACTTCACTTCCAGAGTCTCACGATTGTAGCGTTTGCCCTTGCAGACTTCGCAGGGCACATATACATCCGGAAGAAAATGCATCTCGATCTTGATGATTCCGTCACCGCTGCAGGCCTCGCACCGTCCGCCCTTGACATTAAAACTGAAACGGCCCTTCTTGTAGCCCTTTGCCTTGGCATCTGCGGTGGCTGCAAAAAGATCACGAATCTGGTCAAAAACCCCGGTATATGTGGCAGGATTGGAACGGGGAGTTCTTCCGATCGGGGACTGGTCGATATTGATCACCTTATCCAGCTGATCGATACCCAGGATGTCATCATGTTTCCCGGGGATCACTCTGGCACGGTTCAGGTCTCTGGCAAGTCTCTTGTACAAGATCTCATTGATCAGAGAGCTCTTACCGGAGCCGGAAACACCTGTGATACAGGTCATCACTCCCAAAGGAATATCTACGTCGATATGCTTCAGGTTGTTCTCTGCCGCACCCTTTATATGAAGAAATCCGATTGGTTCCTTCCTCACTTCCGGTACCGGGATCTTCAGCCTTCCGCTTAAATAAGCTCCTGTCACAGACTCCTCATTTTTCATCAGATCCTCAGCTGTCCCCATTGCGACCAGTTGTCCACCATGTTCTCCGGCTCCGGGGCCGATATCGATGACACAGTCTGCCGCACGCATGGTATCTTCATCGTGCTCCACCACGATCAGACTGTTTCCAAGATCACGGAGACGCATCAGTGCCCCCAGAAGCTTGTCATTATCTCTCTGGTGAAGCCCGATACTCGGCTCATCCAGGATATATGCAACCCCCACAAGCCCGGATCCGATCTGTGTGGCAAGACGGATTCTCTGAGCCTCTCCGCCGGAAAGGGTTCCGGTAGCTCTTCCAAGCGAAAGATACTCCAGACCAACCTCTGCCAGAAATCCAACCCTGGCGCGGATTTCCTTCAGGATCTGCCTTCCAATAAGCTCCTGCTGCTTTGAAAGCTTCAGATTGCGGAGAAAACCCTGCAGCTTCTGTACCGGCATATTGGTCACTTCATAAATATTCTTATCCGCCACGGTCACTGCCAGTGACTCTTTCTTCAGCCTCTGCCCCTTACATGTGGTGCACGGAGTAATCTGCATAAAGCTCTCGTATTCCTGCTTCATGGCCTCGGAACCGGTTTCACGGTATCTCTGCTCCACATTGCGGATCAGTCCCGGGAACGCCACATCGTAAACACCTTCTCCCCGCTGTCCTTTATAATAAACCTTCACAGAACGACCGCCGGTACCATGGATGAGGATATCCTGAACCTTCTTCGGATACTCGCAGAAAGGCGTATCCAGAGAAAATTCATATTCCCTCGCCAGGGCATCCAGAATCGCTCTGGAAAAGCTTCCCTGCGTGGTACAGGACTGCCACCCGAGAACAGCAATAGCCCCTTCATTGATACTCAGTTTCTTATCCGGGATCATCAGATCGATATCAAATTCCATCTTATATCCAAGCCCCAGACACTGCGGGCAGGCACCAAATGGATTATTAAAGGAAAAACTCCTGGGTTCGATCTCATCAATGCTGATGCCACAATCCGGGCAGGAAAAACTCTGGCTGAAATTCAGAAGCTTCCCGTCCATAGTGTCTACTACCAGCAGACCATCCGCCAGATCCAGTACGGTTTCAATGGAATCGGAAAGACGCTTCTCTATTCCCGGTTTCACAATAAGTCGATCCACAACGATCTCAATGTTATGTTTGATATTCTTATCCAGCTTGATCTCCTCAGAAAGCTCATAGAGATTTCCGTCGATCTGCACTCTCACATATCCGCTTCTTCTGGCCTGATCCAGAAGTTTGACATGGGTTCCCTTGCGGCCCCGTACTACCGGTGCAAGAAGCTGGATCTTCTGGCGTTCCGGAAGCGTCATGATCTGATCCACCATCTGATCTACCGTCTGTTTGCGGATTTCCCTTCCACATTTGGGACAGTGCGGGATTCCCACACGGGCATACAGAAGTCGGAAATAATCATAGATTTCTGTTACCGTACCCACTGTAGAACGGGGATTCCGGTTCGTTGACTTCTGATCAATGGAGATTGCCGGCGGAAGGCCCTCGATACTCTCCACATCCGGTTTCTCCATCTGTCCCAGGAACTGCCTCGCATAGGAAGAAAGTGACTCCATATAACGTCTCTGTCCCTCTGCATAAATGGTATCAAATGCAAGAGATGACTTACCGGAGCCGCTGAGTCCGGTAAGTACCACAAACTGGTCTCTGGGAATATCGACGCTGAGATTCTTAAGATTATTCTCATTGGCTCCGCGTATCCTGATAAAACGCTTCTTATCGTTTGCTTCTGCTGACATGAAACCTCCTACTCTGTCCGGTCATACAAAAATATTCCGGTATTCTTCTCAACAGCAGAATCTACCTCTCTTATTCTGCTGTAAAACTTCTGATTTTTTATCAGTATACTGCCAGAACATCCGTTCGTCAAGGTGGAAAAATCGACAAATTTTTCTACAGCAGAAAATCCGCCATCACTCCATTGCTCACATGGATCCCCTTTCTTGAAAGATATATCCTGTCTCCTTTTTGTTCCAGCATTCCGATCTCCAGATGCTTTTTCAGGACCTCTCCATAAACGTTTTCCATATTTTTTCCGAAATATTTCGCAAACTCTTCCATTGAAACGCCCTCTGTCATCCGAAGCCCCAAGAACATAAACTCAGCCATCTCATCTGCCTCCGTAAGGCTCTCCATATTCTGGCGGATCTTATCCGGAAACGCACTGTTTCCAATATATTCCTTCATATCCGCAGTATTGGAAAAACGCATATGATCCAGAAGTGAAGACGCCCCAAGTCCCAGCCCCAGATAATCGATTCTCTGCCAGTATCCCTTATTATGGCGGCATTCCCGTCCGCCTTTTGCATAATTGGAGATCTCGTACTGATGAAACCCATATTCCTCCAGGATCCCTGCCGTATTCTCATACATACGGTACTCCGTATCCTCATCCGGTAATTTCAGTTTTCTCTCTCCGAAAGGAGTGCCTTCCTCAATGATCAGACTGTAGGCGGAAATATGTTCCGGCGAAATCCCTGCCACCGTGCGGAGATTTTTTTCCCAGTCTGCATAGGTCTGTTCCGGAATGGCACTCATCAGATCGATATTGATATTGGAAAAGCCTGCATCCCTTGCCATAAAAAAGCTCTCCTGAAACTCTTCCCACGTATGGATCCTTCCAAGGATCTTTAATTCCCGGTTCTGCGGGGACTGAAGCCCCAGACTCAGCCGGTTGATCCCGTGTTCCAGATATATCTGAAGTTTTTCTTTATATAAAGTCCCCGGATTTGCTTCGATGGTGATCTCAGCATCCGGGGCCATAAAAAACTTATTTCTGATCTGATCCACTATCTCTCCCACAAGAGACGGATCCGGCACGGAAGGTGTTCCTCCGCCGATAAAAACTGTGGTGATCTCCCTGTCCGAAAAATCCGGAACAGCAGCGATCTCCCTTTCCAGAGCCTGGAAATATTCACGCTGCCTCTCTTTTCCTGCAGGTCCGGAAAGAAAATCACAGTAATCGCATTTTTTTACACAAAACGGAATATGGATATAGAGCTCCAGCGGTTTTTTCACCTCATTCTCCATCCATGGCTCCTTCCTCTCCACCGGCATCTGTTGCATCAGTATCTTCACCGGAGGCTGCAGCTTCACCGGCAGTATCCGTGCTTCCATCCGAAGCAGCCGGTGTCGGTGTCACGCCATCTATCCCCAGAGCCTCGCTGCCGTTTTCTGCCAGGTACTCATTGACCATTGTCAGATTTCCATTGCTCGTCACTGCATCCGGATCTACGGTTTTCGGATCAGGAGTGGCAGTCGGTTCCGGCGCTGCGCTGATTTTGATCACACTTTCCTCTTCTGCATTTTTCTTCTTTGAACCACATCCGGTAAGCAGAGCTCCTGTCATAGCCAGAAGTCCTGCTGCCAGAAACAGTTTTTTTATATTTTTTTTCAAAAAGTCATCTCCTATTTATCATCCAGCTTCAGGACACTCATAAATGCCTTCTGCGGGATCTCCACGTTACCTACCTGACGCATACGTTTCTTACCTTCCTTCTGTTTCTCCAGAAGCTTCTTCTTACGGGAGATATCTCCACCGTAACACTTGGCAAGTACGTCTTTGCGCATGGCTCTTACCGTCTCTCTGGCAATGACCTTGCTTCCGATAGCTGCCTGGATCGGGATCTCAAAGAGCTGTCTCGGAATCTCGTCTTTCAGCTTCTCACACATCTTTCTTCCGCGCTCGTAAGCAGTATCTGCATGCACGATAAAGGAAAGAGCATCCACTTCTTCTTTATTCACAAGGATATCCAGCTTCACAAGCTCACTTCTCTCATATCCGTCCAGTTCGTAATCCAGGGATGCATAACCTCTGGAACGTGATTTCAGTGCATCAAAGAAATCATAGATGATCTCATTCAGCGGCAGTCTGTATTTCAGGAGTGCACGGGTTTCTTCCATATATTCCATGCCTTCATACTGACCACGTCTCTCCTGGCAAAGATCCATGATCGCACCAATGAACTCTGTGGTTACCATGATCTCTGCCTTCACCATGGGCTCTTCCATGTATTCGATCTCTGAAGGATCCGGAAGGTTGGTGGGATTGGTCAGCTCGATGATCTCACCATTGGTTTTATAGACCTTATAGATAACACTCGGTGCTGTAGTTACAAGATCCAGGTTATACTCTCTCTCCAGACGCTCCTGAATGATCTCAAGATGAAGAAGTCCCAGAAAGCCGCAGCGGAAACCAAATCCAAGAGCGACCGATGTCTCCGGTTCATAATAAAGGGAAGCATCGTTGAGCTGAAGCTTCTCCAGTGCGTCACGGAGATCGCCGTACTTGGCACCATCTGCCGGATAAAGGCCACAATAAACCATAGGGTTTACCTTCTTATATCCCGGAAGCGCCTCTGCACAGGGGTTGTCCGCATCCGTTACCGTATCACCCACGCGGGTATCACGGACATTCTTAATGCTGGCTGTGATATATCCGACCATGCCTGCTGTCAGCTCGTCACATGGGATAAACTGACCCGCTCCAAAATATCCTACCTCCACAACCTCCGTGGTGAATCCGGTCGCCATCATATGGATCCTCGTGCCCTTTTTCACACGTCCGTCCTTCACTCTGCAAAATACGATAACACCCTTATAAGGGTCATAAACAGAGTCAAAGATCAGAGCCTTCAGCGGTGCATCCACATCCCCCGACGGCGCCGGGACCTTATTGACGATCTGCTCCAGGACCTGGTCTACATTCAGTCCTGTTTTTGCGGAGATCTGCGGTGCATCCTGCGCCTCAATTCCGATCACATCCTCAATCTCATTGATAACACGCTCCGGATCCGCACTTGGAAGGTCAATCTTGTTGATCACCGGAACCACATCCAGATCATGGTCCAGTGCCATATATACATTGGCAAGTGTCTGAGCTTCGATTCCCTGTGCTGCATCCACAACAAGGATCGCTCCGTCACAGGCAGCAAGGCTTCGTGAAACCTCATAGTTAAAGTCTACATGTCCCGGGGTATCGATCAGGTTAAAAATATACTCATTTCCGTCCTTGGCTTTGTATACAATACGAACCGCCTGGGATTTGATGGTGATCCCTCGTTCTCTCTCAAGGTCCATGTTATCCAGAACCTGGGCCTGCATTTCCCTTTCGGTAAGAAGTCCCGTCATCTCGATGATACGGTCCGCAAGTGTTGACTTGCCATGGTCAATATGTGCAATGATACAAAAATTCCGAATTTTACTCTGGTCTATCATTCAGGAAGTCCTCCTTAAATTTCTCTCGTATAAAGCGTTCAGAACGCATATTTTTCCATACTGCTCTTTATCATACCATATTTCAGTCTTCTTTGTCACTGCCTTTCAGAACTCTGTTTAAGATATCTGCAAAAGGTTCCATGGCATTTCTGACTTCCTCCACGGTATTTGTCTGCGCTCCGGCCTCCAGAAGCAGCGCACGTGGCTTAAGATGCAGATTATAGCGAAGACCTGCCAGATAGATTCCCCGGTAAAGATCGGGGTAATACTGTGCCGCCTGATATTCCAGCTGAAAGGAAAATGCCAGATTCTCTTCTATGTAAGGATTGGGCAGATAACTCACTGCCCCCTGACTGACTGTATAGCTTAATCCATTATAAAAAAGCAGCTGAGCAGTAGGTTTTCCATTCACCTGAGTTACCAGATGCCGGTCATCCGGCACACCATCTCTGTGAAGGTCGATCACAACTTCAATGGTGGGGTTTTCTTCCAGCACTTTTTCTATGGAGGCCCTGGCATAATCATAAGCCTTGCTCCTGTCCAGTGTTCCTCCCATCATATCAAAGGGATCTGTTATATGAATGACCTGGTACCCGTATGTTTTTTCCAGAAGTTCAGTAAGATGATCTCCCACTCCTACGATGGTGTCCTCAGTCTGTCCTTCTCTTGAATCTGCAAAAGCCTCCTGGGAATGGGTATGATAGATCAGGATCTGGGGTACCGATGAATCCTTTTTAACGGACAGATCCTCCTTCAGAAAACGGGGCGCACTGATCTGCTGTGCATTCGTCTCCGTATTGGAATCCAATATAAAAAACTGATTCATCACATAGTCAAAATCTGCCAGTTTCGCCTGAGACAAATCAATCTGCGGATGTGGCAGTGCCACTGTCTCCTGTTCCTTCGCGGTATTTTCACCGGATCGGTTCTCCTCTGACGCCGGAGTCTCCTGTTCTGCAACTTCCTGTCCTGTGTCCCCCGACTCCGTAACTTCCGGCTCTGCATTTTCCTTACCGGTCTCCTTTTCACTTTTTTTGCCGTCAGAAGATTTTTTCTCTGCCTCTTCCGCTTCTTTCTTTTGAATTTCTTTTTTCTTTTGAAGCTCTTCTTTCTTCTGAAGCTCTTCTTTCTTCTCTACCTCTTCCGCCTCGGCCATCAGCAGCGTCTCCTGCTCTTTTCGGTTCTCTGCTTCCACTTCTTTACCCAGATGCTCTGCGTTTTTTTCCTGCAAAAGCATCTCTGTTTCCCTGTCTCTGCCATTTTCCTTCTGCAGAGCTTTCTTTTCCAGAAAGCAATACAGCGGCAGCTGTCTGTAGATCTCACCATGCCTGAAAAAATCTCCCGGAAGGACAGCCACCACACACAGGAAGATCAGGCTCAAAACCACGCAGAAAGCCCTCTGGATATTTGTCACCCACGATCACCTCTTATGGTATTTTATGACCTGTCCTCTTCGATTAGACTATCGGAAAAAGCCAGATTCAGTCCCTCGGAAATGGTAAAGCTTAAATACCGTACCGTTTCATCCACATCCTTTGGTGTTACAAACATGGTGTAAAGCTTCGGCGAGATCATTTCTTCCAGAAACTCCTTCTGCTCATCTTCCTCCAGTGCCTCCAGAAGCTCCGCCATGGAATCATGGACAATAGTAGCCGCATCCACCACAGTCGGAACACCGATCCCGATCACACGGACCGAAAGATTTTCTTCATTCAGGCCTTCCCTGTGATTCCCCACGCCGGAGCCCGGACTGATCCCGGTATCCGTGATCTGGATCGTCCGGTTAAGTCTTGTCGTACTTCTGGCCGCCAGCGCATCTACGGCGATCACCAAATCCGGCTTTGTCTCAGAAACAACACCCCGAACAATTTCCAGGGTTTCCATTCCTGTCTGTGCCATCACACCCGGAACGATCCCGCTGATCTGGTGCATTTTCATATGTCCATTGCTCTTCAGCCCATATTCCCGAATCACATGCCTTGTCATGTGAAGATTGGAAACTGTACGAGGGCCAAGGGAATCCGCAGTAATCTCCTGATTTCCAAGCCCTACCACCAGAATTGACAACTGACGTCCAAGATCGATCAGTTCCCTTAAATGATGTGCCACTTCTTCAGAAATCTCCCTGTGATAATCCTCATCCGGAACGGAAAGATCCGGTGCCTCAATGGTAATATAAGTTCCCTGTGGTTTTCCCATGGCCCTGGCTCCGTTTTCCGTTGTGATCCTTACAACTGTAGTACGCACCTCCTTTTCCTCATCGTATTTTTCCCTGATCTCTACTCCATGTACTTCTACATTTTCCTCCCGAAAGCGTTCCGTTGCTTCCAGTGCCAGGTCTGTTCTGATTCTGCTCCTTCCAGCCATACTCTCATCCTCTTTTTCTGTAAAATCAAAAAGACTTTTTCGCTGCTGCCTGCAGCTTTTCCCGTGTTTTCCCTTTTATTATTTCCCTTTTTCCCATAAATATGTATCATTTCCGCTTTTACACACAGCATCTGGTATTTTTCGCATATTTTTTTTTGAATTTTTGCGAAAAACATCTTGACATTCCTGTGCACGTATAATAATATATATAAGCATGTTTCATAGGAGCGCCCGTGTCTGTTCCTGTGAATGTAATTTAATATTATATTTTTAAGGAATCGGAGGTGTACGAATTGGCTAACATTAAATCCGCAAAGAAGAGAATCTTAGTTAACAGCACTAAGGCTGCAAGAAACAAAGCAATCCGTTCTGCAGTTAAGACTTCCATCAAGAAAGTTGAGACAGCAGTTGAGAATAAGGATAAGGCAGCTGCAGAGGTTGCTCTTAAGGACGCAATCTCCACAATCAGCAAAGCTACATCCAAGGGCGTTTATCACAAAAATAACTGCGCCAGAAAAATTTCCCGTCTTTCCAAAGCTGTCAACAGCATTGCGTAATAGACCACGGAATATTTTAGTTATAAGCTTATAAGTAAAAGGAAAGACAGTCGAACCGTCAGCGACTGTCTTTTTTGTATATAGATTTCTGCATTGACCAAAAGGAGTTTTTTATGATATCTCATCCCTTTCCCTACCGCATTATCCGCAGCAGCCGGAAAACCCTGGCGATCCAGGTCAGCGTTTCCGGTCAGGTGACTGTCCGCGCTCCACACACAATGCCAGATTCCACCATCCATCGTTTTCTCTCACAGAAAGAAAGCTGGATCCTGGAGCATCTCTCACACGCTGCCACTGAGCCGGCACAGTCCTCGGCTGAAAATCCGCCTCTTTCGGAATTTCGCCGCAGTTATTATATGGAATCCGCCAGAAAAATATTCAAAAGAAAAACCGCAGCCTACGCCAGAAAAATGGGCGTAACCTACGGCCGTATCACGATCCGGGAACAAAAAACCCGCTGGGGAAGCTGCACCAGCGAAGGAAACCTGAACTTCAACTGGCGGCTGATCTTCGCCCCGGAAAAAGTCCTGGATTATGTTGTGGTACACGAACTTTCCCACAGAAAAGAAATGAATCATTCCCCTGCCTTTTATGCAGTGGTGGCATCTGTGATGCCGGAGTATAAAGCCTGCGAAAAATGGCTCAGGGACAACGGAGCGACCCTGTGGAAGAACCCGTCTTCGTAAAACTCAGGCCCTCACTGCTCTCGCCGAGCTGTACTTCACGATCAGAAGCTCCACGCTGAGCACATCTCCAAGTGTACCTGTCTTTACCTCCTCTTCCGCATCCACAAAATCCCGCACAGCATTCTCCAGTTCTTCCACAGTGTAGGATCTGGCACAGGACGCCAGATTCCGCACAACAAAAGAGGGTACTCCCAGTTTGGAAGCGATCTCAGTCTGAGAAAGACCCTCCTGCGACATTTTCTTGGTCAGGCAGATCTGACGAAACTGTTTCGCCAGAAGAAACAATATCCTCATTGGCGGTTCCCGAAGAGTCAGAAGGTCATAGTACAGATCCAGGGCCCGCTTCTGGTTCTTCTCCGTCACCGCACGCACCATATCAAAGATCTTATTGGTTGTCTGTGCAGTACAGACAGCCCGGATATCTGCAGCAGTCACAACATCTCTTCCAACTGTATAGGAGATCAGCTTTTCCAGCTCCATCCTTATATTTCCCATATCTGTTCCCGTCATGGTCAGCAAAAGCTCCACATCTCTCTGGGTGATCCTGCGGCCATTTTTTCCAAGGATTCCTGCTGCCCACCGCATAAGAGTCTTTTCATCCTGCTGTTTAAATTCCCCGATGCTGCCGCAGGCTTTTACCGCCTTGTACATACGGCTTCTTTTATCTACTTCAGACTCGCAGAACACCAGATACAGATAATCAGGCAGAGCTTTCATATAATCTGCCAGTTCCTCACATTTATTCTTAAAGAATCCCGTATCCTCAAGAAGGACTACTCTTCGCTCTGCAAAAAAGGGCATGGTATCACAAAGACTCAAAAGCTCCCGGACATCGATTCCCTTCCCTTCATATCTGGTAAAATTCATGGTATCATCGTCCGGGTTCAGAGCCTTCACCAGATTTCTTTTATATTGCTGTTTCAGATAGGCTTCCTCACCATAAAGGAGATATGCCTGCTTAAATTTTCCTGTTTTAATATCTTCCTGAATATTCTTCAATCTCTGTACCCCTGTCTGATTTTCTCTGTAATCCAGTTTATACGACAACCGCCGGAAATGCAACACCCAAGCAAAAATTTGACTTTCCACCGGATTCATGATACTGTAAACAGGTACATATTCCGACAGATCTGTTCTGTCAGCGAGATATGTGGAAGGGAGTGTTCCATTATGGAAAAAAGAAGAAACAGCAGAACAAGCAACCTGAAGAGCGCAACCACCAAAGCCAAAGCTACCGTGAAATCAACTGTAGAAAAGATTGAAAAAACACCTGCAGCTGAAAAAACCGTTAAAGCAGTCAAAAAAGCAACAGAGACTGTAGCAGCCAAGGCACCAGAAGTAGTAGAAGAAGTTAAGAACACTGTAAAAAATCATAAGATCAGCGGCATCACACTTGAAATTTTTGAGACATCCATCACAGTTGCCGACCTTGAGGCAGCTGTTAAGAAAGATGCAGAAGCAAAAGGCCTGAAAGGCAAAGAGCTCCACATTTATGTAAATGCAGAAGAAAGAGCAGCTTACTACACTGCTGACGGAGAAGGTTCCGACGATTACAGAATCGATCTGACCACTCTGTAAACTCCGGCGGATCTGTTCCGCGATCGCTTACTATGACGGTCTGTCTGTGACATTCCGAAAGCGCAAAAAAGCCATGCACAGGACATTTTCATCCGGTCCCGCTGCATGACTTTTCTTTTTTACCTTTTACTGGATCTTTTTGATCCAGTCTCTGGAGCAGCCTACTGCAGCTCTCCAGCCTTTTACCATGGCATTTCGCTTCTCATCATCGATCTCCGTGCGGAAAATACGTTCCACATCACGGCTTTCCAGTACTGCCTCCTTGCTTTTCCAGAAGCCCACAGCAAGACCTGCCAGATATGCGGCACCAAGAGCAGTTGTTTCAATACATTCCGGACGTTCTACAGCCACATTACTGATATTGGCCTGAATCTGCAGGAGAAGATTGTTTGCACTTGCTCCGCCGTCTACACGAAGAACTGCAAGGTCACTTCCGGCATCTTCCTTCATAACCTCCAGCACATCATTGACCTGATATGCAAGAGATTCCAAAGTCGCACGCACAATATGATACTTATTTACACCACGGGTCAATCCCACGATCGTGCCACGGGCATACTGATCCCAGTAAGGAGCTCCAAGTCCCGTAAATGCAGGCACGACGTAGCAGCCGTTTGCATCCGGTACTTTTCCCGCAAAATACTCGGTATCCGATGCAGAATCCACCAGATGAAGCTCATCACGAAGCCACTGAATCGCAGCACCAGCCACAAATACGGATCCCTCCAGAACATAAGTGATCTTTCCGTTAAGTCCCCATCCGATGGTTGTAACCAGCCCGTTATTGGAAAATACCGGTTTATCTCCTGCATTCATCAGAAGAAAACCACCGGTTCCGTATGTATTCTTGGTTTCACCTTTCTCAAAGCAGGCCTGTCCGAACAGCGCCGCCTGCTGGTCACCGGCAGCACCGGCTACCGGGATCCTTCCACCGAAAAAGGACGGATCTGTCTCACCATAAATCTCACTGGACTCTTTTACCTGCGGAAGCATGCATTTCGGAATGTCAAGCTCCTCCAGGATCTCATCATCCCACTCCAGTGTATTAATATTGAACATCATCGTTCTGGATGCATTGGAATAATCTGTTACATGAACAGCTCCCTTGGTCAGTTTCCAGATCAGCCAGGTCTCCACGGTACCAAACAGAAGCTCTCCCTTCTCTGCTCTTTCGCGGGCACCCTCCACATTATCCAGGATCCATTTTACTTTGGTGGCAGAAAAATACGCATCAATAACAAGTCCTGTTTTCTGACGGAATTTTTCTTCCAGTCCCTTCGCTTTCAGACTGTCGCAGTATTCTGAAGTTCTTCTGCACTGCCATACGATGGCATGATAAACCGGCTGTCCCGTATTCTTATCCCAGACAATGGTGGTTTCTCTCTGATTGGTGATACCGATTGCTGCAATATCCTCTGCCGTTGCCTCAATCTGGTTCATAGCCTCTCTGGCAACAGAAAGCTGTGTGGACCAGATCTCACCTGCATCATGCTCTACCCATCCCGGTTTCGGAAAATGCTGGATAAACTCCTTCTGTGCCACACTGCGGATCCTTCCGTTTTCATCAAAAAGAATACAGCGATTACTGGTCGTTCCGGAATCCAGCGCCATAATATATTTTGCCATATAAAAATCCTCCAATACATTTCTTTGCTGCAGATCAATGCCTCTGCAGCCTTACAATTCCCATACCTTCTGATTTGTAGTGGAAACCGCTGCTGCCCCCGCACCCAGCGCTCCCATTACATCCTCCTTATCGGAGATCAAACCGCCTGCGATCACAGGCACTTTGCTTGTTTTACATATCTGTTTAAGAATCTTCGGCATCACCCCCGGCAGAACCTCCACCACATCCGGCAGCTGCTCATGCTGATTTCCCAGATTCTCAATATTCTTGATTGCCATGGAATCAATAAGGAAAAAACGCAGAACTGTATACATTCCAAGCTTCTTCGCCCTGTTGATCATGGATGCTTTTGTTGAAATGATCCCGTCTGCATGGATATTTTTGCAAATATAATCCACAGAAACCTCTTTCGAACATAAACCTGTGATCAGGTCTATATGTGCCATCGCGATCTTCCCCGCCTGGTGGATCTGCTCCACAATTCCCCCAATAGAACGGATATCTCCATACAGGATAAAGATCACGGTAAGCTCTTCTCTGCCCAGACAGTTCTGAAGCCCCTGTTCATCCTTTACAGCCGCTATGATCGGGTTCGCCTCGATCGCGTCCAGAAATTCTTTGTTCATATTCTCTCTTCCTCCGCAATGTTCACACAATATCATCCTATCTCCGCGCATTATTTGAAGATATTATTCTTATTGTATCAGTTTATTGCTTCAAAGACCAGACGCATTTGCCAAATATATCTGTTTTATTTCCGGCTGTATTACAATTCTCAGACAATCTTCTTCTCTGGTAAAAGAAGGGAAGCCCCTATGGACTTCCCTTCTGCAGATACATTATTTCTCAAACGGGAATTTGAACTGTGTAAGTCCGAATTCATCGCGAAGTCCGATAAACTCTTTCTGAACTGCCTCTGTCACCGGAACTCCCTTATCCTTACGATACATCCATACATCATATTCCTTCTCGCCTGCTGTGTAGATACGTTCCTGTCCAGGAGCCTTCTCGGAGCCTCTCAGGTCTCTCAGGATATCACCGCATGTTTTCTTGAATGCCTCTGCACCCATAAATGCCTCTGTGTCGATAGCAATAAAGAAATGTCCAAGATGATATGGACGGATCTTTCCTTCCTCATCCTTACCATCCAGAGCTTTCAGGAAGAGACCGGACTGAAGAGCAGCGGAAAGGATCTCAACAACAGTAGAGTATCCGTATCCCTTATATCCTCCGGTTGTCTCACCAAATCCACCGAGAGGAGCAAGTGCTGCCTGCTGGCTTCTGATCTTCTTAAGGATCTCTGCACTATCTGTAAGCTCCTCTCCTTCTCTGGAAATAACAAGACCCTTAGGAGTATCATGATTGATACGTGCGTAGTATTCGATCTTGCCATTCTGGATAACAGATGTTGCACAGTCCAGTGTAAATGGGAACGGCTCATCTGTAGGCATACTAAATGTCAACGGGTTGGTTCCAAGCATATTCTCAACACCAAATGTCGGTGCAACGGATGGTCTTGCGTTGGTACCACTGATACCGATCATATTCTCCTTTGCTGCGAGACCTGTCCAGTAGCCTGCGATTCCATAATGGGAAGAGTTACGGACTGCAACCATACCCATGCCGTATTTATGTGCTTTTTCAATACACATGTCCATAGCCTTCTTGCTGGCTACCATTCCCATACCATCGTTGGCATCGAGAACTGCAGTTGTTGGTGTCTCTTTAAGGATATCGATCTTTGTTACAGGATTTAAGATTCCGGATTTGATACGGTCGATATAGATCGGTTTAAAGCGGTTGCAGCCATGGCTCTCAATTCCACGTCTGTCACTTTCCAGAAGTACGTCGGAACAAAGTCTCGCATCCTCTGTTGGAACTCCCATTTTCTCAAATACCGCAGTCATAAAATCGTCTGCAAGCTGCCAGGAAATAAAAGGTCTTGTTTCTTTCTCCATTGTAAAAATCCTCCATAATACATTATTATAGTTTTTTTATTTTATTTTTATAGATCTGCAGCAGGACCCCCTCCTGCCGGAGATTTCAAATTTAGCCTGCCTCCTGCATGTGCCTCGCAGAAAGCGTCTTTACATCGCAACATCAATCCTCGTCTGCCACTGCTCTTCCTCTGTCCGGATAATTGGTGATGATGGAGTTTACTCCCCATTGCTTCATCCTTCTCATATCCTCTTCCTCGTTTACAGTCCAGACATTCACCCCAATCCCGTTCTGGGAACAGCTGCGTACATGCTCTTCCTTCAGGTATTCCAGATTCGGATGATAATACTGCACATCACAGGTTCTTGCATAAACCCCTGCATTATCCACGTATTTCTCTACCAGAAAGCCTCCTGCAATAGTCTCATCACTCTGTCTGCACAATACAATGGATGCGTTATTGAAAGAGGAAAGAATGATCCGATCCTCCAGACCATATTCGCAGATCATATCAATGACCTTCTCTTCCATACCACCATAATAATAAACACTGTTCTTCAGCTCGATGTTCGTGATCAGATCTTCCTCCTCTGCCATCCACTCCAGATACTCTCTCAGAGTCGGAATCTGAAGCCTGCCGAATTTTCCGGCAAACTTATCCGGATAACTGCAATCCAGTTTACACAGCTCGGCATATGTAAGATCATAGATATATCCGTTTCCATCTGTGGTACGGTCAACCTTCTCATCGTGCATGATCACCGGAACCAGATCCTTGGTCAGCTGTACATCAAGCTCGATCCCCTCGCAACCAGCCTCCACAGCTTTCTGAAACGCCAGCATTGTATTCTCCGGATATTCTCCGCTGAAACCACGATGTCCAAATACTTTCATTCTAATCATCCTCCATTCAATGCATCACATCGTTATGAGCATTTTTGCTAATTCATATTTCTGATTATATCATAGCATTTATTTATATTCAACATTTTTTATCGACTTTTGTGCATTTTTTTGTTATTTTTTAATTAATTATTCTTTTAAGCACTAATATTTTTTGTGCATTTTGTATATTTTGTTTCATGGCAAACAAAGCGATAAAAAAGCCTTTTCAGGTTTATTTTATTCGCTTTGTCTGCCGGAGGGCTGACATATTATAAGCATACAGTTTGCCATATATATATCCTTTGCAGATCACTGTATGATCTGCTTCACATTTCCTGTAGCCACGATATCCACGCCTGTGCCTGCTACATTCTCCAGGATCACGTCCCCGATCTGAACCGGCGCTTCCACACATACATCCCGCAGTGCTTCCACACAGTCAAAAATCTTTCCTTTCGGAATATCCTGTGCTGTCTTCACGGACACCACCGGCATACTTCCATTCTTCACACGAACGGTCGTTGTCACGATCCTGGTCGGATCTGTCACTTCCTTCACTGCATATTCCGCACCTTTTTTACAGGTATTTCCTGTGACGGAAATGATTTCTTTTCCATTCATTTCCACCAGAAGGGCGCATCCCATAGGACATCCGATACAAGTAAGATTCCTTTTTTCCATTTTCATCACTCCTCCACCTGGATCACAAGTTCATGTTTATCCTGTTTCTGTTTTCCTTCCAGAATGGAAAGAAGCTGCTCTTTTTTCAATTTGATCTGTTCCATCTCTCCGGGTGCTGCCACCTGTTTTTTTCTGGAAAAGATCCGTTCTCCATCCAGATATGCACGGATGTAACAATTTTTATATACATTTCCCACACGGAAGCGAACCAGCTGCTCCTCCGCCATATGACCGGTACGGATCTCAGACGGCACTGTATAGCGGACACCGTTTTTGGGCGAAAGCGTGATCTTTATCTCTTCCGGTATTTTGTCCTCTCCATTGTTGTTTATATAGAGAGCCGCATTTCTTCCTGCATTGCCGGCTTCCTCCGAAACAAAATCCACCAGGTCATGAACATGAAGAACATTTCCGCAGGCAAAAATACCTTCTACATTTGTCTCCAGACTTTCGTTTACCACCGGTCCGGAAGTCACATTGCTCAGCTTCACACCTGCCTGTCCGGAAAGCTCATTCTCCGGGATCAGACCAACAGAAAGAAGAAGCGTATCGCATTCAAAAAATTCCTCTGTACCGGGAATCGGGCGTCTGTTTTCATCTACCTCTGCAAGAGTGATTCCTTCCACACGCTCTTTTCCTTTTATGTCAACCACTGTATGGCTAAGCTTCAACGGGATCCCAAAGTCGTCCAGACACTGCACGATATTTCGCTTCAGGCCTCCGGAATATGGCATCAGTTCTGCCACTGCCTTAACCTCTGCGCCTTCCAGCGTCATACGTCTGGCCATGATCAGTCCGATATCACCGGATCCCAGGATCACTACTTTTTTTCCCGGCATAAATCCTTCCATGTTTACAAGGCGCTGTGCTGTTCCCGCTGAATAAATGCCTGCCGGTCGATATCCCGGAATGTTCAGTGCACCTCGCGGTCTCTCCCTGCAGCCCATGGCAAGGATCACAGCTTTTGCCCGGATCTGATACATTCCCTCCTGGCGGCTCATGGCAGTGATCACCTTATCCTGGCTGATATCCATGACCATGGTGTTCAGCCGGTACTCGATCTGCTGCTCTTTTACCATCCGGATAAAGCGTGCCGCATATTCCGGTCCTGTCAGCTCCTCCTGAAATGTATGAAGGCCAAATCCATTATGGATACACTGATTCAGGATCCCGCCCAGTTCCTTATCACGTTCCAGGATCAGGATACTCTCTGCTCCCTCTTTCTTTGCAGCCAGGGCTGCTGCCAGTCCTGCAGGGCCTCCGCCTATGATCACGATATCTCTCTTCACCATAATCTTATCACTCATGGTTCTCGCCCTCCTCTGCAATTTTCTTGTTGATTCCTTCGATCAGTCTGGAATCTCCGCCTGTTTTTGTGATCTCCTCCATGGAAATGCCAAGCTCCCGGCTGAGGATCTCCATTGTTCTGGGAGAGCAAAAGCCTGACTGACATCTTCCCATTCCTGCTCTTGTACGACGTTTTACTCCATCCAGAGATTTCGCTCCGAGAGGTCTTCGGATCGCATCCAGAATCTCTCCCTCAGAGATCATCTCACATCTGCAGATGATATTTCCATATTCCGGTGATCTTTTGATCAGCTCATTTCTTTCTTCCAGAGAAAGCTCTGACGGATCCAGGATCCCTTTTCTCACCGGATCAAAATCCGGATTTACTTCCGGATGTAATTTTTCTTTTACGATGTCAGCAATCATACAGCCAATGGCCGGTGAGCTGGTAAGTCCCGGGGATGCAATTCCTGCACAATCGATAAATCCGGGTGCATCCTCCACCTCTTTGATCACAAAATCCATACCATCCTCGACAGCACGGAGTCCCGCAAAGCTTGTGATCACCTTCCGCAGTGGAATATCCTTTACTGTTTTACCGGATTTGACGCTTACTGTCTCCATACCCTCCGAGGTAGTTGCTGTTTCCTCCCGATCCTCCAGATCCGTAGCTGTAGGTCCGATCAAAAGGTTTCCATGAACAGTCTGTGTTACCAGAACTCCTTTTCCGCTCTTGTTTGGAAGTGCAAAGATCGTATGATTCACATGTGTTCCTGTACTTTTATCAAGGAGCATATACTCACCCTTACGAGGAGTGATATGCAGTTTTTTCTCACTTACCATATTATGAAAAACATCCGCATAGACACCGGCAGCATTGACGATACAGCCTGTCTCAAGATCACCCTTTGAGGTTTCCACAACAAAACCTTTTTCCTGTTTTCGGATGTTCTTTACTTCTGTGTCAAATTTAAATTCCACACCATTGTTATATGCATTCTCTGCCATTGCAATGTTCAGCTCAAAGGGACAGACAATTCCGGCTGTCGGTGCATACAGTGCTGCCAGCACCTGATCAGACAGATTCGGCTCCATGGCAAGTGCCTCTTCTCTGTCAAGGATCCTCAGTCCCTCTACTCCGTTTTTCAGTCCTCTTTCACGCAGCTTATGCAGCATGGCGATTCCATTCTCAGTCGTACAGACAGTCAATGAACCAGTCTGTTTAAAAGGAAAATCCAGTTCCTTCGAAAGCTGTCCCATCATATTGCTGCCCTTCACATTCAGTTCCGCCATAAGGCTTCCCGGTTCTGCATCATAACCGGAATGAGCGATTCCGCTGTTTGCCTTGGAAGTTCCACAGCATACATCCTCTTCTCGCTCCAGAACGCAGATTTTCAGCCGATATCTTGAAAGCTCTCTCGCCGCTGCCGCTCCGGAAACTCCTGCTCCGATAATGATCACATCATACATAGATCTGTTTCTCCTTTCCTGTTTGCGGATCTTCTGAACTGTCCCCGGCTTTCTCTGCGCCGGAAACAGCAGAATATCCGTTGCAACACAAGCATTGCCGTCCGCAGGTAAATATTCTGCGAGGAGTACTGCTTACGAACAGCAATCTTTCAAGTGAATATGCCATTATTTTTATGCCATAACCCTTTGTAACCCTTGTAATCCTTTTGAAACATTAACATTTGCGCATAAAAATAGCCGGCATAAAAACACACTTATCCATGTGTCTTCATGCCGGTCTCTGTTCTCAATGGCATTCTCTGTATTCAGCAAGCTGAATCAGATTCCTTCTTCACTTTGTATTCATTGTATCAGACTATTCTTCATATTTCAAGTGCATTTTTCGTAAAATACATCGTTTTTTCTTTAACATGCTCTTAACTTTCTCAAAAACATGATAAGTTTCATTGTATTCCCGATTCCCGATCATATTTCCTCCACAGAAATAACTCCTTCCTGCTGTCTTACCTCACGAAATACAGTATGGCGTGCTTTCCATTTGGCAGCTTCCATTGTTGCCTGGATCACCACACTCTGTGTTTTGGATCTCTTTTTGATGATAACTACGTTGGAGATCAGGATATCCTCTTCCCGAAGCTTCTTTATGACCATACTCATCTTGTCTTCATTTTCAAACTCCATATATACGTCATAGGTATTGGAATGCTCTTCCACATAAACCTCTATATATTTCGCATATTTGAACACCAGAATAAGTCCCAGCGTGGTAAAGATCGCACCGCTGTAAAAACCGATCCCCACAGCAAGTCCGATGCACGCGGAAGTCCAAAGACTGGCTGCTGTCGTAAGACCGGATACATGTCTCTGTCCGGTCACGATGATGGTTCCCACTCCGAGAAAACCGATTCCGCTGACAACCTGTGCGCCAAGTCGTGCAGTATCTCCGATTCCTGCCCCATTAGAATATACATGGATAAAATCGCCCGTCATCATAACCAGAGTTGCCCCCATACAGACGATCATATGTGTTTTTACACCTGCCACACGCTTCTTCATTCCACGGTCAATACCGATCAGACATCCAAGAAACATCGCAAGAATCAGCCGAAACAGCGTCGATCCCATATTTAAAGTGTGCAAATAATCCGATATTGCATTGCATGCTCCGAGAATTCCGCCCATAAATTTGCCCCTTTCCTGTTGTAACATTATTTTCTGCCGATGATAACGCCAATAGCGCATCACTTCATTTTGCCCTGCACGAACGCCGCAGGCCACACTCACTCCATTCGAAAGCTGTCTAGTCAGCCGGACTCACTCCGTCCGTCTCACTACACAGTTTTTCATATGATCCTATACCCCGGATATACATGATCTGTAGTCTCACAGCATGTAAAACAGCAGGGATACCGGCGCCCGGCGGCGGTATCCCTATCTGTTGCTCTATCTACTGATCAGAGGGCATTCTGATTATTTAATAGACTCGTTATAATTCTCGATTGCTTTGTTTACAGAAGCTGCAAGCTGATCAACAGCGTCCTGAGTTGTGAGCTTGCCATCATATACCTGCGGCATGATCTCATTGAATGTAAGACGGGCTTCTGTCTGTACGCCGGAGAGAACACCTGCTGTATTGCAGTTTACAGGAGAATCCTTCAGCTGGTTGATAGCTGTCTCGAAATTCGGGTTTTCTTTGAGGTAAGCCTTCATATCATCTGTCTCATAAGCTTTCTCGTTGATTGCAAAGTATCCTGTGCCCATGGACCATTTAGCCTGTACATCAGGAGTTGTGATGTACTCGATGAATTTCCATGCTGCATCTTCGTTAGCTTCGTTACCTGTATCTGTAAGCCACAGGGATCCACCACCGATGATAACACCGCCTTCATCATTCTGCTCGATTCTCGGGAGATATCCTGTACCAACTTCGAACGGAGAAGAATCAACTGCGTTTTTCAGGATAGCAGTAGACTCGATGATCATACCAACCTGTCCGGAGAAGAACGCTGTCTGCGTATCTGCTGTTGTTGTTCCGTAATCTTCGAAATATCCGGAATCATACAGCTTTTTCCACATGTCAAATACTTTCAGACCGCCGCCGTTGGAATCAAAATCAACAGCTGTAACTGCCTCTGTACGTCCATTGTCATTGTTTCCGTATGTTACGCCAAGTCCTGCAAGCTGCTGCTCAAAGAACCATCCGTAAATAGCCTGTGAATAACCAACCGGAGCTGCTCCGCTCTCTACGATCTTCTTGGCATCCTCAAGAACCTCATCATAAGTTGTCGGAGGAGTTTCAGGATCAAGTCCTGCTGCCTCAAATACGTCTTTGTTGTAATACAGCATAGGTGTGGATACGTTAAATGGCATTGCATACTGCTTGCCTTCTACGGTATAGTAGCTGCTGATAACATCCATAACGGAACTCTTATCATAGCCTGTGCTCTCAAATTTGTCTTCTACAGGAATGACAGCACCACTGTCATACATGAACTTTGTTCCTACGTCATACATCTGGCAAACATCCGGAAGACCGGAGTCACTCTGCATAGCAGCTTTCAGTTTTGTGATGGTATCATCATAGGTTCCCTGATACTCAGCTTTAATCTCGATCTCATCCTGGGATGCGTTGAAATCATCCACGATCTGCTGAAGCACCTCACCGTTTGTGCCGCCCATTGCATGCCAGAATGTAAGTGTTGTTTTCTCAGCTGCACTTACTGAGCACGGAGCTGCCAGAGATGCAGCCATGATTCCTCCTAAAAGAATCGCCATCCATTTTTTGTTGTTCATATAAAAACCCTCCTTTTATAATGGTCCGACCCGCCCCAATACAGGTCGGACAAATTAACATTTTTGCTACTTGCTCTTATGTGATTGGATCAACCCTTAACAGCACCTGCTGTCAGACCACTGATCATCTGCTTCTGGCCAATGATAAATACAAGGATCGACGGAATCAGGATAACCATAGCACCGGCCATAACCGGTCGGAAGTCTGTTGCCTCAGCACCCTGGAGCATACCAAGACCGATCTGAACTGTTCTCATATTTACACTGTCAGTTACAAGCAGTGGCCACAGATAGTAGTTCCAGCTCTGAAGGAATACATAGATGATCAGAGCACCCAGTGATGGTTTGATAAGCGGAACACCGATGGTATATAAGAACTTGAAATTTGTACATCCGTCAATCTCTGCCGCCTCATGGATCTCCTTCGGCAGTGTCAGGAATGCCTGACGCATGTTGAATACTGCAAAAGCTGCTGCTGCATTAGGAAGGATCAGCGCTGCGTATGTATTACGGATACCCCAGTCAGCAATAGTCAGGTAGTTTGCGATGATGATCGCCTGGCTCGGGATCATCATGGTTGCCAGCATAATATAGAACAGGACCTTTTTGCCTTTGAACTCCATCATTGCAAAAGCATATGCTGCAAGAGCACCTGTAACGACCTGAGCAAATGTGATAACACCGGATACGATCAGTGAGTTCTTAATGAAGGTAAAGAACGGTGCAAGCTGAAATGCTCTTGTGTAGTTCTCGATAGTCAGATGGGACGGCCAGAACTTTCCGCCGTAGATCTCCTTCAGATCCATCATACTAACATTGAAACAGTAGATAACAGGAACAATAATAATAATTGCAAAAATAATATTCAGCGCATACATCGCCACTTTTACATATGGTTTTTCTTTCATCAGTAGGTCACCTTCTTTTCCAGTCTAAACTGCAGTGCAGTCAGGATGATCAAAATAACAAACAGAATTACGGATTCTGAACAGGCCACACCGAAACGGCTGTTGATAAATGCCTCCTGGTAAATCTCATACACGATAACGTTGGTACTCTCTGCCGGTCCGCCCTGGGTCATCATCTTGAACTCTGCGTATGCCTGTACGGAGTTGATGACATTGATGATGAGAAGGAAGAACAGTGTCGGAGAGATTGACGGAATCGTTACATGACGGTGCTTCTGGAAGAAATTCGCTCCATCCAGGGCAACGCTCTCATAAAGCTCAGCCGGTACACTCTGGATCGCTGCAGTAAGGTAAATGAAATTCATACCGATCGCCATCCATACACTAACGATCGTAACTGCGATCAGTGCATATTTCTTATCTGTCAGCCATCCGATATGAGTTCCGAGCGCCCTGTTCAGGATACCCAGAGAGCTGTGGAAAATAAACATGAACACTACAGATGCCGCTGCTGCGGAAATAGCCATCGGAAGTGCATATACAGTACGGAAAAATCCCTTTGCCCTGATCTTCTCTGTACTGATGATCGCCAGTATAAAACCGAGCACAATAGAAAGGATAACTCGCATAACAGAGAATTTCAGTGTTGTCACCAAACTGTTAAGGAACGTTCCATCTGTAAAAATATTCGTATAGTTGTCAAGTCCTACATACTGTGCCACCTGACCAAGAGGTGTGGTTCTGGCAAAGCTCAGCTGGATCGTCTTAACGAACGGCCAGAATACAAACAGTATAAAAAGGATCATTACAGGAACCAGATAGAGATAAGGCTCCACTGTCCTGAAAAAAGATTTTTTACTTTTCATTGTATATCACCTGCTTTTCATAAATTTACGTACTACCGATCAGCTGCATCATCACGATATCTCTGTCCCCCTGACAGTGCTGATCATGTTGCTCATTACACATTCTGCTGAAAAACATTTCCGTTATATCTTCCAGCAATTACCCCAATACATTAAGCAAAACTCTCATTTACGTTCTGCTGTCAAAAATGCCCTCCCACTACCCTCCTTTGTATTTGCGCGTTTGTTATCTTTACCAACTTTTTACCAAATGATAACATATTTCTTGCATATAATCAACAGCTATTTATCTATTTTTTAATATTTCTTTATTTATTTTATACAATTATCATTTAATAACAATTATTTTTTTATCTATTTTATACAATTTGCCGTACCTCAATAAGGCAATCCATTCTGATTACCTTCCATAAAAAAATAGATAAAAAAATCGGCAGAAAATAACGCATCCTTCGATGCATATCTTCTGCCGTTCTCTCTTCTCAATGGCATCATCTGTTTTTATACAAAACAGACACAATCTCAACTTGTTAATCCAGATTATACAGTAAAATCCACTATAAATCAAGACCAAACACGTATTTTTTATGCAAATCTTATAAATACTTTTTTCACAAGCAATCCATTTCATTACACGGAAATTGTCTTTAATTCACAGCTGTTGTGGAACAATTACACTTTTTTCTTCCTGTACCAGGATATTAAATACAAAACTATACCAAAAATTATCAAAAATGGAGCAACTGCCACCAAAACAGTTGTTAAAAGTATCACAATTAACGCTGCAATGGCGATCACGATTGCCTTCCCATACCATGTGCTCAGATCCAGTTTAAAGCTTCTTGCCTTTCCGGCACTGCTCTCCGTCCCATTATCCGCATAATCATCTGCACCGTAGCTCTCTTCAGAATAACCGGACTCATCATAAACAGCTGCACTGTCATCTGTATCGATCAAAGTCTTGGCGATCAGCCTGGGATCCCCCAGTTCTGCCAGAACATCTGATTCACTTCGACCGTTCCGGACCTGAGACTGAATGTAATCCTCATAATACCGCACATGAGCCGCAGCTCTCCCCTGGGTCATCTGTCCGGACAGCTGCCCCCGTAAAACCTCAAGAAACTCTCTTCTGCTCATAAATATGTCAAACCTTTCTTATGAAATATAATGAAAAAAACAAAACTCAAAACAACTCCAGAAACCTCACCTTGAAAACTTCTGCAAATTCTTTTTTATTACTCTCTTAAAATTTTTCTCATTATACCATAACCCATAAATTTAAATCAGAAACAAATCATAAAATTTTGATTAAAAAATAAAAAATCATAGTACAGCGCAAAGGGCGATTCATTTCCGGATGCCGCCAAAGCCGCATTCGGAAACGAATCGCCCTCCATGACGTTCGTTATGCCGTCAAAAATTACTCAACATGAACAGCCCCTGTACTCCTGATATTCATCGGATAGACATTTTCCCTTCCAACATACTGAGCCATATAGTCCACATACGCATCTGCGTTCTCGATCGGAAGCACGCACATGATAACTCCTGCAAAACCACCACCATGAACTCTGCAGATACCAGCACCGATCTTATTCAGAAACAGCTTGGTAAGCGCCAGACTCAACGTGATCTTCTGCTCCTTGCAATTCTGCAGAGAATAACAGTTCTGCAGCCACTCCCAGGAAGAATTACCGGACTCCTCAAGAAGACGCAGGAATCCCTCACCGTCTTTATTCTCAACAGCCTTCACAGCATCTGCAACACGTCTGTTCTCTTCATAAAAATGCATCGCACGAAGAACAGCACGGTCATTCGGAATATCCTTCACATGTGCCAGAAGATTCTCCATATTGGACTCACAGAGAAGCTCTACGCCCATAGCCTTCGCAGCCTCACGCATCTCCATAGGAATAGAAGAATATTCCTCACTGAGATCTGCATGGCCCTTACCGGTATTTACGATCACAAGTCTGCAGCCCATATCCTCAAAGGAAAATGCGATCTTCTCACAGCTGATATTCTCTTTATCAGAGAAATCCAGAAGGATCGGACCACCGGCAGCACAAGCCATCTGGTCCATCAGACCGGAAGCCTTTTTCCAGTAAACATTCTCAGCATACTGACCTGCTCTCGCATACTCGCCATACTCCAGCTTACCTTCATTAAAGAAATAATTGGTGATCGCACATACAAGCATCTCAAAGGAAGCAGAGGAGCTTACACCTGCAGCGGCAATAACCTTGGTGGAAACATAAGCGTCAAATCCACCGGTAGCATAGCCTTTTTTCTGCATATACTCCATAATACCTGCAACAAGAGCATCTGTACCTTTTGTATAGGTTTCTGTGCTGAGCTTGTCAAGATCAACAACTACTTCCTGTTTGTAACCCTCACTGATCATATGGATCACATTGGTTCCGTTTGGATAAGCAGCACCGATGGTATCCAGATCGATACTTGCAGCAATGATCTGACCGCCGTTATGATCAACATGGTTGCCGATGATCTCCGTACGGCCCGGAGCAGTAAAAAACTCTGCCTTGTCATGATGATATTTCTTCTCGAAATTCACAGCAAGATTGGTATAACGGGCGCTGCTCTCCTCTGTCTCGCCATAGATTTTTTTCAGCACTTCTGCTGCCGGAATTTTAATTGTTCCCATTTTTTCTTCCTCCTGTTATATAGTTTACACCCCAGATCCGGAAGAACCTGAAAAAATCTTCCGCTCTGTCACGCTTCATGGTTACTGTTCACTCCGTTCTCAGCAACACACTTCGCAATGCGCGGAATATTACCAGTGAATAGTAACGCTTCATGTACTTTTATTATAACAGTTCCGTCTTTTCTGTCCATAACAATTTTGTGTAAAAACCGTATTATTTTGTGGTGATCCCGGAATATCCCTTTGCATTTTCTGCCTTTTCTGATAAAATAAATTCCACTATGAAAAGCAGATATACACTTCAGAATCCGCGCACAGAAGGAAGGAGGTAACACCTTGCAGATCATCACAGATCCCGCCGGAAAAGAACTGAAAAAACACGGAGACAGCTCCTTCCCATTCCTGGTAAGCTACGAGCGGCTTTCCGGCTATGAGACCGGTTCCTTTCTGTGGCACTGGCATCCGGAGATCGAGCTTACCTATATCGAAAAGGGCGAAATGCTCTACAAGATCAATCAGAATACCTTTCACCTGAAAGAGGGACAGGCAATCTTTGGCAATGCCAATGCCCTTCATGCCGGATATATGTATCAGGATCAGGACTGTCAGTATATCCCCATAACCTTTGACCCCAAACTGATCTACGGATTTTCGGGAAGCCTTCTTTTTCAGAAATATACAGAACCGATCCTCCGAAGCTTTTCCCTGTCCGCCGTACCGCTTGATCTATCCTGTAAATGGCATTCCGAGGCCATAAAAGATATCCGTGACATCATCGACCTGGACAGTAGCCGGGAACCCATGTATGAATTTGAGATCATCGCCAGACTGCAGCACTTCTGGAAGATCTTGTATGAAAATACGATCTCCCGGACAACTCTTCCATCCGGTCAGGATGAAGAAAACTACCGCCGCATCCGTCAGATCATGTCCTATATCGCAGAACACTACTCTGAAAAGATCCTCCTGAATGATGTTGCAGACCTGATCCACTTAAGTCCCAGCGAATGCAGCCGGCTTTTCAAAAAATGCATGAATATCACTCTCTTCGGATACATCCAGGAATACCGCATTGAACGCAGCCTGGAATATCTGGAAAATCCCTCCTGTTCTATTACGGAATCAGGACTGCTGTCCGGTTTTTCGGACTCTAATTATTACACAAAGGTCTTTACAAAAATCAAGGGCTGTACACCAAGACAGTACAGAAAAAATCAGGAGCTGTGACATGCTCCTGATCTTTAACCGTTCAGTGCTCCATACCTATGAAGCAGAACAATATTTATCCGTGAAAATGGCTGTTATCTGAACAGCTCTTTCATTGCCGGATACAGTTTGCGGAATTTCCGGTATTTTTCTTCATATTTTGCAACCAGCTCCGGTTCCGGTTCTACCGTATCTACTACCCTGACCAGCTTATTACAGATCGTTTCCACATCCGGGTATTCACCGCAGCCTACTGCTGCCAGCATTGCACCGCCCATGGACGGACCTTCCTCATTCTCCGGCACATCCACCTTCAGGTTCATCACATTTGCAATGATCTTTTTCCAGAGAGGGCTCTTAGCTCCGCCGCCGCAGATCTTGGTGCGCTCAATATGGATTCCGAGACTTCTTGCAACCTCAAGGGAATCTCGAAGTCCGAAAGCAACTCCTTCCAGAACAGCCTGGGTCATATCTGCTCTCGTGGTATCCATGGACATTCCGAAAAATACGCCTCTTGCATCCGGGTTGTTATGCGGAGATCTCTCTCCCATCAGATATGGAAGGAAGAATACCTGATTCTCACCAAGCTTCCGGATCGGTGCCTGCTCTGCCACGAAATCCTTTGTCTTAAGAATCTCCTCAGACCACCATTTGTTGCAGGATGCAGCACTTAACATGCAACCCATAAGGTGATAGCTTCCATCTGCATGGTCAAAAGAATGAAGTGCATTGTTTTCATCTACTCCAAAATCTTTGCTGGAAATAAAGATCGTACCGGATGTTCCAAGAGAAATGTTGCACTGGCCGTCACCAACAGTTCCTGTTCCGACAGCTGCTGCCGCATTGTCGCCTGCACCTGCTACAACCTTCACATCTTCTGAGAAGCCAAGCTCTTTTGCAACTTCCGCTTTCAGGTTTCCGACTACCTGCCAGCTCTCGTACAGCTTCGGAAGCTGTGCCTCTGTGATATGGCAGATCTCAAGCATTTCCTTTGACCAGCAGCGGTTCTTCACATCCAGAAGAAGCATACCTGAAGCATCGGAAACATCTGTGCAGAAGGATCCGCTTAAACGATAGGCAAGATAATCCTTCGGAAGCATGATCTTTACAACCTTTTTAAAATTCTCAGGCTCATGCTTCTGCATCCAGAGGATCTTCGGTGCGGTGAAACCTGCAAATGCAATGTTTGCTGTGTACTGAGAGAGTTTATCTTTTCCAATGACTGAATTCAGGTATTCTGTTTCCTCACCTGTACGGCCGTCATTCCAGAGAATCGCCGGACGAATCACATTGTCATCTTTATCCAGAGTTACAAGACCGTGCATCTGGCCGCCAAAACCGATTCCTGCTACTTCTTTGCGATCAATTCCTTCTGTAAGCTCTTTGATTCCTTCCATGCTCTGAGTAAACCAATCCTCCGGATTCTGCTCAGACCAGCCCGGATGCGGGAAAAACAGCGGATATTCTTTTGATACAATGTTGCAGATCTTTCCGGATCCTTCCATAAGAAGAAGCTTTACAGCTGAAGTTCCAAGATCAACGCCAATATAATACATAATAATTTTTTCCTCCTGTAAATACAGAAACCGCGGCTCTCAGTTCGCAGCGTCTGCACGCCTGAGAGCTCGCGGTTTCTGAATCGTATTTAACCAAATCAAGAAAGTCCCCTGCGAGGTTACGAAAAGCAATAAGCAGTGAGTGGGGACTTGCTTGTATCAGGCAGCACGTACGGATGATCTTACCTGCCTGTTTTAATTATCTCCAAGGATTCTCTGTCGGATATCTCACGCCTGCCGGCTGATTGTAACCGATCTCTTCAACCGGTACACCGATGTATTTGAACACCTCGAAGAGAGCTTTTCCGTGATGTCCGAATGCTACAGCACCGTGATGCGGGAATCCTCCCTCGATCAGCACGTGACGGTAGAAACGTCCCATCTCCGGAATTGCAAATACACCGATAGCACCGAAGGAACGTGTTGCAACCGGAAGAACCTCGCCGTGTGCGATATATGCGCGAAGCTTGTTGTCCGCTGTACTCTGCAGACGATAGAAGGTGATATCGCCAGGCTTGATATCTCCCTCAAGAGTTCCGTTTGTAACCTCGATCGGAAGGGATCTTGCCATGATCATCTGATATTTCATCTCACAGAAGGACAGCTTGCTGGATGCTGTGTTTCCACAATGGAATCCCATAAAGGTATCCTGAAGCGTATAGTTGAATTTTCCTTCGATAGATTCTTTGTACATATCCTTCGGAACGGAGTTATTGATATCAAGAAGTGTAACGATATCATCACTTACTACCTGTCCGATAAACTCACTTAATGTACCATAGATATCAACCTCACAGGATACCGGAATGCCCTGTGCTGTCAGACGACTGTTTACATAACATGGAACAAATCCAAACTGTGTCTGGAATGCAGGCCAGCATTTTCCTGTCAGTGTTACATATTTACGATATCCTTTGTGATCTCTTACCCAGTCCTTCAGAGTCAGCTCGTACTGTGCAAGCTTCGGAAGGATCTCAGGTTTCTTGTTTCCCGCACCAAGCTCTTCTTCCATCTCTTTTACGATCGCCGGGATCCTTTCATCGCCTTCATGCTTGTTGAATGCCTCGAAAAGGTCCAGCTCTGAGTTCTCCTCAATCTCAACGCCAAGGTTGTAAAGCTGTTTGATCGGTGCATTGCAGGCAAGGAAGTTTGTAGGACGCGGTCCGAAGCTGATAATCTTCAGGTTGCTCAATCCCTCGATTGCTCTTGCGATAGGAAGGAATTCATGGATCATATCCGCGCAGTCCTCTGCATCACCTACCGGATACTCCGGAATATAGGCTTTTACATTACGAAGCTGCAGATTATAGCTTGCATTCAGCATACCGCAGTAAGCATCTCCACGTCCCTGGCAGAGATTATCCTGTGTTTCCTCAGCTGCTGCGATAAACATCTTCGGTCCCTCGAAATGCTTTGCAAGAAGGGTCTCAGAAATCTCCGGTCCGAAGTTTCCAAGATATACACAGAGTGCGTTACAGCCTGCTTTTTTGATATCCTCCAGAGCCTGGACCATATGGATCTCACTCTCTACGATACAGACCGGACATTCGTAGATATCCTTTGCATCGTATTTCTTTGTGTAAGCGTCTACAAGAGCTTTTCTCCTGTTTACGGAAAGGCTTTCCGGAAAACAATCTCTGCTGACTGCAACGATTCCGATCTTAACTTCTGGCATGTTGTTCATAATCTTCATTCTCCTTTTTATATCCGGCAGATTTTCCACCGGTGATATTATTGTTCGTTTGTAACTATTCACTTCACCCAAAATCAGTCAAGTGTGATATTTTCACCCTTCAATCCGTTGAATGCGCCTTCGATCTTCGCATCCTCATGAGCGATAAGCCATTTATTTCTGGCTGTCATCAGACCGTCCTCTCCGTCCTCTGACATCGGAAAATCAATCTCTGTGTTGGTTCCTTTCGGAAGAACAACTACACACTGAAATCCACTCTCATTCACATGACACGGTGCATAGTGGAGCGTTGTGGCATAAACCTCGATCCCGGTTCCTGCCGGTACCAGAAATGCCTCCACCTTTGAGGTATCGTATGTAAGATCCTCTTCTATATCCTGCTGATGTCCGATAAGCAGTACAAGATCTGTCACTGCTACATTGATCTCGGAATTCCGATGATATTCCAGGGCATTCAGCTTTTTATTGTGACCATTGCAATATCCGATCTGGACAGGTAATCCACCAAACGCTCTGTTTTTCAGCTCTTTTTCCACATCGAGAGCTTCCAGCTCCTCTGCTGACGGAACATATACCACATCCTCCGGAACCGGTGTATGCTTCATCTCCTTCAGAAGCGGACCGAAATTGTATCCCTCCAGAACCTTTCCGTATCTGCGGAAAGCCGGATCTGTTACTTTCTGAATTTTCACGATTTAACCCTCCTTACAAAATTACTGTTTCACAGCTTCTCTGTATCTTCGTTTTGAACTGAAAAAAGCATACCACATCATGGTATGCTTTTCGCCGCTTTTCTTGACTCATTCATAGCACTTTTTTGACATTTTTATGATTCTGACGCTCCACTCTTCCCGGCAGGATCCCGTAACGCTTTACAAATTCCCTGGAAAAAGCCCTGCTGCTTGCAAACCCGTTGTCAAGTGCGATGGAGCTGATGGTATGATCTGTATTCAAAAGCTCCTTATAGGCGTATGCCATGCGGATATCCTGTAAATATGTCTTAAAATTGACCTTCGCATATTTCCGGAACATCCTTGACAGATATGCATCGGAATATCCGAACATGGCTGCAAGTCCGGAAAGCCTGAGATCCTCCTTGTAATGCTCCCGCATATAAGTGGTTATTTTTGACAAAGCATCCAATCTGCGGCTGATCTTCAGCGCATTCTCCTCCACCTCTGTTTCCCTGTATGCGGAAACCATAAGATAAAGGACTTCATAGAACACTGCCCTGATACGGAATTCATACCCCGTTTCCCCGGATACGTACACCCGATACATCTCCCGGATCAGAGAAACCATCCGCCTGTCTGTTTCCTCAGACTCTTCGTTTCTGCTCCGAAAACGGATGAACCTCTGAGCGGTAAAATAATCCGAAAACTGCTTCAGCGGGATCTGCAGTACGATGGTCTCATTACGTACTGGCGCCTGAATAGAATGTACTTCATTGGAATTAATGATCAGAAACTCCCCTGCCTTCAGCGGATACTCTTTCTCATCGATATAGAAATAAAGGCTCCCCTCCATCACCGCAAAGATCTCGATCGAAGTATGCCAGTGTTTTTCCCGTACATAATTTCCGTTTCTTCCTTCAAAAAGAAAAAGCTTAAAAGGAAATCCCTCATTGGGAATGATCAATTCATGCTGAAACTCCATGCTCCTTCTCCCTTTCCTGCTGTCCGGTCTGGATCCGGCGCATCATACTTCCGTAAAAAGCCGCCAGGATCTGCTGAAATAACGTTCCGATCATAACCGGAAATAATGTTTCCGCCGGAAAATACGCTCCTGCGATCACCGCACCGGCGCTGATATTCCGCATTCCGGAACCATAGATCATGGAAACCGTTACCGCTTTATTCTGCCTTGTAAGAATGGCAATGATCCAGCCGATGGCATATCCCCCTGCTGCCAGGACCAGGATCGCTGCTGCTACCTCCAGCCGTTCTCCGTTAAGATGCTTCATATAAGGAGAAACCTTGGAGGAATTGGAAGTTACCACAAAGATCAGGCACATTTTTGAAAAAGGTGCCAGCTTTTTCGGCCAGGTCTCCATAACCTTTCCATGGCTGACTTCATTAAGGCACATGGCAAGGACTGCCGGCAGAGCAATCATGAAAACCAGCTCCTTCATCATTCCCACAGTATCCATTTTTACGCTGGAGCCCACCAGAAGCTTCAATACTGCCGGGATCAGAAAGGGAGCCAGGATCGTATCGATCACAACCAGCGAAAGTGACAGCGGACTGTTTCCATTATAAATGGATACCCACATCAGACTGATCACCGCTGCAGGTACGGAAAATTCCAGCACCATTCCTGTGATATAATTCATATTGCCCGGGAACAGAAGATGTCCCAGACCGCAGGCGGCCACCGGTCCCAGCACATGAAGGACCAGCAGCATCAGGATCAACGGAAGCGGCCGCTTAAACACATCTGCCACATCACGGAATCTGGATTTCAGTGCGCCGATAAAGGTCATAAACGCAAAAGCATACGTCACATAGGGCACGCCATGCTTCGCAATATCCGGAAACAGTACCCCCGTAAGCAGACAAGCCGGCGTCACAAAAGCCATCCATTTCTCTATAAAGCTGTTAAATTTTTCCAGCATATCACACCTCTTGTTTATCTTTTTTTACAGTTTATCACAAAAAAACAGCGGTGCAAGAAAAAAATCCCCTGTTTTATAGCCGATTCCGGACAAATATGATATGATAGTACCCATCCAAAAGCAACCTGAAACCAGGGCGGACTACAGATAACCGCCAAAATGATCATTTTTTATGATCTGGAAAACGAGGCAAAAAATGATTTCTTTAATTATACCATGCTTCAATGAGGAAGAATCCCTTCCGCTTTTTTACCCGGAAGCCACTTCTGTCCTCAGGCAAATGAACTGTGATTATGAACTGATCTTTGTGAATGACGGTTCCAGAGACAGAACCCTCGAGATTTTAAAAGAGCTTTCCGAAAAGGATCCTCATGTGATCTATCTTTCTTTTTCCAGAAACTTCGGAAAGGAAGCTGCCATGTATGCAGGCTTCTGCAATGCCGGCGGCGATTATGTAGCAGTAATGGACGCTGATCTTCAGGATCCGCCGTCCCTTCTCCCGGAAATGCTGGAGAAGCTGGAATCCGGAGAATATGACAGCGTTGCCACCAGACGTGTCAGCCGTGACGGAGAGCCACCTATCCGGAGCTTTTTTGCCCGGAAATTTTATCAGCTGATCAATAAGATCTCGGATGCAGATATTGTGGACGGTGCCAGAGACTTCCGTCTGATGAAACGCAGTATGGTGGATGCCATTGTCTCCATGAGTGAGTACAACCGCTTTTCCAAGGGAATATTCGGCTGGATCGGTTTCCGCACCTGCTGGCTCCCCTACAAAAATATCGAACGCGTAGCCGGTGAGACCAAGTGGAACTTCTGGAAGCTGTTTAAATACGCAGTCAGCGGCATCATCAATTTCTCTCAGGTACCGCTGACCATCGCCTCCTGGTTCGGAACGACCATGACCGGTTTTTCCTTTCTGGTCCTGGTAGCCATCATCGTCCGAAAGCTGATCTTTGATGATCCGGTCCCAGGCTGGGCTTCCACCATCTGTGTCATCATCTTCATCGGCGGCCTGCAGCTTTTCTGCCTGGGTATCATGGGACAATACATAGCCAAAACCTATATGGAGGTCAAGCAGCGCCCCCATTACATCATAGCAGAGTCCAACAAAAAGGACTTTACACCCATACGTTGATTTTCTATTCTGTCGGCAGCTCGACCACCTGATATTCGTGGCCCAATGCCGGCAGGATTTTTTCTTTTACATCACTGGTCTTCATTAACAGAGTGGAAGTATTGATACACGGATGGCATCCGAAATTTTCTTCATCCAGGACTTCTTTATCGATCACCAGGTGTACCTTCTTTTCTTTATCAAAGATCAGTCCCATCAAACTTAAGGACCCCGGTGTAATGTTCAGATATTCCTCCATCTGCTCTCCGTCTGCAAAGGAAAGTCTGGCTGTTCCGATCTGTTTGGAAAGAAATTTTGTTTTAAACGGCTTCTCTCCCGGCATCAGCAACAGATAGAACTCCGTTTTCTGTCGGTTGCAGAGAAAAAGATTTTTGCATATCTGCGCTCCCAGAAGCTGATCCACTGCCTCGCAGGCCTCCATGGTCATCAGTGCTTCATGATCTGCTCTTTTATATTCAATCCCAAGACTGTCCAGAAAATCGTACACTGCGATTTCCTTCTCCAGACGGCCCTCGGTATTCTCCGGTCTTCCTGTATAGATCGTTTTGTCAATTCTTGGTTCTTCCATGGTGTCTCCTCCGTTATTTTTACATTCTTATATGTGCAAGTCTTAGTCGCAGCATATTACGCTTTGCTGCTTCACCCGTAACCTGCCGATTTGTTTAATCATAGCACACCTGTAACAAATAAGATACTCCGGATTTCCGTCTGACTATTGACGATATCAGCCTCGGATGCTATACTCTCAGGCAGAAAGGGAATGAAGTTCTCCCCCGATCTTTATCGAAACCGCCAATGAGCTGATGACTTCTGTGCAATGCACGGGGTTACCAGCTTTTTTTGATGGATTTTTAAGATCCGGGAGATTGAAAGGAGTTACTATGACAAAAGAAACTATCCAAAAAGAACATCGGATCCTACAGCTGAAATATGCTGTCCTTGCAGTGGTCGTGGGAATCTGCGTCGGAATCGTAGATACCATCTTCGGCCGGGGCCTGCTGGCGATCTCTGATCTTCGCACCGCACACTGGCGATATCTGCTGCCCTTCCTGCCTCTGGCCGGACTTCTTATTGTGTGGATGTATCATCATTTCAGCACCTTAAGCTTAAAGGGCATGTCCCTGATCTTCGAAACCGGGCAGAAAAAAAGAGACCAGATTCCTCTGGCCCTTGTCCCTCTGGTAATGATCGGCACCTGGATCACTCATCTCTTCGGAGGAAGTGCCGGTCGTGAAGGTGTTGCCGTGCAGATCGGTGCTACACTCTCTCACGAGGCAGGACGCAGGCTGCATATCCGGGAAAATAAGCCTGTCATGCTGATCACCGGTATGGCTGCCGGTTTTGGCGGTCTGTTCCAGACGCCACTGGCCGCTGTATTTTTTGCCATGGAGGTGATCGTTGCCGGATATCTTGAGTACGATGCGCTGCTGCCGGCACTTATTGCCGCATATACAGCCTCCTTCACCTCTCATTTCCTGGGACTGGAAAAATTTGCTGTGGATATCCAGGACACCTGGACTGTGACCGATCTCCGAAGCATGATCTCTCTCATTGCTCTCGGGCTTGCCTTTGGTCTCGCCGGACGATGCTTTTCCGTACTTCTTCAGAAAGCAAAGAAATTATTCGGGGAAAAAATTTCAAATCCTCTGATCCGCATCGGTGTCATGGCCATTCCACTGGCAGCTCTGCTGTTTGTGATCCACGGCGGACGCTACACAGGTCTTGGAACCAATCTCATCTCCGCTTCCTTTGCCAGAGAAACGATTTACGGATATGACTGGATTCTGAAGCTTCTGTTTACTGTATTTACACTTGCCATCGGTTTTCAGGGCGGCGAAGTGACACCACTGTTCTCCATCGGCGCTTCCCTTGGAGTCGTCCTGGGTTCCATCCTCGGGATCCCTCCCATTATCTGCGGGGCACTTGGCTACGCCGCAGTATTCGGCAGCGCCACCAATACCCTCATCGCCCCGATCCTTATCGGCCTGGAAGTCTTCGGCACCCGAAATACCCTTCCCCTCATCCTGGTATGCATCCTCGCTTATCTGATCAATGGAAATCACTCCATTTATGGAGCACAACAGAAGGCGCTTTGTAGGTTTGAGGAGTAGATATGTACATATTTTTTATTCGGTCATGGCTGACTCGGTTGTGACCGAATAAAAAGCGGTACTTTTTTAGATTTTTTCTTGCATACGAGAGCAACTGCCAATGCAATAAACATTAATATTGTTATAACTCTTTCGAAAATGCTCAATATCAGATTCGCCATATGATTCCTTTCTTCAGCTATTAATGGATTCTATCTCCGAATCATCATATATTTTCTTTAACTCTTTTCTCATTTCCTTATTGATATTCATATATCTTGAATTATCATCAGCCCATTTTACTTTCAGGATATCGTGTTTGCGTACATATAATACAGGCAGCCGGCTTCTGTGCTTAGCCATAAAGATTCCCCCGCTTTCATAAAAAGTTTCCTGCAGGTAATCATTTATTTCATCTACCTGGATCACAAATGTAAAACGAATATCCTTCTTTTTTTCTTCTCTGGTCATCTCATTGATCCAGAACTCTGCAAATTTATCATTTAACAACAAAACATCATTTCTATCCATATCTGTAATATCTATAAGCGCCCAGATATTCACCTGATTATTTCTATTTTTCTTGAAAAAACTTACTTTTCCTTTTTCGTCCAGTTCATATTCTGACTTTTTTTGGTACTGGTTATGTAAAAGCCCTTTGTGAACCTCCCACGACTGAAGTCGCGTGCTTCCAGACGCTTTAGGCGTCAGACTGAATATCGGCGGATACGCCTATAACTTAGGTGCGCAGTTATGCGCATTTCCCATGCCGGATATGGCTGGTTCCCACATTACAGGTAGTCCGCTGTATATCTGCCTGTATCTATTCTACTTTTAAGAGTTCCATTTCTGAATGGAGTTTTCTCAGATCTGCATAGACACATGAGGTTCTACGCTTTACAGAAGGGACTTTTGCCTCCAGTAAAGACCTTTCCGTTGCCGGAATGGGTTTTAAAAGTTCTCTGATAAAATATCTCGCTCCTATATTACAGGCTGCTGACAGGTCACAATTATATCGTTTTCCTGTCTGGAAAGTACAGAGGCTGTGATTTTCCCAATCACGTGTTACCGCTCCGGAACCATCATAAGCCAGTCTGCTGGTATTCCATGCGCAGATCCTGGATACCCGCATCCCTTTCCTGTGTGCCTGATGTCCACAGCGCCTCTGTATATCCCGCTTTCTCCACAGGTGCAGTTTCTGTTTTTTCTTTCCCGCTATCTTCCCCTGCATCTCCAGATACTCGAACACGATCACATCTGCATGGTTTTCTTCCGCATATCTTACAATCGCACCTGCAGTCTTTTTTCCAAGTTCCGTGTTCAGACGTTTCGTATATGCCCATCTTCCCTGTGTCTGCGCAGAGCCATGTTCCCTCTGGGATCTGCGGATCCGTCCCAGTGTGCGGTACATCCGGTCTTTTTCACTGGGATGATCTATGAATCTTCTTCCCAGGACAGTTCCGTCTGCCCGCATGATGGTACAGACTGCATCGGTATTGATCCCTAAGTCCACGCTGCAGATAACCTGTTCTTTCACAGGTGTTTTGGTAAGTGTTACTTCTTCTGTATAGGAAAAACGCAAAAAGTATTTCCGGTGTCTCTTTTCCAGAGTCGGGGCAGATGCCTTTTTCCCTGACCAGTATCTTCTCAGATGTTCCATATCTGTATGCTCCAGACGTACACAGGACCATTTCCAGTCATGACCGTCATAGAGTTTCAGGTATGCTTCGTCTTTCCCTTCCACTCCTTCACGGTACATGACATCACGGTAGAAAACCGGCATGGCGTGATTTTCATATACAAGCTTTGGTTTCCCGCTCTTTCCGTCTGTCTTTTCCCATAGATCCAGCCGTGTTTTATAAGAGGATACTGTCCCCAGTGCATGCTGGATGGCAGATCTGCGCAGATAGGAAGGCATCTTTGGGAACCGGATATCAAAATCAAAACAGGCATGATTTTTCTTCGTAGTATGTACCAGATGTTCTGCAGCATTAAAACGCCTCTTTGCATCCGGGATTTCTGCTAATTCTTCCCATACCTGCACATAAATTCCAATCAGATAGCTGACAGCAGCACGATAAATCTCCAGTGTCTGGCGGATCGGGATATTCTGTTTTCGTAATTCTACACCATAACTGGATATTATCTGCATTTTTATTTCTCCCTGATAACTCTTTTCTCAGATTCTGTTGTTTTTTCTACTATCCATGGCTATATTTTAGCACATATAGTGCCATAAGTAAACATGTGTTCTTTCTTTGGGTAAAAAATTTGCGCGTCTAACTCATCACTAAAGTAACGAGAATGCGACGCGCAGTTATTCAAATACAACGTTTCGTTCTTCGACCTCTTCTGGAAAAGTTATTTTGATATCTATTAACTTCTCATATTTGTAACAAATAAAACTGAATGGCATCCAGATTTCTTTTTTATTCTCTATATACCTATAGCTTCTTGCATGAATCCTAACACTATGCTTCAGAAATTCAACATACCCCGCTATCATTAAAATATGCAGTGATAATAACGCTTTTTCAATCGCATCATTCCCACTGCTATTCGTCCAACATTTCCAACAGGAATATACTGCTGCAAAAAAAACATCTGTCAAAAGCAACATTTGAAACAGAAAACACACTCTGATTCCGGAAAGCCATTTTCTATTTTTTCTCATCATCCCATAAACATATAAAGGATTTTCATCTACACTTTCCGAAGAAATATCCTGATCCGGTGTTTCGCCATGTCTGAATACCCATCCAGTCAATGTCACATATCCCAAACCGGCTACTGCAAATGTGAAGCTATCATCTTCAAAAATCCAACGATATGACAAAAATAAAATACAAAATAACAAAATTTTTTCAGGTATATTATTTTTTCTTTTTCGGTTTATTATGATCACCCCTAGTCGTCAGGCCTGTACAACATCCGATATTCCCAGACAATCCAACAGATCTTTTTTCATTTTCTCATATTGTTTTTTATATCTCGAATATCTATATACCGGAAGGATTTCCAGGCGATTATAATAACGGTTATATACCGCTCCAAGACGGTATCGTCTTTTATACATCATTATCCCTGAATTATTCCGTACAATGCTCTTCAGAATACGATTATCATCTTCTACTTCCATCACAAAGGAAAAATATATTTCCTTTTTTTCCTCTTTCGTTGTAATATACTGTTTCCAAAATTCTACAAAAGCTTTATTTAATTTTCCGATATCCGCTTCCTGAAACAAATCTGTTTTTACATATGCCAAAATATGTATCTCATCTGTTTTGTCATATCTGTAGAAAAAAGTTTTTCCATTTCGAGGAGCTTTATACGTATTTATATATTGATAAATTCCAAAATCTTTTTCCATTACATCAGAATGTATCTGTAAATCCCTGTAACACACCGGATTTTCATAATACATATTGATATTCTGGCACAGAAAACTGAATGGCGCCCAATTTCCTTCTTTATCTGTTGGGTATTTATAATTCTTTTTATAAAATTTCACATAAAATATCCACATGCATGATCTTGCCATGATCATAAAAGCCAGCGAGATATTCAGAAGGATTTCTATCACTGTACTATTTATACCTGGATTTACATACTGCATCCCCAGATATGTAAAATACACTCCCAGCCACAGAATCATTATTTTTCGCAAAAACAAAAAACTTTTTAACTTTCCGTTTTTCCTGATAGGAAGAGCATATTTCGATTCCTTTTTGTCATTTAACATACCGTGTACATAAAATGGATTCTGACAGTTATAACTATCCGGCACATTATAAGGGGTTTTCCATCTTGACGGTATAATAACCGTAGGAATAAATAGAATATTTGAGATCATCAGGCTTACCAGAACCGCCAAAATTTCCATTACACCGACCGGCGCCAAATAGAAATAAAAAGATTTCAGTAATCCTCCAAATACCAGGGCATATACGCATAAATAAATTGATTTGCTCAACATGTCGATCATTTCTCTGTATAATTGCCTCTTTCTTTTCTAATACATATTCTTTTAATCAAGTGATATCTTCTCTCCATTTACAGAAATCCAGTAATCTTTCGGTTTGTGTTCCATGTATCCATAACATATCTTTTCATTTTTGTTATTTTCTGCTTCCAGAAATTTTGTTCCCACAGAATCCTTCACATCGGCTATTACATAATTATCATCATTCGGTGCTACCAGTACATACCATTCCCCATTGATTTCTATCGTTGACATATCGATATTTATCTTTACATCTTGATACTCTCTGCCTGTACCATAAAATATAGAATCTGGCAATTTCCATTTTCCAGAACTTTCCGGAAAGATCTTCCCCTCTACTGTTCCTTCATTATCCATGATAACATATGTAGAATTTTCTCCCTGGAGAATACGGATAATCTCAGCATTATCACCATATGCTTCTACAGCTTTCTCTACAGAACTGAAACTTCGGTGAGTATATATTGTATCACACACAAAGAGTCCGATTCCTAATATAACAATTGGTACAACAACCTTAACTGGTGTCTTTTTTGATTTTCTTTTATAAGAAATAGCGATCACCAGATTAACAATAATTATCAGATATACAATTGGTTCTATCACTTTGATCAGCATATTTTTTTTCACATTCCCTTTGCATACAGTCTACCGATCTATATCCCGTCTTCCGATCACCCGCTTCAGTTCTTCTCTCATTTCTCTGTAAATATTTTTATATCTGGACTCACGGTCCGTACATTTTATTTTTATGATGTCATGTTTTTTCTCATACAAAACGGCCATACGACTTCGATGTTTATACATCCGTATTCCTGATCCGTCATAAAAAATCCTGCCTATAGCATCATTGATTCTCTCAGTCTGGATCACAAAGGTAAAACGTACATCTTTCTTTTTTTCTTCTCTGGTCAGCTCATTACACCAGAAAATCTCAAATGCATCATTCAGAAGCTGGATATGCATTTTCTTCATATCTGCTATATCAATGATCGCCCATAAGTTTACCTGTTGATTTTTTCTTTTCTGATAAAAACAGATTTGGTCATTCTCTTTTAATATATAATTTGCTTTTTTAGCATATCCGTTTTTAAAAAGACATTCTTCGAACACCAAAGGCTGATTTTTCTCCATTTCTTCTGTTGGATCAGGCAGTATCCTTCCTGCCAGTCCCTGCATTTCATATCCGATAAAGCTGAATGGCATCCAGATACCTTTTTTATTTCTCGGATAGCAGAAACTTTTCTTATAAATATGGATATAATATGCCTCCACTACACCAAGACTCATTATTATTCCCCAGTAAATCCAGAAAAATTCCAGTCTGATTTCCTGATATCTTCTATGTATTATATGATCAGAAATGAACCCTGCTGTCATCAGAAGAACATAACTCAAAAGCAAAATCTGTACTACAAAATATCCATTTATCCCGGAAAAACATTTCCTCTTTTTCAACATTTTTCGTACATACAGAGGATTCCTGTCATCATATAAATTTGCAAAAGGAAAACTTTCATTTCTTGCCCAAATTCTATCTGCCGATAATACAGCTTCTCCCATTGCCGCCAATACTAATGCCATTCTGATCTCCGGCATGATCTGGTAGCAAGCTGGTGTCAGAAGTAATGTTATCAGAAAAAAACGTTTTGTTTTTTCACTCAAGTGATATCTTCTCCCCATTTACAGAAATCCCATAATCTTTTGTTTTATGTTTTATGATATCTATTATTTTAATGACTACTTATTATTTTCCATCCAGAAGAATTTTTTTCATAGCTCTGACCCAATCCTTCAAAATCCCGATTGGAACCATCTTCTGTCCACTTGCAGAAACCCAGTAGTCCTCTGGGTATTTTTTCAGATATCCATAGTAAACGTTTTCGCTTCCTTTTGCTTCGGAAAATTCTGTTCCTTCCGAATCGTATACATTCGTTATGGGAGATTTTATTCCCGGATATGGTGACACCACAACATACCATTCCCCATCAACTGCTACGGTAGATACGTCGACTATAATCCGGTCTCCTGTAAAACGCTTTGTGTCCTGAAACTCTGAATCTTCCGGAAGTTTCCAGCCGCTTTCTGTTTTTTCAAAAATCTGTGAGTCCATCACATCTCCATCATCCATAATAACCAATGCTGAAGTTTTTCCTCGTAATGTCGCCACGACATCTGACCGATCATCATAGGCTGTTACTGCTTCCTCAAGTGTATGGAAACTTTGTTCAGCCTCTTTGTTATTTTCGGACATCATAAATATGATGACCACAGACAAAAGCGGAACCAGTATAAATATGGATATTTTTCGTGGGATTCTTTTTCTGGAATCCACAACTGCCACTATCATGAGCAACAGCAATAAGATTCCCCACGACCACCAGTTAGACAGTGAAATATTCATTTTTATGTTCTCCTTTTCCTACAATCTTGACGCTTCACAGATTGATCGCTACTTTATCTCCATCTACAGAAATCCAGTAATCATCTGGTTTCGTTTTCAGATATCCATAATATACCGTTATATTCTCATATTCCGCTTTTAAAAATTCTGTTCCAGCCGAATCGTGAACCTCATTTATAGAATACTCCCCCATAAGATAATGTGGGAGTATTACAATATACCATACTCCATGTATTTCTATTGATCTCATATCAATATTGGCATCTTCTGAAGGATAGCTCATACTTTTTCTGAAAAATGCTGAATCCGGCAATTTCCATTTCTTTCCATTTTTTGGAAAAATTCTTCCTTCAATAGATCCATCTTCATCCATGATAACATATGTAGATTTCTCATCCTGCAAGGTTGCTATTGGCTTCGCCTTAATATCATATGCCCGAATCGCTTTATCCAGCGAGCTAAAATTTCGCTGCACAAATACTGCCTGAAACATGATAAATAACAAGCCAACCAAAAAAATTGGTCTGATTATAAAAAGCGGTACCTTTTTAGATTTTTTCTTGCATACGAGAGCAACTGCCAATGCAATAAACATTAATATTGTTATAACTCTTTCGAAAATGCTCAATATCAGATTCGCCATATGATTCCTTTCTCAAAAGGCTACTATAATCCAATTGAATAGTAGCCTTTTTGCTAATTATTAAGCCATAAATTTTACAAAGGCAGGCATTGCCACCATTAATTCAGGTATAAGTAAGCACCCTAATGCCGCTGCCAGAACCATCCATGAAATTTCTACTGATATTTCAGTTGTTGTTTCACTTTTATCGGATGTAACTGTATAATCTGTTGCCACTATAAGAGACCCTTTATTGTTAAGACCCACACTACCTCCTATAGTTTTCTTTTTTCCTATACTTAAACTTTGGGTTAATGTCCCCTGACTAATAGAAGTGCCTGAGTGTACAACACCTACATCCATAGAATAACCCCATTCAAAACTCTTACCATTAACATGATTTGCATATACCGTTACCATTTCTGAATTGGAAGAAGTATTACGCGTCGATATGGTCTGAGTAACTTTAACCACTCCATCTACTAAAACTTCATCTACTTTACTGGTATGATAACTTTTTGTTCCAACAAATGTTGCAATATTTTCCCTTACAAAATTATATACCTTAGCAACCGCTTTCTTCGTTTTTTTCCATGTAGATTTAAAAAAATGCACTATCTGTTTAAAGAAAGTTCCCTCTGGGTCGCTATTAGATACCGGATTATTTCCACAATAGCAGAATACATTGCACATTGTGCTGTTAAATCCGGAAATATACGAATCCGCACTGATAAATCTCCGGATCTCCGGATCATAATACCGGTTCTTCAGATAGTACATTCCGGTTTCTTCGTCGTAGTAATAGCCTCTGTAGCGGAACGGGTTTGTTTTTCCGATGGTGCCGGCTTTGCTGCCGGTGATGCTCAGGATTTTTCCCCAGCTGTTATACTTGTATTCTACTACAGTCTCTCCGGTGTCGTCAATCAGTGCAATGACATCATTCTGGAGATTTCTTACGTAAAAATAGTCTTTTCCTGACACTCGCATTGAAACAGGATTTGCTGCGGAATCATAGTAATACCAGATTCGGCGTCCCTCACCTTTTTCGGTTACCAGAAGATCTCCTGCCATGCAGTATTTAACATTTGAACAGCGTGTTAATATCGAGAAAGGTCTTACCGAGAACAAAAGCTTCTCAGAAATTGGAAGAATTACCGGTAAAGATCCCTTAACAGTATCTAAGAAAGTGCGCCTTCATGCACGTATCAAAAAGCGTCCGGATTCGGGTTATACCAATCAAAAGAGATTGCAGATGGATGAATAAGCAGAATTAGAACGGCAGTACAAGATATTAAAACGGATACGAAGTGGACAACCAAGCATTAAGATCAAATAATTGATAAAAAGACGTGAACCATAGAAATGTGATTCACGTCTTTTAAAAGATACAGGTGTTTTGAACAATGTTAAGATTTGCCAGAATCAATGGAGCAACAACTTGATATTGACATAGGAATGGTTATGCGAAAAAGCGTTCCCTTTCGTGTTGATAAGAGTTCTATATCTCCCTGGTGTTGGAGAAGAATCGTTTTAGTGATAGAAAGCCCAAGACCATTGGAGCCATTGTAGCCTTTTGCAAATGGCGTAAAGATTTGGTTTTTTAACTCGGGGCCGATAGATGCTCCGTCGTTATAAAATAATATGATAATTTGATCTTTCTGATTTTGGTAAGCCCTGATCGCTATTTGAGAATCTTTGTATTTAAGCTGATTTTCCAAAATGTTTTCCAGAACTACCCGTATTTTATGCCTGTCAGCAAAAATATTTAAATATGGATGGATGTGAAAATGTACATACTTTACCATGTGGATTTGTGTATGATAATCGGCAAAAATCGTATCAAACATATCAGACAAACTAAAAATTTCTTTTTGAATTTCTTTCGTACTAAGCGTTACATACTGTAATAGTGACGAAACCTTTTCTTTCATTCTGGTTGTTTGCTCTAGTATAATATTTAAAGAATCATCTAAAGTTCCTATCGGATAAATTTTTTCTTTAGCTGAAACGGCATAGCTTTCTATAATCATGATAGGAGATTTCATTTCGTGAGAAATATATTGAAGAGAACTTTTTTGCAACTGTTCTTTTTTTAAAAGTTTAATATGCATTTCATAAAAACTATTTTCAAGTGCATCTATAAGATTATTATTATTGCATGGCTTAACTGGTTCAGTGTTTAAAGCCAGATTTTCCAGTTTGTGTGCATATGCTTGAAGTTTTGCCAATTCAGAAGAAAATTGTCTTTCAATAAATCGAAAATAAAAATATAAAATAAATACAAGTAAAATAACAAATGCAGCTAAAGATCCCACAATATATGGGAATACTTCATGATAGAGATCTCTGATAACAGAGTATTTATAAAAAAATTCCCCATTTTTTGGCGTTAAAGAAATACAATAAATTAATTCTTTATTATCAATTTTTTCACGATAAAATTTTTCGATTTCCTGTTGGTTCAAAGCTTGCTGGTAAATATGATCTCTGGTCTCTTCGTTGTATGTAGCTTCCAAAACATCAATAGAATCTGTACTTACGCCCAAGAGCCATTCGTTTTTGATGCCCATTTCTGCGGCATATTTGAGATTTTCTTCATCAATTATGCGATCTTCAAAAATATGATTATAATGGTAAAATGACCAATAGTAGATGATGCAGAGAGAGGCAGCAGCAATTGCAAAAGCAAGAATAACAGAAATAATAAAAAAATTTTTGTAAAATCGTTGATTGATTGCTTCTTTTCTTATCATAATGTGCACCTGTATCCGAAACCGTAGATTGTTTCTAAGTGAAATTTTGGAAGTTTTCTACGGATATTTTTTATATGATTATCTACTACACGGTAATAGCCATAGTAACTTTCACCCCAAATATCTGTAAGAAGCTGATCTCGCGAAATGGCAACTGAAGGATGCATTACAAAATAAAGGATAATATCAAACTCCTTACTGGTAACAGGTATTTGAAGCTGTTGCTCAGTGCAGATCGTTCGTTTGGCCTCATCAAGGCTATACCCATTAAAGTTGATAAGTTTTTTGAGAGATATATTATTGTTTTTTAACAAATTAGAAACACGATAACAAAGTTCTGCTGGTAAAAAAGGTTTTGCTAAATAATCATCACACCCCATTTCAAATCCTAATACACGATCAATGCATTCCCCACGGGCAGAAATCAAGATAACGGGGATATTCCTATTTTTATCTTTAATCTTTCTCATCAATTCGGTGCCACTACCATCTGGAAGCATGATGTCAATAATATAAAGATCATACAATGAGTACCAGTTTGCTTGCCTATAGATATCTTGTATGCAGTAATAGGGAGCAACTGAGTGACCATCGCGTTCCAAATAGGTTTTTAATACTTGATTTAATGCTTTTTCATCATCAATTAGACATATATTTGCCATATTCATCCCTCCTAATTTGTGTAGATATTTTATCATATTTTTATTTTATAAACATAAAAAAACACAATTTAACACAATTTATTAAAAACAAACAAAATATAAATAAAAAAAAACGAAATAGTATCATATTTGACACAAAATTAAATCGTATACTATGAGTACAGCAAGCAAAACTGCATAAATATCAAAAAAAATTGGGGGAGGGAACTATGAAAGATTCAGAGCAAAAAGTAAGAAAGAAAAAATTTGAAATGCCATCATCAATTTGTATTTTGATAATACTGACGATCGTGTTGGCAATTTTAACACATCTTATTCCTGCGGGCGAATATACTCGTGTGGATAATGTTCCGGTAGCGGGAACTTATATGCAGGTAGAATCGAATCCACAGGGAATTTGGGATATTTTGGCTGCACCAATGCAAGGATTCCGTGGTGCAATTGACATTATCTTATTTGTATTCGTGTTAAGTGGATGTTTGGGAATTATAGGAAAGAGTAGATCACTTGATGCAGGTCTTATGTATGTGATCAATCGTTTAAATGGTCGAGAAAAACTAATGATTCCTATAGTAATGTTTATCGCATCCATTGGTGGAACAACGTTTGGATTTTCGGAAGAAACTATTCCATTTTATCCGATTCTTATTCCGATGTTTATTGCAATGGGCTATGATGCAGTGACTGCTTGTATGGTTTTATTCCTTGGATCTGGAGCGGGAATTGTTGGTGCGTTGATCAATCCTTTCTCGGTAGGAATAGGTTCTGATATTGCCGGAATTTCTCTTGCGGATGGTATGCTGATTCGAGTTGTTATTTATATAGCCACAGTAATCGCTTCTATTCTTTTTACTATGCATTATGCAGAGAAGGTTCGTAAAGATCCGACCAAATCGGTTGTTTATGATATACGCGATGAAATAGAATCACATATTCATAAATTAGGTACCGATGATATTCCTGAATTTACCAGACAAAGAAAAGCTATTTTAACAGTGTTTGCTTCTTCCTTTATCGTAATGATTTTAGCAATCATTCCATGGAGCAGTAAATTCAATATTTACGTATTTGATAATATTCACGAAAATCTTTGTCAAATTCCATTAGTGGGACGTCTCATTGGAAACATGCAGCCCTTGGGAGGCTGGGGAATGAAAGAACTCACTGTAATCTTTCTGCTTGCAGCTGTTATTATTGGCAAAATGTCTCATATGAAAGAAAAGGAAATGATTTCCCTGTTTGTTGGAGGCTGTCAAAATATTCTGGGAGTTGCCATTACTCTAGGCTGCGCGAAAGGTCTATCTGTCATTATGACAGATGGCTTGATTATGGATACAATTCTTCATTTTGGAGAAATCTTAATGAGTGGTGTTAGCAGAGTTGTATTCCCAGCTCTTGCATATATTGTATACATATTTTTGTCTTTTTTTATTCCATCATCATCAGGATTAGCAACGGCAACCATTCCCATTATTGGTTCATTAGGTGAATTTCTTGGTGTTGGTAAAGAATTTGCAGTCATGGTTTGTGCAGCTGGTTCTGAAACTATGAATCTTATTTCACCTACGCAGGCGGTTCTCATGGGGGCATTAGCAATTGCAGGAGTTCCTTTTCCACGTTGGGTAAAGGCAGTTCTTCCGTTCTTCTTTATTGTGATTGCAATTGTTAGTACTATCGTAACCATTGCAGTGCTTTTATAAAATTATATTAATATATTAAAAAGGAAAAGGAGATTATTGCATTATGAAAACAACGAAAAAAATCACAGTGATTGGTGCAGGAAATGGCGGAATGGCAATGGCATATAGTTTGGGCCAGATGGGGCATGATGTCTGTATTTATGATTCCCCTAATTTTCCGGCTCAGATTAATGCAGTTAATGAAACAGGGGGAATTGAGGCCGTTGCTGAACTACATGAATGTCCTATGTTAAATGCAGGATTCTCAAAAATTGCGTTGGCAACTACAGATATTAAGGCTGCTATGGAATTTTCAGATATCTTTATGATGGTTTGTCCTTCCTTTGCGCAGGAAATTATGTTCAATAGTATGATTCCATATTTAAGAGATGGCATGAAAATCTTTATTGTTCCTGGAAATTATGGTGGATTAATCTTGAACAAATGCCTTCAGAAATCAGAGAAAGCGGGTATGGACATCACATTTTTAGATACCATTAGCTTGCCTTGGGCAACGCGTTTAGCTCATGCTGGTGCTGTAGCTATTATGGGTGTAAAGGAATTTATGCCAATGAGCATATTCCCGAATAGTAAGAAAACTCCAGAATTGATGAATTTGGTTAATGAGGTATTCCCGATTCGACCGGAATTTTTATCAAATCCTATTGTGGCTGCTTTTGAAAATATCAATTTTGGTGCACATCCGGTATTGTCAATTTTGAACATGGGTCTGTGCGAGAACTTTGATGGTCAGTTCAATTTTTATGCGGATTGTTGCTCTACAGCGGTCGCAAAAGTTGAGGATGCATTGGATTTAGAACGTCTTGCAGTTGGAGATAGTTTACATATGCATTTGAGAACAGAGCTGGAAGCAAATAATGTTCTTTACGCATCGCATGCAAAATGTATTTATGACTTTAATCGTGAGTCGAGTGTTCATTCTAAAATAAAAAATGCACCTAACACATCAAAAGCTCGTTATATTACGGAAGATGTTCCATATTTGTTTGTTCCGTTTTGTGAGCTTGCAGATTTGTGCGGTGTAGATGTTCCGATTGCAAAGGCACTTGTAACAATAGCATCTTATTATAATGATGAAAATTATATGAAAACTGGAAGGACCCTGGCGAAGATGGGATTTAATCATTGGACAAAACAAGAGATTCTTGAGTTTTTAGAAGCATAAATCAGCCATGTTTTCCAAAGTTCCGTTTTTCGGATTAACGAAAAACTCCACAATGCAAAGCAGGGCCTTGCCCTAACAAGAAAAAAGCCAGGAAAAAACCCCTGATATTAAAATCAGGGAAGTATTTCCTGGCTTTGAGTCTGGCTCTTACGCAATCTACAGTTGCCGGCCGGCTTCTCACTCAGTTTTTATGTGGTTTTCTTATCTCTTATGTGTTCTGTAATAAAAGATCTGCTTTCTGTATCGCTGTTCATTGCAATGTGCCAGCTGTATCTCCACCTCTTTTCTGCATCTGGGACATTTGATCCGGAGGATTCTGGAACAGTCACCTGTCAGCTCGAACAATCTGCTGTTGGAGCAACTCGGGCAATGTACTCGTATTGCTTTTCTGTCGGGTGTTCTTTCTTCGATGTCCACCACTTCTCACGCTCCTCTTTTTTCGAATATATGTTCGTTTCTTATATTTTCCATTATACAAACTTGTGTTCGTTTTTACAATAGTAAATTTTCCCTCCGACAGCTTTCCAATCTCCCACGTTCATGCTATACTGAACTTATCTCTGTCTGCCCGTTTCAGTCATGGGGCAGACTTATTTTTTTCAGGAAAGGATTTATTTATGAAGCGTATCAAAAATATCGATCTGCTCCGTGCGGGGGCGATTCTCTACATTATGCTGTATCACTGCTACGTTCTGTCCGGGCAGCCATGGCAGTCGCATACAGCCATCCACACACTTCTGACTCTTGGAGGTGAAGTAGGAGTTACACTGTTTTTCCTGTTAAGCGGATATGGGATCTATCTTTCCCTTTCTTCTTCGGAGGCGCGAGGCTGTCTCCCCGGCTGGCGGGCTTTTATGAAAAAGCGCTGCATCCGCATTATGCCCCAGTATTATGTATGTATCACGGTCCTTCTGATCTTTATGTCCACGCAGATGTTCAGCAATGAGGGACTTCGGCATATCCTGGCGTATTATACTTTTACGGAGAACTTTTCCCCAGTGACACATGGTTCCATCAATGGTGCGCTGTGGACGATGGGCGTGATCTTTCAGTTTTATCTGATTGCCCCGTTCCTTTATAAAGCAGTCCGGAAAAACTGGCTCGCCTCTGCCATTGTGTCCATTGTTTTCACTGTTATCTGCCGGTTCGCAGTCGTCCGTTATCTCCACGCTTCCGGGATTTCGGATACCTCTGTATATTTTGTATACGAGCGTCAGGTATTCTCTGCGCTGGATAATTTCGTGCTGGGAATGGCTGCTGCCGCTTTCTGGAAGCAGACCGGAGATCGTATGCAGGATTACCGGCTGAAGCCTGGACTTACGGTTTCTATTGCAAGCGCCGCACTGATCCTGGTATGGATCTTTTATTATCACAGTCACGGGCTTTATGGCACTGCTCCCTCCGGTTATCCGGCACATTCCATCCTGGCGGTCCTGCTCAGTATACTACTTGTGGGATTCTCCCTCCTGCCGGAAATGGATTTCAGGTTTCTGCGTCCACTGTATTTCGTGGCACGGAACCAGTACGGGATCTATCTGTGGCATATGCCCATCATTATGATCCTGCAGGCCAATGCTCCATGGTTCAACACCATGAGCCAGCAGCGCTTTTGGCTGTTTTTACCATGTATGGTTGTCATCACCTGCGTATTCGGCTATTTTGCAACCCGTTTTATCGATCATCCCGCTTCTGCGAAAAAGAAAGGATAACTTCCCATGAAAGACAGAACCGCCGTTAACCACAATATCCGCAAGCATTTTAATGAACTGATATACAACACAGCCCGTTACACAGAGATCGTGTTATCCATCGTGATCATTATCGTGATCGCACTGTCCGGACTCCGACTGATCCTTACAACTGCCGGTACCTCCGTCATGGATATGGACACCAGCTTTTTTACCAGTTTCCTGTCGCAGGCACTGTCCCTTGTAGTCGGTGTGGAGTTTGTAAAAATGCTCTGCCGCCATTCCGCCCAGACTGTTGTCGAAGTCCTGCTTTTTGCAACAGCAAGGCAGATGGTCGTGGAACATCTCGATCCTGTACAGACACTGATCGGGATCATCGGTATCGCCATTCTTTTTGCCGTCCGGAAATATCTGATGACGGACAGTGATGATATGACCCCGCATCAGAAGAACGCTTCAGAAGAATCTTCAAAAAAAGCTTTCTCTTCTGAGTGTAAATGAATATAATTACAGAAAAGCTCCAACTGTATCCCAATATTGATACAGTTGGAGCTTTTCTTATAAATTGCATTGGTATAAACTCTATACGATACTATTGTCCACGTCAGACCAACTGCATGCCCACAGCAGCTATCTCCAGATAATATACCCTGCATAGATCAGGTACATACACACCATGGAAATTCCCTCTTTCCGGCTGATCCTCTGCTTTGTCGCCGCATAGATCCACACGATCAGCGAGAACACGATAAGTATGACAATATCAATAATATTTTCCCGGATCAGTGCCACCGGATTGATGGCAGATGCAACTCCGAGAACCATCAGAATATTGAAAATATTGGAGCCTACCGCATTTCCCACAGCCATATCCACTTCGTTTTTTCTGGCTGCAACCACGGAAGTCACCAGCTCCGGAAGGGAAGTTCCGATAGAAACAATGGTCAGTCCCACCAGTGTCTGGCTCATTCCAAGATCAATGGCAATGCGGCTGGCAGCATCCACGGTAAGATCTCCGCCAAAGGCAATGGCAAGTGCGCCTCCCACAATAAAAAGGATGCTCTTCGGCCAGGAAAGGATGCCGATTTCTTCTTCCAGCTCTTCCATTCCTTCCATGTCCACGTTTTTTCCTGCTGCCCTGGCCTTCATGGCACTTCGGATCATTGCCACAATATAACCTGCAAAAAATCCCAGCAGGATCATTCCATCCAGATGACCAAGTCTCATTCCGATCGTATCTCCTGCTGCCAGGATTCCAAGCCCCAGAAGAAGGAGCGCACAGATCATGGAAAACGGAATATCCCTCCGAATGGTTTCCTTCTGTACAAGGATCGGCGTCAGGATGGAACAGACTCCAACAACCACCATCAGGTTAAAAATATTGGAACCTACCACATTGCTGACCGCAAGCTCATTGTTATTGACCAGTGACGCTGTAACGCTGACTGCGGTTTCCGGCAGTGATGTTCCCATTGCCACAATAGTAAGGCCGATGATGATCGGCGGCACCTTCAGCCTTTTTGCGATACTGGAGCTTCCTTCTACAAAGAAATCCGCACCCTTCATCAGGAAAGCAAAGCCGATCACAAGAAAGACTAACACAAGGATCAGCGGTGAACTGTTTACCAGATTTTCCATTTTTCTTCTCACTTTCTGTTTTTATTTCCCATAACCAGAAGATTCATTTGTCGCCTGCCCTGCTGAAAAAAATTCTTTCCGGCATTCTTTTGTTACATAAAAAAGACCCATGTATGCCCTGCTGCAATAAAATATAACAGAGCATACATGAGTCTCATTCTTTAAGATTTGCCAGGTTTTTCAGAAAAACCGGGTCTGTTGACAAATCACACTTACGTGCGAACTACTCCCTCATGGAATTGAAATTTTCGATTTTTTTCAATTTAACAGAATTGTTTTTAAAAGTCAACCCCTGTCCGGTGACTTTTCTTTACCGGAAGCACATATTTTATGTATCTTTATTGTTTCCCGCTTTCAGAAACAATCCCTTTCAGGATCTGTAAGACTCCGTCTTCACTGTATGACGGACATACTTCCCTGGCTGCTGTCTGCACTTCCGCTCTGGCATTGGCTACTGCATAGCTCATTCCCGCTTTCTGGAGCATGGCAATATCGTTGAGGTTATCTCCGAATGTACAGGTTTCCTCCGGAGAAATTCCTAACTGTTGCTGGATAAATTCGACAGCTGTACTTTTTTCGCCCTCCGGCGGAGTACTGTCCATCCATTCTTTTCCGGCAGCCGCCAGTGTTACCTTATCCCTCCATGCCGGTGTAAAATACGGTGCACAAAGCTCCTCGCACCGTTCCGGGTGATAGACAGAGAATTTCAGCACCTGTTTTCCCTGAAGAGAAGAAAGATCATCCACTTTTCTCATATCATAACCATAGGAATCCCGCAGCCACCGGAACATCCTTCCATTCTCATTCTCCGCATAGCAGCACTCCGGTGTGGCAATAAAGCAGTCACATTCCGGCATTTTTTCTTTCACCATATGATGCATGCGTTTCCAAACCTCATTCGGAAGTGTATGTACCTTCAGGATCTTATCATTCTTCCGGATCACCGTACCGCCATCCGACACAAAATACACCAGATCCTTCACCGGCTCAAACAGCTTCCTCTCACTGTCATACTGCCGCCCGGAACACACCACAAAGGTGATTCCCAGCTCAGTCAGCTTCCGGATCACTGTCATATATTCCGGATTGATAGTCATGGTCCCGTCTTTTACAAGAGTTCCGTCTACGTCTGTTGCAATCAGTTTTATCATGTTGTTTTTACTCCTCTACATCGGACAGCTTCTTTTTTCCTCTTTATCCATATCTCCACGGACATATCTGGCATTGAACTCCATATTGATCTCACGGATCTCTTTTTTTCCATCAATATAATCCTGATACATATCCGCAAGTCTCGCCATACAACCATCACAGTTTGCGGAGATATTTCCCAGAGATTCCTCTACGATCTGTTTACGTTCTTCTTTTGTTGTATCTTTGATCAGATATCCTGGCATTGTTTTTTCCTCCTGATAGATTCACCTGTATTTCAGGTGTTTTGTCCTTTCATTATTGTTCACTTTTTCTGTAAAAAAAACTGCTTGTATCAAACAAACAGCTTTACAAAAATTTTCCTTTTCTGTTTTTTTATTCTACTCTGGCCAAATGTCAGTGTCAACACAATTTACTTACTTTCACCTGATATCACTCCGTAAGATTAACAGTAATAAATAACACATGCACAAGTGCTTCATTTCTGATTATAAATATCTATAAATTTATGTAGCATGCAGTTTTCAGGTCAACAACTATATTTTTTATAAAAAAAGAAACGAGCACCCCACCCAGGCAATAGCCGTACGGTAACAAACCCGTTTCTTTCTTTTTTAAGAGTACTATAATCCATATACTGATGTCAACAGCATTTATGTTAATTTTTCTTTTGATCATTCAGCATCGCAACAATATTCATTGCCGGTAATAAAATAGGTGCCATTCCCGGCTGAGTTGTTATGGTAGAAATATAGCTTCTAATATATGGGAACAGAATAGCAATAGCATTTCTTTCAAGAATACTCATGTTTTCCTGCTGAGTATTGAATATTGCTCTTCCTTTTACCCAAACACATACTTTTTCATCTTGATCTGCAACTTTAGTTGTAAGAATAAGTTCAAACTTATCATCACCGATTTTATTCAGACTATGATCAACCTGAACTCCTAATTCCAGATCATCTAACGATCCATCTTTTTTTCTAAATCTACTTTCTATAATTTCAATTTTGTCTAAAATAAGAGCACTTTCATATTTAGATCTGACTTCCATATTTTTTCTCCTAGCATGCAGTTGCGTAATCATCCATAAAATCAAACTCTGGCTTTACATTACTTGTATTAATGTTGTTATTCGAATAATCAAAATACTTCTGAGGCGGCGTCAAAATCTGTTTTACATCTTCCTCTGTAATTGCATGCACTCCCTCTGCATCTCTTATCATAGGAGTTTTAGCAGTTTTACTCAATTCAACATTATACTTCTCGCACAATGAAAAGAACAATTCTTTATCTAACATTAAATCACCTCTTCTTCTTCATTATATATTAGTTTTGTTGATTTAATACATTCTTTTTTTGAAACACAAATTTGACGTTCATTAAATCCAAGGCCTGTAATATTCACTATTTTCTTCTGTAATTCTTTATCCTTCTTGTTTCTTCGCATTGTATAACCTGCATAATCTTTCTGAAATGTTCTGGTAATAACAGCGATATTCTTTTTTTGCTTATAATAATCAAAGAAAAGAGCACGAAAATTTTTATCATCAAATACAGGCATATTTCCAGAACAATTTTTTTTAATTTCATCTATGCATTGGATAATCTCAGCGAAAAATGCATCCAGTTGTTTATTATCATCCAAATCCAATACTTCTTCATCCGGTGCTTCTATAGTCGCCCTAAAAATCACTCTTCCAAAATCGTTATTATGTAAAACAGCTGTTGCAGACCACCATAATGCTTTCTCATAATCGTCAAAAAAATATACTCCCTGTCCCAACCAATGATCAGCACGATAGTTACATTTCGCAGGATCAAATCCATTGCTTTCTATACTGTCTTTGTGTTTTGAACAGGTTCCATGATATCCTATTTCATTCATTCTTTACTCTCTTTTGGATTTTTATCAACGTCACTTTTTAAGTAACTCAATTTCAGATTTTATTCAATACAGATATGATTATATATTTTACCACGCTCAAGCAAGCTCTGCAATCTCATTTCCATACAATAACAATAGAAGAATTTTTTTATCACTTTTACTTTTTCAAAATCACTTTCCTTTTATCTCTCTTCAAGCCACTGGTCAATGTTCCCAAAATGTACCGCCTGCAGGTTATCTACATCAACCAGTTGCGGGAAGCTGTTTCTGCCCTACCTGCGGAAACAAGTATTCCATGGAACGCACTACTTCCATGTCTTTTAAACTTGTTAATGTCTAGCACCGCCATTGTGTTTTTACTATTGATAAAAACCTTCGTGACTTTTTTCTTGAAGACCGTACTCTGCTCGACTGCCTCTTTCACTGTTACCAGTGTCGTCTCACGTATGTTCTTCAAAATGAATAAGTCTAAATGATGACGAACTTGATGACGATTTTGGAGAGGAAGGCTTTTATATCTTCTAATCCAAGAAGCGTCTTGTCGTTGTGCCCGCCTCCGTGCGGGCATTTTTTTATTTAGGAGAACGCCGCAGGCTGTCTTTCCTATAAAAGAAACGTGCGCCGCCAGGCGCACGACGCAGATATCGCTCAGGCACTGGACGCAATTTAATAGAATCAGGTATGTTTCGAAAAAGGAAGAACTCAACGCTGTTCTTCCTTTTTTTGTGCTTTATTTTGTGGATTTTTCATATGTATTTTTTTGTATTAATGATATATTATTGGTATAATATACAAAAAATAACTTGTTCACTTGCATATGGAGGTCTAAAAAAAAAAATGAAAAAATCTGATCGCTACAATATCGGCATTCTTATTGGTGGCGTGCATACTTATTTTCCCAAAGAACATATCCGCGGCATTACCGAAGCTGCCAGAGAATTAAATGTTAATGTGTGTTTTTTTCTCGGAACACAGACCAAAGATTTCTTTGAAGATCTGCTAGGTGGAACTCACAAAGATTCTTTTGATTATCAATTCAAAACTATCCACGATTACAGTCTTATCGGTGGTCTTGACGGATTGATCATCAACTACGGAACTCTTGGGCTTCAATTAAAGAATGAAACTGCGGAAAGATTTGCATTGAAATTTAATTCGATTCCTACAGTATTTCTTACAGAGATTGTTCATTCTCCAAACTGTCATTCCCTGATCTGTGACAACAAAAACGGAATCCACATGGTCATGGAGCATCTGATCAATGAGCATCATTGTCGAAAAATTCTTTTTGTAGCGGGTCCTTCTCAGAATACTGATGCAAATGAACGCAAAAACACATATCTTGAAAGAATGGCTGCGCACAATCTGCCGGTCACTCCACAGATGATCGCACAGGGTGACTACTCTGAATTTGTTGACCGCCAGGTTCAGCACCTTCTGGATGATAATCCGGATGCACAGGCCATCGTATTTGCAAATGATGAAATGGCATTTTCCGGATACCGCGTGTGTGAACAATGTGGTCTTGAAGTTGGCAAGGATATCCTCATTACTGGTTTTGATGACTGCGAGCGCGCTTCCGGTATGGAGCCTCCTCTTACAACCGTTCAGCAGGATGGCGTCCTGATGGGAAAAATGGCTGTCTATGATCTGATAGCCAAACTGGATGGCAGGGAAGTTTTGTCCCGAAGAGTTCCTGTTTCTCTATGTGTCAGAGAATCCTGTGGATGTCAGGAGAAAATTCCGGAAATCCGCAGTACTCCTGTAAACCTTACTGAACAGATTCATAAGTTAAATCGCACAATCACAAATATGAAACTTGAACTGATCAACTTTCAGAGAAAATCCTGGTTTATTCCTTCCTTAGCCAGAAATCTGAATGACTGTATGGATGATGAATATGCTTTTCTTCTGTCAGCAATGGAAAACATGCGTGAGCTTCGAACCAAATGTACTTACCTCTTTCTTCTGGATGAACCAGTCATCTATCATCAGAATGATGAATGGATATGTCCACAAAATCTTCGGCTTGCTGCCTATTATCGAGACGAAGAAACAGCTGCTTTTCATCTTTATGACCGCCAGCCTGTAAACGCTGAAAATGGCATCTGCCAGTTAATGGCAGATAACGACCGTCACCAGTTTATGGTATTTCTGCTCTTCTCCGGAGAAAAGCAATATGGTCTTCTTGCATGTGATATCCAACCGGAAGAATTTCCGTTCTTCTATGTGATAAGCCTGCAGATTGGCCTTTCTCTTCATTATCTTGAAATCAGTAAAGTAGAAGTTCTCCGTCGTCAGGAAATGTCCAGGGATCTTGAGCTTGTCCGTGAACGTAACCGGGAACTTGGATTAATCTCCAAATATGATGAACTGACAGGACTTCTTAACTTAAGAGGTTTCACTGAACAGATCAAGAATTTTTGCAGCAAAAGCGAACATCAGCGCGCCTATATTATCTGCGCTGATCTGGATCACCTTAAAGAAATCAATGATACGTGGGGACATCCGGCAGGCAATTTTGCCCTGCGAAGTGTCGCTAATATTTTTAACGGCTGTCTCCGCAGCCAGGACGTCGTTGCCCGCACTGGCGGTGATGAATTCCTGATCCTCCTTAACTGTCAGGAAAAAAACTTCCAGGATATTTTCCGCAAACGAGTCCGGGATGCATGTGCTGCTTTTAATGCAGAATCCGGCAAACCATTTCTCGTGGAGGTTTCTCTTGGAATCACCGAATTCAAGCCAAGCCCGGAAACAGATATTCCTGCAATCATCGAACACGCTGATAAAGACCTTTATGAATCCAAAAAGCTCCGCAAAAACTCCGTTCGTCGACCGTAAAACGGGATGCAATATATTTTAAAATGGGGCTGTCGGGAAATAGATAGCCCCTTAGCTTACAAATATTTATACATTGATTTCAAATACTGCGGATTGTTTTTCTAAATTACCATCATAGGTGTAAAAATTAATCTTAAACATCCCCGAAATAGATAAGTCACAGGTTTTTACACAAACCTGAAAACGAAAAAAAGCCGGAAACCATTGATTTTTCAAGGTTTCCGGCTTCTTAAATTAGCGTGCGTTAGAGGATTCGAACCCCCGACCTTTTGGTCCGTAGCCAAACGCTCTATCCAGCTGAGCTAAACGCACATCTTTGTTGCTTTTCCTTTGTGATATTTCGTATCACCGCTGCAACAATATGTATGATACTCTAAGACCTATAAAATGTCAAGGGTTTTTTGAAACTTTTTTTTATTTTTTTTAAAAATATTTTTTATTGCTATTTTTGATGCAAAAGCAACAGTTTTTTAATTCCGTCTAAGTGCCTCGATCGGGCTCAGTTTCGCTGCCTTTTTCGCCGGATAGATTCCGAAGAATACACCTACTGCGCAGGAGAACAGCGTAGCCGCCAGGATGGTTCCCGCACTAATCCCAGGTGTGATGGTCATTCCCATACTGCTGCTGATCACCGCACAGATCCCATAGCCGCCTGCAATCCCCAGCACAATACCGATCAGCCCGCCTATGATCGTCAGGATCGCTGCCTCCGCAAGGAACTGTAACATAATGGACGAGGTTTTCGCTCCAAGGGATTTCCGGATACCGATCTCCCTGGTACGCTCTGTAACGGACACCAGCATGATGTTCATAACACCAATACCACCTACCAGAAGGGAAATTCCCGCAACAAAAGAGATAAACGCAGTGACCATGCCAAGCATCTGGTTCATGGATTTCATGACATCCTGGAAGCTCTGTACCTGGAAATACTCATCTTCGGCACACTGGTGACGTCTCTCAAGAAGATTTATGATCTTGTCTGCGACTGCCTGGGAATCCAGACTCTTATCCGCCTGAACTATGATCTGATAAAATTCTCCGCTGCTTCCGGTGAAGTCGTCCATGGCCGTATAAGGCACATTTATGGTCACCGGCATTCCATCGTAAGTATAGCTGACAAAGGTTCCGTTTTCCTTCTGTGTGGTAACTCCGCAGATGCGGAATGTCTTGGTCAGATCATAGCAGGTGATGTCCAGTGTCATTCCCACTACATCATCCGTTCCGAAAAGCCTCTTCGCATCGGCATCGGAGATCACGCAGACGTTTTTTCCCTCTTCGACCTCCTTCTGCCCGAAATAGCTTCCGTACTTCACAGAAGCATTGTCCACCAGCTTGGCATCCTGGGCCTCCCCGGTCACTGTAAGATTAAAATCACCCTTTCCGGTTACGGTCTCGCCTGTATAGGAATCTGAAACATTAACACCTTCCACGCCATCCAGCTCCCGGACTGCATCAATATCTTCCGGCTCGATCCAGACCTGGTCTGCTATGGCATCATCACTGCAGTAAACAGCGATCTGGCCGCCGCCGATATCATTGATCTCGCTGTTCATCTGATTCTTCGTACCCTCACCGATGGACACAATGGCGATCACAGATGCGATACCGATGATGATCCCTAACATGGTGAGAAAGGATCTTCCCTTATTGGCCATGATATTATGGATCGCCATTTTGATATATTCATAAATATTACTCATTAGCAGTCTCCCCTGTCTCTGCTGCACTGTCACTGTCTGCCGCTGCTGCCTCTGCCTTCATTCCCTCTTCCAGGGAGCCCAGATCCTCGATGACCTCATCTCCGGCTTTAATTCCATCTGTGATCTCAACAGAATCTTCGGAACTGATTCCTGTAGTGATATCCTGTTTTGTGATCACACCATCCTTCAGCACATAACAGAAGGAACCATCCTTGCCGATATTTACCACTCCAGCCGGAAGCGTTACCACATCCTCTGCCTTTTCTGCATAGATCTTTACCTTCGCATCTACTCCCAGAAAAATATCTTTGTCTGGCTTGTCGATGCCCACTGTGGCAGAGATCAGTGTGGAGCCTTTTTCGTTGGTTGTGGCAATGTGACTGATCTTAGTCACCTTACCGGTATATTTCCTGTCGCCGATGGTAATGTCCGCATTCTGGCCTTCCTTTACCTTATCGTAGTCATACTTAGACACATTGATATCAACGCTGACCTTATCTGTATTCTGCAGGGTAAAAAGCTCCATTCCCTGTGTTGCCGCTGCGCCCTGCTGGACTGCTGATTTGGAAATGACGCCGTTAAAATCCGCCGAAATGCCTTTCTTTCCTTCTTCTACCAGCTCTTTCGCAGATTTTGCATCCAGCTCAGTGAGATTGTTACTGACACGCATTTTTTCTTTCTCTTCTTCTGTAAGGCTGGCAGAATCTGCCTCTGCAATAGATTTCTGGGAAGCAAGGTCCGACTGCAGATCCGCCAGATCAGAGGTTGCCTGTTCGATCGCATTCTCAATGGCAGAAGTATCCACTGTACTTCCTGCAGAAGAAGCATCCGCAGATGCATGATCTGTCAGCCCCGGTGTTTCCTCTGAAGCTCCATCGGTAACAAAATCACCGGCCGCACTACTGCTGTAATCAGAATACTCCGGCATTTTTGGCTGGCTGGCCTTCTTATCCTCATAAGCTTCCTTTGCTTCCTGGCAGGTGATCTCTGCCTGACTTCTTGCTGCTTCCGCTTCATCCAGCGCCTGGGCATTCTCATCGCTCTGCTCTGCCTGCCACTGTGCAAAAGCCATCTGATACCTGGTATCTGCCTGATTATAAGCATTCTGTGCCGTTACATAATCGGAATTCAGCTGTCCCAGCTCCTGCTGGTACTGCGGAAGTGTCTCATTCTGATATGTAGTCAGCGCTTCTGAATACGCTCTCTGAGTCTCTGCATCCCTGGCAGCCTGGGCCTCTGCCTTTGCCTGGGCCTCTGCCTTTGCCTGGGCCTGCGCATCTGCCGCAGCCTGAGCCTGTACAGACGCCAGCTGTGATCTCAGGGAAGCCAGATAATTCTGCTGCTCCCTTACCTGATGTTCCAGACTGGAAACCTTTGCTTTTGCGCTGTTCTGCTTCTGCTGGGCCTCATTAGATTTATTGATGGAATTTTTGTAATCATACTGTCCGGACTGTACATTCAGCTCTGCTTTCTGATTATCCCTCTCCAGATCCTTCACTTCAAACTCTATCAGCTTCGTTCCCTTTGAAACCGTATCACCTTCTGCAAAGGATACGCTTTTGATCTGTGCGTTCACAGGAGAATAAAAGGTCTTCTGCTCATCACTGACAACGGTTCCGGTTGCATCTACGATCTCCTCCACATCTCCTGTCTCCGCTTTGGTAACAGCAACCTGCGGAATCTGTGATCCCCCGCGGCCTGCACCGGATGCCGCATAAATACCACCTGCCACAACAGCCACTGCTGCCACACCGATCACAATCTTTTTCCCTTTTTTCATTCTTAAGCCTCCTCGACAAATTCCTCATTGATCGTATCTGATTCAATTTTTCCATCCATGATCCGGACTACACGTCTGGCCTGAGCCGCGATCCCATTATCATGGGTGATCAGGATCAAGGTTTCTCCCGATCTGTGCATTCCCTTCAGGATCTCCATAATTTCCCTGCTGGATGCAGAGTCCAGGTTTCCCGTTGGTTCATCTGCCAGGATCACCGGCGGCCTGGCTGCGATAGCTCTGGCAATAGCCACACGCTGCTGCTGTCCCCCTGACATTTCGTTTGGCTTATGATCCATACGTTTCTCAAGTCCGACTTTTTTAAGAGATTCCACAGCAAGCTTTCTTCTTGTTTTCCGGTCGATCCCACGATAGATCAGAGGAAGCTCCACGTTTTCCAGCGCCGTAAGATTTGCGATCAGATTAAAGCCCTGAAAGATAAAACCAATCTCCTTATTTCGTACCACCGAGAGATCATTATCCTTCATTGTGGATACATCTGTTCCATTCAGATAATATTTCCCGGAGGTGGGGACATCCAGACAGCCCAGCATGTTCATAAAGGTGGATTTTCCGGAACCGGACTGTCCGATAATAGCCACAAATTCACCCTTATGGATCTCCAGGTCCACATGATCCAGCGCCCGCACCTCATTTTCTCCGGGATTGTAAACCTTGCACAGATCTACTACCCGTACCAATGCATCTTCCATAATAAAATTACTCCTTGTAAAGTAAATCAGTCCCAGGCAAGCCTCTCCTCTGCTTATTGCTTTTCGTCATTGAAGCAGAGAGCTTCCCTGATCAGGTAAAAAATACAGAGCGAAGTCTGCAGGGGATACTGCTGTTTCTCGTCGGAACGCTCCAAGCCAAAACAGCAGCAGGCAGACTGCTCTGTCATTTCCGGGAAATCCCCGCTCATTGATCTGTAACGAAATGATCACCTGAATGTCTTCAGAACTGACGCACATTTATACATCCGTTTACGCATCAAGTAAAAATGCCTTATATGCCTTGTATGCCTCATATACATCTGCCTTGCTGGTAACCTCCCACGGAGCATGCATACTCAGCACTGCCACGCCACTGTCAATAACCTCCATTCCGTAAAGTGCCGCAATATAAGCGATGGTTCCGCCTCCACCAAAATCAACTTTTCCAAGCTCTGCTGTCTGGAAAGCAACATTGTGATCATCAAAAATCCTGCGAACTCTTGCAACGTACTCTGCATTGGCATCGTTGGAACCGGATTTTCCTCTTGCCCCGGTGAACTTATTAAGAACAATACCACGTCCAAGATATGCTGCATTCTTTTTCTCAAAAGCCTCACCATAGGCCGGATCATAGCCGGCACTTACATCGGAAGAAAGCATGCTGGAATTACGGAGAGCTCTTCTTAATGCAAGCTCGGAATAGCAGCCCATTCCGTCCAGAAGCTCTGCCACGCTGTTCTCAAAAAATCTGGACTGCATGCCTGTGGCACCAACGCTTCCGATCTCTTCCTTATCTACAAGGAGACAACAGCCAGTACGCTTCGGCGTCTCCTCCATCTCCAGCATTGCCGCAAGGGATGTGTAAGCGCATACACGGTCATCCTGTCCATATGCTGCGATCATGCTGCGGTCAAGTCCACAGTCTCTTGCCTTTCCTGCCGGAACGATCTCCAGCTCTGCCGAAAGAAAGTCCTCTTCCTCAATACCATATTTCTCATTTAAAATCTTCAGCACATTCTGTTTTACCGCATCCTTTTTTGAATCATCCGGAAGCTCTGCAAGAGGTCTGCTGCCGATCAGGATATCCAGCATCTCACCCTCAATAACCTCTGCTGCCTTTTTCTGGAGCTGTTTTCCGGAAAGATGGATCAGAAGATCTGTGATGTAAAGTACCGGATCCTCCGCATCCTCACCAATGCTGATCTCCACAATGCTTCCGTCCTTCTTTGCAACAACGCCATGCATGGCAAGAGGCAGTGTCACCCACTGGTATTTCTTTACGCCACCATAATAATGGGTATCCAGATAAGCCAGGTCCGTATCCTCGTACAGAGGATTCTGCTTGACATCCAGTCGCGGAGAGTCGATATGTGCACAGAGAATGCTCATACCTCCGGAAAGCTCTTCCGTTCCTACATGAAACAGAGCAACGATCTTCTTCATCCCTACTGCATAAACCTTGTCACCGGCCTTGATCTTCTCGCCTTTTTCAAGCTTCGACTCAAGAGATTCATATCCGGCAGCCTCTGCTTCCTTTACGATTTCTGCAACACATTCACGTTCCGTTTTTCCTTTATCCAAAAATTCTCTGTAAGCCTTCGCAAGCTTCTCCATTTCTGTTTCTTCTGCTTCCTTATAAGAAAGCCACGCATTTCTTCTTTCCATTTTAGTGGTCCACCTTTCTTTATAGCTTCCGGCAGCTGCCGTTTCTCATCATATTATCTGCAATCTGTCTACTATTATAGGTCAAACATTTACGAATTTCCACCGCAATTCCCATTCTTTACAAAATCTTTATGATTCGTTATAGTAGTTCTTAAGAATTGGCCCTGTATCCAAAATTTTCAGGTATCTTACACACGGAAAGCTTTCTGTTTCACCGTAGACTTTACCTGTATGCTCCCACAGGGCAAAGGAGGAAACAACATGCAATCATCTGCTCAGTTAAAAGAGCTTCTTCACAGCATCAACCGCAAAAGCTATCCTGCATACAAGTCTCTGCGGGGTGCATACCAGTTTGACCGTTATATTTTGTCCATTGACCACGTACAGGGGGATCCTTTTGCCTCTCCCTCTCACATCAGTGTAAAGCTCTCCCACCGCGACACCGGATTTCCTGCAGAATATTATAAGGATTCCCTGACCCGCATCACACTGGGAGACTTTCTGAACCGCCAGTTTGAACAGCAGGTAAACCGTTATACCTTCCGTGCAAAGGGCTCCGGAAAAAGCGGCCTGATCTCAGTAAGCCACTGCGGTCAGGAGGTTCTTGCACGTACTGCCTGTGAAATAACGGAAAAAGGCATCACTGCACGTTTTTTCATCGGTTTTCCGGCCAATGGCAGAACCATCAACTCCCCCGAACTGGAAAAAATCCTCTTCGATTTTCTTCCGGTCTGTGTTCACAAGGCATTTTTTTACCGGAATCTTGACCCGGAAGCGCTGAGAAAAGCCATCTGCCTTGCCGAAGATCAGGCATTTATCCGTCAGGAACTGAAAAAGCGTTCTCTGGCTGCCTTTGTCAGTGACGGCGCTATCCTCCCCAGAGAAAGCGGCATCTCTTCACGCCCGATGAAAAACTCTGTTCCTTTTGTTTCTCCGGAAAGCCTGAGGGTTTCCATGAAGCTGCCCCACAGAGGAACCATCACAGGCATGGGCATTCCCTGCGGCATCACCTTGATCGTAGGTGGCGGCTACCATGGCAAATCCACCTTACTTAACGCACTGGAGCTGGGAATTTATGATCACATTTCCGGTGATGGCCGGGAGTATGTCATTACCGATCCTTCTGCCCAGAAGCTCCGCTCCGAGGACGGCCGTTTTATCAAAGATGTGGATATTTCTCTTTTTATCAACGATCTTCCAAATAAAAAAGACACCCTCTGCTTTTCTACAGAGGATGCCAGCGGCAGCACTTCACAGGCTGCCGGTATCGTGGAAAGTATGGAGGCAGGAAGTAAAGTCTTTCTCCTTGACGAGGATACCTCTGCTACCAACTTTATGGTTCGTGATTCCTTCATGCAGCGGGTGATCTGTCGGAAAAAGGAGCCCATCACTCCATTTCTGGAACGTGCCCGGGATCTCTATGAAAAGGCAGGGATCTCCACTATCCTGGTTGCCGGAAGCTCCGGAGCTTTTTTCCATATTGCGGATACTGTGATCCAGATGGATAATTATCATCCGGTGGACATCACAGCAGTTACCGGAAAGCTCTGCCAGGAATATCCTCTCTCAGACATTGAGGCCCCTGCATTCCGCCTGCCGGAAAGCCATCGCATCATGACCAGGGCCAAAGTGGCTCCATCCCGCCACAGCCGTCCCGGACAGCCGGAAAGACTGAAAACCAAGGTTCACGGCAAAGATGGCTTTTCTCTTGGAAAAACCGAAGTGGATCTCCGCTATGTGGAACAGCTGATCGACTCCGAACAGACTGCATCCCTGGCGTTGCTTCTGAAATATACCTGCGAGCATCTTATTGACGGAAAACGTACTCTGCCGAAGATCGTCGCTTATCTGGATGCTCAGCTGAAAAAGCAGGGATTGTCCTTCTTCTCGGAAGGCTCTTATATTCCATGCGGTTATGCCATGCCCAGGATTCAGGAAATCTACTCCTGCTTTAACCGCTATCGCAGGCCGTAGCCGTGCCTGAAGCTGTATATTCAATAATCTCAGCCAACAAAAAAACGCTGCCGATAAACATTGGAAACCTTCATCTCCTCTGTCATTCGGCAGTATTTTTCTGCAATGCAAAACCACCGTCCTGTCGGCTCTGTCTTGCCAATGGAACGGTGGTTTATCTTCATACATATTTTAGGGAAAGGAAAGAGTTTTTCTTAAGAGCTTCTGTTCTCTTAAGATGTTTATATCATACAGGATAAATGTGAGAGAAATTTGTACAATTTCTAATAAATTTATAAAATTTATTAACGAAGTCTAATCATTTCCCAAAATAATCCTGCGGATCATTATTTTCTATGGTTATTACAACCATTTCTTTCGCTTTTTAATCGTGTCTCTGCTCTTTGTTATCATATGTCTCACAGAATCTGGCAGCAAAAGCCGGCGGCTCCTGATGTGCATACAGATGAGAAATATCTCCAAAAGAGCTCATGCGGAAGGATGCGATCCCTTTTCGCCTCTCCTCTGTAACAATGGTACTCACCGATGACGGCGCCGCACAGAAATTCTGCAGCATCACCAGCGGAGAAATACTGAGAAGATAGCTGATGAGTACACAGCTTACACCGAAATGGCAGAAAAACACAAGCGTATCTTCATTGGCTTTTTCTGCTCTGTAATAATGTCCTTCCCGCACATAGCCATGCTCTGCCAGAACTTTATCAAAATTCTGTGTAACCCAATCATACTCTTCTTTCATTTTTCCCTCTCTCAGGATGTCATTATCCCACCAGCGGTCAAAGCTGTAGAAATTTTCGATCTTCGTCCAGTCCTGGGGAAGCCAATCCCAGGGAATGATCTTTTCCCCATGAAGATCCGGTCTTCTGATCTTTACATCGAATTCTCTCAGCCACTTGCATTCTGTAGCTGTTCTTCCGTTTTTCTTCAGCGTGCAGGATGCGGTATCCTTTGCTCTTCCAAGCGGAGAAACATAAAAATCCCTGACATCAAGAGCTGCGATCTTCTCAGAAAGAAATTCCGCTTCCTTCCAGCCCTTTTCGGTCAGGGAATCTATTGTGTAATCCGGGTCTCCATGTCGTATAAAAAGTAATTTCATCTCTTGGTGTCCTCCATTTCATAACCTGGATTTCCATTATATTCTTATTTTTTCAGTTGTCAATTCCTGATATCTTCTGCTGCAGGGATCAAACCTGATCTGCGGTTTCTCCATGGAGCACAGCCTGCTGCTCCCTCAGCTCATAAACTGCCTTTTTCAATGCCAGAAAGCTCTCCTCACTGATTATGTGCTCGATCCTGCAGGCATCATGAAGCGCTGTTTTTTCCTGGACTCCCAGCATCATCAGCCAGGAAGAGATCAGCTGATGACGTTCATATACCTTATCGGCAATCTTATGTCCATCCTCTGTCAGACGGATATCTCCGTTGTCAGCTACTGTGATGAGATTTTTCTGACGAAGATTCTTCATGGCAACACTGACACTCGGTTTCTTAAAGCCCATCTCTGCCGCGATATCCACAGCTCTTACAAGAGAGCTCCTGTTTCCAAGGATCAGGATCGTCTCTAAATAATCTTCAGATGATTCATTTGATCTCACGTTATTTACACCTCCCTCGGTTTGTCAAAACTAACCAAGTTAATCATAACATACTTCGGGAGAATGAGCAATGGTTTTTACTGCTTTCTGTTTAGTTCTGCCTCAATTGCCAGAAGGCTCTGGCTGGAGCATATCTGCAGAATTCTGGAAATTTCCAGGAGTTTTTCCCTGGAGCAGTTTCCCCGGAGCAGTTCACAATATCCCTGAAATTTCATCTGTACCAGGATATGTACCAGCTCGTGATCAACTTCTTGTCCACATTCCTTTTGAAAACGTTCATTAAGGATCTGCTCCATTTTCGTGCAGGCATCCTCACGGAAATTCTCATATCTGGTACCTTCAGCTCCATCCATGAGGATTTTTGCGATATCCTTGTTTTCCCAGATAAATTCCATAAGTATCCTGTCATATTCTTCCGGATGCAGTTGTTTTTCCTGATCCGTAAAGTCTCCCATGATCCGCTTCAGATCCTCTGCCGTCTCTTCCACGATTTCTTCAAAAAGAGCTGCTTTACTTTCAAAGAAGAAATATAGCGCTCCCGTAGTCACATCTGCTTTTTTGCAGATCGCACGAAGAGAAGCCTTCAGAAATCCCCTGTCTCTGAATTCTTCCTTCCCCGCTTCCAGAAGTCTGCTCCGCACAGCATTTTCTGATTTTTCCATATTTTACGCACTCCATCATTATTCCTGCATTCCGCTTTGCAGGAAAATTCCACTTATTTCTGACTAGTTGTTAATATTTTAGCAATCTGGTCTTACTTGTATTTTACCTTAAATCGCTGAAAAAAGAAAGTATTTTGTGCCCAGTGTCAGTCTGTCATCGGGGAATCTCCACGATCTGTAACGATTTCATAACCTACAGACTCCACACGTCTGGCAAGACACCCTCTGCACTCTGCTGCTTCCTCGCCTGTACAGATCTTGTTATCATAAAGTTCATACTGTTTACGGTTCTTCACCGGAGAAAGATTGGGCATTACTACATTTGCACCCGCCTGAAAACCTTTTTCCCTGCCTCTGGGGTCCAGTGTCCCCAGTGCTGTGGTTGCCGGAAGAAGTACCTGTGGAAGCATGATCCGGATGACAGACAACAGAAACAGTGTCATATCCACACTTCCTGCCGGTTCCTCTGCAAATTTCGTATCATGGTGCGGGATAAATGGTCCGATTCCCACCATATGCGGATTCAGGTCTTTAAGAAAAACAAGATCTTCCGCCAGATACTCCAGCGTCTGTCCAGGCGCACCTACCATAAATCCGGCACCTATCTGATATCCCAGTTCCTTCAGGGTATAAAGACACTGTTTACGATTTGCAAGACTTAAACTCTCCGGATGAAGATAACGATAATGTTCCTCGCTGGCCGTCTCATGACGGAGTAAATAGCGGTCTGCTCCGGCATCTTTAAACCTCTGATAGCTTTCTTTTGATTTCTCCCCAATGGACAGCGTGATCGCGCAGTCCGGATATCTCTGTTTGACGGACCGAATGATGTCAACCATCCGGTCATCATTAAACCATGGGTCTTCCCCTCCCTGGAGCACAAATGTCCGAAATCCCAGCTCATAGCCATTCTCGCAGCACTGCAGGATTTCCTCCTTCGTAAGGCGGTAACGGCTGGCATTCCTGTTAGAACGGCGGATTCCGCAGTAATAGCAGTCATTTCTGCAGTAATTGGTAAATTCTATCAGACCTCTTGTATATATTTTGTTTTCAAAATATTTTTTCTGTATACGGACAGCCTCTTCCCGAAGCAGACGAATCGCATCCGGATCCTGATATAAGTGCAGAAGTTCCGGATATTCTTCCTTTGTCAGCTGTCCTAATTTTATAAATTTTTCAACGATCCCCATACTTTATCTGTCCTTCTCTTTTATTTACAAAACTATCTGTAAAAAATATTTTATCACAAAAAAACAGATATTGCACAATATAAGTATACATGCAATATCTGTTCTTACAGAATGGTTACTGTTCATTCCGTTCTCAATAACACAGAATGATTCAATTTTTATTTAATAAGATCCTTTACAACCTCACCGGCAATGATCAGTCCCACTACGGAAGGCACGAAGGCATTACTTCCCGGTACCTGACGTCTCTGGGTACATTTTCTTTCTGTTTCCGGAGGACAGATGCAATGAGACTTGCAGCTGATCGCCATATCATCAATTGGAGTCATGGGCTTCTCCTGTGAGTAAACCACCTTCAGTTTTTTGATCCCCCGTTTTTTCAGTTCACGACGCATAACCTTTGCAAGGGGGCAGACAGACGTTTTATAAATATCTGTCACCATGAAACCTGTCGGATCCATCTTATTTCCGGCCCCCATAGAGCTGATGATCGGTGTTCCTGAAGCCTTTGCCTGCTCTACGAGCATCAGCTTTCCGGTTACAGTGTCGATCGCATCGACTACATAATCATACTGGGAAAAATCAAAGGAATCCGCTGTCTCCGGCACATAAAATGTTTTGTGGATATTTACAACTGCATCCGGATTGATTTCAAGAATACGTTCTCTGGCCACATCAACTTTATATTTTCCTACGGTCTTTCTTGTTGCGTAAATCTGACGATTGATATTGGTGAGGCATACTTTGTCATCATCAATGAGATCCAGGGTACCTACGCCACTTCTGACCAGTGCTTCCACCGTATATCCGCCAACACCGCCAATTCCGAATACTGCGACTCTGGAATTTTTCAGCTTTTCCATTCCTTCTTTTCCGATTAATAATTCTGTTCTTGAAAACTGATTCAGCATTTTCTGACCTCTCCTTATATTCTTTCCATGTATATTTATACCGACAACGGATATTTTTTTATATCTGTCCGATTCGTTTTACAACTGTCAGGATTCTATCATGGGAAAATAGCCTTGTCAATATCCCTACTAATAAGCTAGGAATATTTTCCCGTTTTCATCAATATATTTTATGACACAAAAAAAGATCCCTGAAAAAGGAATCTCACTGATACTGCGGGTAGCCGGACTTGAACCGGCACGGAGTTGCCCCCGAGAGATTTTAAGTCTCTTGTGTCTGCCTATTCCACCATACCCGCATATTCAATTAATTTGTTCAAAAATGGGGCCTATAGGGCTCGAACCTATGACCCTCTGCTTGTAAGGCAGATGCTCTCCCAGCTGAGCTAAGACCCCAAATATGAACGACCCAGAAGAGACTCGAACTCTCGACCTCCGCCGTGACAGGGCGGCGCTCTAACCAACTGAGCCACTGGGCCATACAAAATATAAAACTTTTAAAATGGACCTTCGGGGACTCGAACCCAGGACCGACCGGTTATGAGCCGGTTGCTCTAACCAACTGAGCTAAAGGTCCAAAAAGCCGATGATCGGACTCGAACCGATAACCTGCTGATTACAAATCAGCTGCTCTGCCAATTGAGCCACATCGGCGTATTAAACACCAAATGTTGAATCGAGTCAATGAATATCCAGTTTAGTTTTAAGTGACTCCAAGGGGATTTGAACCCCTGTTACCGCCGTGAAAGGGCGGTGTCTTAACCGCTTGACCATGGAGCCATATTTCTTTTTTTGTGTTTCGCTGTTTTGTATTTCCCTCAGCGACGAGTTAAATAATACCATACCTTTTTTATAATTGCAAGCTTTTTTTTGAAAAATTTCAATTTTTTTTACAAACCTGCAAAACTGGCCTCAAGCCCTTATAAAATGCGGAAGTTTTACTGTTCACTCCGTGATCCACAACACGTTTCGCATTGTAATTCTCGTTTTTTCATCATCTATGAGCGTCCTTCAAGAGATTGACTTTATTTTTTGTACGTATATAATGATGTTAAAAGAATTTTGAAAGGATGATCATTATAATGAAGGTTTTATTACTGAACGGCAGTCCGCGCAAAGAAGGCTGCACCTATACAGCACTCACAGAAGTTGCCAACACTTTAAAAAAGAATGGTATTGAAGCTGAGATCTTCCAGGCTGGAGATCCTTCCCGCGAAAATGTCACAGCCGCAGCTGAAAAAATGAAAGAGGCTGATGCTCTTGTTGTCGGCTCTCCTGTTTACTGGGCTTCCCCATCCGGACAGATCATGGAATTTATGGATAAATTTGCTTCTATGGCAGGAAAATATATGGTCCACAAGCCAGCCGCAGCTGTGGCTTCTGCAAGACGCGCCGGCACAACTGCAACTCTGGACGTTCTGACTAAATATTTTACATATCATCAGATGCCGGTAGTCTCCGGAAATTACTGGACAATGGTTCATGGTAATACCCCGGATGAAGTCCATAAAGATGAAGAAGGTCTTCAGATCATGCGTACACTTGGCAACAACATGACATGGCTTCTGAAATGTATTGAAGCCGGAAAGAACGCCGGTATCAATACTCCGGAAACTGAAGAAAAGATCAAGACTAATTTTATCAGATAGTTTTATCGGGAGACTATTTTCCCTTATTATAGTAGTATACAGCGTAGCGAAGATTCACCGTTCGCTGCGCTGTATTATTTTTCATCTGTATTTTCAACATGGTCCTATTACATTTTATAATTATGACACGTCCAATATTTATACTGCCATAATTCTTATTCCCTCTCCAGTGCCTCCATAACCTCATTCCGCATTGGCACAGATGCTGCTGCTCCTAGCCTGGAAACAGCGATTGAAGATGCTTTTGCGGCCATTCTGAGACCTTCTTCCGGGCTCATTTTTTCCAGAACAGACGCGAGGAAATAGCCGGTAAAAGTATCTCCGGCTGCCGTAGTATCAACAGCCTTTACCGGAAAAATCCCCTGTCTGTATATACCTTTTTTATCCTGATATACAGCTCCGTCTCCTCCAAGTGTCAGTACTACAGAAGCATCTGGATACATCTGACTGAATTTCTTCAGAATCTCATCTGGTTCTTTCTCTCCTGTGATCTGCTCACCTTCAATTTCATTCACAAGAAACAGGGAAATCTTATTTAGATCGCATTTATCCAATTTATTGTTATAAGGAGATGGATTGAGAATGATCTGCATTTCTTTCTCGCTGGCTTTTTCTATGATGTAGTCCAGTTCGCTGATCTCATTCTGCAAAAGCAGCATATCTCCCTTATCGAAATGTGAAAGGACTTCATCTACAAATTCTTTCGTAATGCTCTGGTTTGCGCCACCATAGAGCAAAATACAGTTTTGACCATTCTGATCTACCTGTATCACTGTATGTCCACACGGACCTGAAATCTGATGGATAAATTCGGTATTTACATGATTATCACGGCAAGTTTCCAGCAGAATTTCTCCACCATCTCCGATCAATCCTGCATGATAAACCGGCACTCCTGCCTTCGCCAGAGCAATAGACTGATTCAATCCCTTCCCACCACAAAAAATCTTACGGTCAGTCGATGCCTGTGTCTCGCCCGGTATCAAAATACTATTTACCTGATATACATAATCCAAATTCAGCGATCCAAAATTCAAAACCTTCATTAAAACCCCGCCTTCTGATTTTATCTGCATTATCTTCTATTCTTTATTATACAAAAAAATCCTGCAAACATAAAGTTTACAGGAAATAAAAAAACTCCCCCTGTTGGACTCGAACCAACGACACTGCGGTTAACAGCCGCATGCTCTACCGACTGAGCTAAGGAGGATTACTAAAATATTTAATTTAAGGTTTGTACCTTAAAAACTACATACATGCTTGTTGATTGTTAATCAAACTCTTGAATCAATTCTTAACCTGCGTTTCTTGGTCAAGCCCTCACCCGATTAGTAACAGTCAGCTCCATGTGTTACCACACTTCCACCTCTGCCCTATCTACCTCGTCGTCTTCAAGGGGGTTTACTTCACTAAGAATGGGATATCTCATCTTGAGGGGGGCTTCACGCTTAGATGCCTTCAGCGTTTATCCCTTCCGGACTTGGCTACCCGGCCATGGCTTTGGCAAGCCAACCGGTCCACCAGCGGTC
>NZ_JALIFS010000009.1:0-167255 GCF_022868965.1 Blautia sp. NSJ-140 | reverse complement strand
TGGAATATCGGAACCTGTTCTTGCAGTCTTGCGCTTGCTGTCGTTATTTCTGCCATCTTGATTTTGTGCATGAAAGAACGAGAAGCAACCCAAACAAAGAAAAAGGCCAAAAAGGTAGCTCCAAAGAAAGGCTGGTGATGATTGTATGAAGAAAAGTGATTTAGTATTAACATTCGTTCTTTTAGGAAGTTTTATGCTTTCTGGCTGTTCAAAAGATGAAATTCTTGATCATTATAATAATATCGTTCAGTCGGCTGGAGCCATAGAGCTTACAGGAAAGTCATCTTTGGAAGGAACAAAAGAAAAAGGGATCGATGATTATACGGGAACTTATACGGCTGATTATGAGGATTTTTCAGATACAGAGTATTTGTTCGGAGGAACTTCCATAAAAAGAGAAGCCGGTAAGGAGCTGTCTATTGACTGCACTTTGGAGGTTACGGAAGGTACTGCAAAAGTATTTTGGATTTCTGGATCTGATAAAGCAGTCACTTTGATTGAAACAACCGGAACTTATAGTGACACAATTACACTTCCTGATGGCGGAAATTATGTCGGCATTGAGTGTGAGGAATTTACTGGAAACATTGAATTGAATATTGAATAATCTTTAGCTGTGTGATGGTAAAAGAAAAATGTCACAGTACGGCAGATTTGTTTTAGTTAAAAGTTTATGCATAAAAAATAAAGTAGGTGATTACATGGGAAAATGTTAATACTGACATTTGAAGATAGTGAGGAAGAAATCCTGAATCATATAATATCCTGTGTCAATACGGGAGCAAGAGCATTTCAAGTAATTGAAAATGCAAAAACAAATTTGAGTTATGGAGATATTGTTATTTTGTTGGATAAAAGAGAATTATTTCGAAAGCAGGAAAAAATAGATTTATCTTTTATAGAGTTTGAAATTTTGCATTTATTAATGCGAAGTCCCGGAAGAGTGTTTAGCAAAGAACAAATATATGATATCATATGGAATGAACCTTATTCCGGTGATTATAATGTGGTTATGCGACATATCTGCAACATTAGAGAAAAGATAGAGGATGATCCGGGCCAACCAATGTATATACAAACGGTGAGAGGTGTAGGATATCGGTTTAACGGGAATTTAGGCAGCAAGTGAAATCGCTGCCTATTATTATGGTTTTACAAAGAAGGAAGTTTGTTATGAGAAGATCTTTGTATTTCAGGAGCATCCTGTTTGAGATATTTGGACAGATTTTGATGTATCAATTCCAACTCTTTTATTTCTTGCTTAAAAGAAACATATTGAGTATTTAGTGATTTTTTTTGGAAAATAAGATCTGAAAGTTGCTCCTGTAACTTATTGGTATTAAGATGCTTCAGGTTCATGCCATTTTCCTGTAAAATATGTTCAGCACCGGCGAAAAGAATAATTTGAGATTCATATTTACGGAAATAACGATCCGGATTTTTCTGATGGATAAGCGGCTTTTCGTTTTGACTCTCTCCGCTACAAATTGTATGATTTTCTTTATGCCGATTACGGCGTTTTATCCTTTGATGATAAGTGACTATTTTCAAGGAACGGCATGCGAGGCGAGTAGTGTAGAACTTCTTTATTCCGCAGGTATGATGATTGGAACTTTTGTGATAAACCATTTTGGAAATAAGCTGCAACATAACGCTGCCTGTGCCGCCTTCATTGGATTATTTGGCCTTGGAAGCATCACACTCATTAGTGGGTTTCTTCCAAAGTCAGATGCGGCATTTTGGATATTTGCTTTTATGTGTTTTGGAATGGGAATCAGTGCTGTGTTCTATAATATTCTTTACATTGCGTATATGCAGGAAACGATATCTTCAAAATATCATGGACGCGCATTTTCTTTATTGAACAGTATTATTTCGTTGACAATGCCTCTGGGTTTATTGGTTGCAGGTCCCGTGTTCTGTTTAATAGGGTCTGACCCCAAAACAAAATGATTATAAGAAACGAGCAGGGTTATTTCAAAGATCAGCAGATTTAGAGTAGTTCTTTTTTTCTGAGAGAAAATTAAAAATCGTTTTTGGTTCTTCTGGAGAGTGATTATAGCGTTTGGGAAACATCCGGAGAAACTATTACCTCAGAGTGTCGTAAAGTTCTTTATCAAAGAAGGCTTTGAGATGCCCTTTCTTTTTTATGCAAATCTTTTCTCTTGTCTACATATATAAACCTAAGAAAAAGCTTGACGTTTAAATATTACAAGTGTAATATTTAAGAAAATATGAAAAAAGGAGAAATAAAACTATATGAGAAAAAAGAAAAGAAAAAAACACACGAAGATTATTACAAAAATAGTTTTATTTAGCGGTATATTGATTGGTGGTGGAATCGGTATTGTAACAATAATGAATTGTAATGTTCCTGAAAAAAGACTAATGGAATATATGAAATATATTGAAAAAGGGGAATATGAGCAAATGTATGCCATGCTGGATCAGAAAAAAAGCAGCATGAACAGTAAGGAAGAATTTATAGAACGAAATTCTAAAATATATGAAGGCATTGAGATGTCTGATCTGTCCATAACCGATATTACAGTAAAAAGACAAGAAAACGGAAATGCGGCAGTTTCCTATACAACAAATATGCAGACTGCTGCAGGAAATGTAGAATTTACCAACGATGCGGTATTTTCACATGATTGGACAGGATATCATTTAATCTGGCAGGATCAGTTGATTTTTCCAGAGTTATCTGCAACGGATAAAGTTCAGGTAACGTCAGAAGAGGCAAAGAGAGGAGATATTTTAGACAGAAATGGTCGTCAGTTGGCTGGAGAGGGAACTGCATCTTCGGTAGGAATTGTTCCGGGCAGGATGGAGAACAGAGAAGATACAATAAAAAAACTGGCAGAGTATCTTGGAATTGGAGCAGACGAAATTGAGGATAAGTTAAAAGCCGGTTGGGTAAAAGCAGATTCTTTTGTACCAGTAGCAACAATTCCTAAAATACAAGAGGTCGATCTTTTGACAGTGAATCCGGATAAAACTGTTCTGGAAGAAAAAGAAAAGCAGGACACATTATTGAAGATTCCAGGTATTATGTTATCTGATGTAAAAGTACGAACTTATTATCTAAAAGAAGCTGCCTCTCATCTGGTAGGGTATGTACAGGCGGTTACAGCCGAAGATTTGCAGGAACATAAAGGGGAAGGGTATCGTACAAACAGTGTGATTGGAAAGACTGGACTGGAAACGCTTTATGAAAAAGAACTAAAAGGAACAGATGGGTGTGAAATCTGTATTGTAGATGCAAATGGAAATAAAAAAAGTGTTATTGCATATGAGCCTAGAAAAGATGGAGAAGATATCCATACTACGATTGATGGTGATCTTCAAAGTACTCTTTATGAACAATTTAAAGAAGACAGAGGATGTTCTGTAGCTTTGAATCCTTATACAGGGGAAGTATTGGCGTTGGTAAGTACGCCATCTTATGATAATAATGATTTTGTACGTGGAATGGACAACAGCCAGTGGAGTGCATTAAATGAAAATGAAGACAGGCCTTTATACAACCGCTTTCGCCAGACATGGTGTCCTGGCTCAACTTTTAAACCTGTAATTGCTGCAATTGGATTAAAAGTGGGGGCATTTACTGCAAATGACGATTTTGGAAATGAGGGTCTGGCGTGGCAGAAAGATTCCTCGTGGGGAGATTATACAGTGACTACACTTCATGATTATGAACCTGTGATCTTGAAAAATGCGCTTATTTATTCAGATAATATTTATTTTGCAAAAGCAGCATTAAAAATTGGTGCGGATCAACTGATGCAGTCTCTAAATCAAATAGGATTTAATCAGGAACTTCCATTTGATATTAAAATGTCAGAGTCCAAATATTCTAATATGGACAAGATAGAAACAGAAATCCAGCTTGCTGACAGTGGGTATGGACAGGGACAGATTCTGGTAAATCCTTTGCATCTTGCAAGCATTTATACGGCTTTTCTAAATGATGGAAATATGATAAAGCCATATCTTCACGCGGATGGTGGAAGCACTTCCAGTGAAATCTGGATAAAAGATGCTTTTTCACCACAAATTGTTTCGGAGGTTATGGAGGGGTTAGAGGGTGTAGTGAATAACCCGGAAGGAACTGGTTATGGAGCATGCCGGGAAGACATTAGATTAGCAGGAAAAACCGGAACAGCGGAACTGAAAGCTACAAAAGAAGATACATCTGGAACAGAAATTGGCTGGTTTACAGTTTTTACTACAGATAGAGATACAAAGAATCCTATTTTGCTCATCAGTATGGTAGAGAATGTGAAAGATATTGGAGGAAGCGGTTATGTGGTGGAAAAGGATAAGGCGATACTGGATGAATATCTTGGTAATGAATAATTTTTACCTTTAAATATTACAAATGTAAGAGGAAAATGATATGAAAAAAATTTGGAAAATATTTGTGGGAGTTATTTTTCTTGCTGTCTGTAGTGGATGTGGCATAAAGAAAGAGCAGAAAAAGACAATTGAAGATACGAAAGAAAAAATTTACAGAGAGTGTGAAATGCTAGCAGAAGGCTATCGGAACATATATGAGAATGCTGTGAAAGAAAATGCACTATATGAGCTGAGTACAATACAAAAAAGTATGGATTATTTTGGAAAATATGGATATGCAGTAATTGATTCCTACAATCAGCTGGATATGGTTCAAAGTATTAAAGTAGATGATTTTTTGAAAAAAGCAGAAAAAGAGAAGAATGGAAAAACTACTATATTTCAAGTTATAGCAGGGGATCATTTTATCCGGTATGATCTGAAAACCAAACAGGGGAAAATAGACGTTGAAGTAAGCTCTTTTAAATGGAAAGAGGACACTTGGCAGGAAAAGACTCAAATTCAATTATGATGGGACAGATATGTATTTGCTGGCTGTGAAAGCTGTTTGGGGTATGAACGACAATCCATCTATTGTATATGTTTCGTATACAAGGATAGAAGAATGGAAATATACAGAAAAAGGCTGGTTTGGTTATACGCTATGCGTTCCAAAGTATCCGGAAGTATCAGAAGCGGTTGATGGCAGTTCTATGATAAGAATTAAACCTTTAAGTGATGAATGCAGGGAAGTTTCAAAGAGGTGTGTGTATTTGCTTGGATATCAGGGGAATAATCTTTTATGTTCTGATTGGGATAGATCTGATATGGAAGGGTTAGATTATAATGGTTTATATGAATATTTATATCGAATGAAATACGGGGAGAGATATGAGTTTTCAGGTAACTCAAGTGGAATTCCGGCAGAAGAGTTTGAAAATCTGATAATGGAGTTTTTGCCGATAACAGCAGATCAAATTAAAAAATGGGCAGTATTTGATTCGGAACATCAAACTTATGACTGGGAACGATTAGGCTGTTTAAATTATAGCCCTACTCATTTTGGAACATCTTTACCGGAGGTCGTTGAAATAAGAGATAGCGGAGAGGGAAACAGTGTGTTGGTTGTTGATGCTGTATGTGATACATTTATATGTAATGATGCCGTTATTACAAGTGAGCTGACTGTTAAGTTCAACGATGATAAGAGTTTTAAATATATGGGGAATAAAATTCTGAATAATGGTACGAAAGAAGTTCCCAAATATCAATATAGAATAAAAAGAAAGAACTGATAACAACTATCAGCCCTTTCATATTTGTTAATTCCATATATGTAATTTTTTTAAGATATCAGAAGTGATTTCAAATGCTTTTTTGCCAGTTGCATTAGAATCACTTTGGATATTGGTTGCAAAATAATAGCTGTTATCGGAAGTTTCTACATATCCGATAAACCAGCCGTTGATATCCTGTCCGTTGACACGACCGGTTCCAGTTTTTCCGTAGAAATTACCATTAGGTGTACTGGCAATTTTTATAGCATTTTTAACAGAAAATACATTTTGGAAATTTAGATGGAATTCATTTGTGTTAAATTTTTTTAATAATGTTACTTGCTCTAAAGGCGAGATTTTTAATGAAAAATCGGACCAGTATAAATCCAGATTTGAACTGGTTGTTTGGTTTCCATATTCTATTTTATTCAAAAATTCCTGGACTCTGTTAATTCCGAGCTGCGAATCAATTGCCTGGAAATACCAGTTAACGGAATTTTGCATAGCAGAGTTTAAATCCTGATCAGCTTCCCAGGATGGAAAAGGAAAGGCATCACCATTCCATGTCATGGAAGAGTGTTCTGGTGTGATGATTCCGGATTCCAACCCTAATAATGCATCGTATATTTTGTAGGTAGACTCTGGCGGAATACGTTTGGTGGCTTCTTCAAGATCGTATATTTTCCAGGAATCCAAATTATTGTCATACAAAACAAATGATCCATCATATGTTCCAAATGTTTCGGATATATCTAACAGGGAGATATTTTTGTCTGTATCACTAAAATGATATACGTTTTGAGTAGAGGCATCAATGGATAAAATGGGTGTACATCCAATAAAAACAGCACTAATGACCAGATAAATTATCAATGCTCTCATTTTTTGATAAAGAGTTTCTTTCCTAAAAACGGCGATGTTGAGAATACGTCGTTTCATCTGCCTGAAATTTCCGGACATTCCAACTGCCAGTGGAGAGGAAAAAGAGGATATTTTTTCTGCAAAATTAATCAGTGTAGTTCCATAAGCTTGGTATTCATCAGCAGAAATCATCTGCAATACAGCAGAATCACAGGCTATTTCACGGTCACAGAGAATTTCTTTTAAAGTGTACCAAACAAAAGGGTTAAACCAGTAGAGTATATTACTTATGACCATGAGGAAGCCAATAAATGTATCTTTGTGACGGTAATGCTGTAATTCGTGTAGCAGCATAAAACGCATATCATCAGGATTCAGTTCGGAAATTAAATGGATGGGAATGTAAATTCTGGGATGTATTATTCCGATTAAAACTGGTGATTTTAAAAATGCAGTACTGTAGACTGATACTGGGTGAGAGATTTTAAGTTCCTTTAAACAATTGTAATAAATAGTTTTTACCTGCTGATTTTGAAGCGGGAGAGCAGATCTTTTTATGGAACGTACATAGTTTAATGAATGAAGGGTGAGGACTGACATAATCATAACACCCGTTATCCATATTAGAAAGAGTATGGTATTCAAGCCTCCAGAAAATTGACTACTGATGGAAACTGAAAAATCATTCACCTGGTTTAACAAAATATTTTGTGTATTACTGGTAAGTTCGGATAGCGTGTCGGTACCAGAGTTAAGTCCTGAGTCAGTTTGAAAAAAATGTAACCATGAAAAAAGTTGTGAGCCATGAATCTGTACAGGAAAAAATGGCACGGCAAGTAATAAAAATAAAAGAAAACAGAGATGGTACTGTGTAGTCGCAGATAAATATTTTTTCAGAAGTTTTTTTGTTCCGATTATTACAAGTGTAAAAATACATATGAAGATATTACTGATTAAAAAGTGGATGATCCAGTTGCTCATTCAAAACCTCCTATTTCTGATGTTTTGATAATAAATGGCGTAAGTTATCAATTTCTGTTGAAGAGAGCTTATCGTCTTCAAGGTAAGAAGCCAGCATAGAAGAAAGATTTCCATTATAATATCGCTTTAAAAAAGAATTGCTTTCCTGGCGTATATATTCATCTTCTTGGACTAATGGAGTATAGACAAATACCCGGCTTTGTTTTTCGTAGGAAAGAGCTTTTTTGGAAACAAGTCTCTTGATAAGAGTTTGAATTGTTTTTGGACTCCAGCTGGTAGTTAGAGTAAGTTTTTCTGTAATTTCATTTGTATTGATGGGAGCATATTTCCATACAATTTTCATAACTTCAAATTCGGCTTCTGAAATCTGGGGTAGTGACATAATAAAATCCTCCTGCTAAATCCTACATATGTAATAAATATATTATATTACTTGTAGAAGAAAAAAGTCAAATGGCAGATGATATATAGAATATAAAATTAATAATGTAGAGGCAATAAAGGTGAAAAAGATAGAAATTATTGAGAGAATCACAGATGCTAATGGAAGCATAAGTGAAAACATATTGACTAGCTGGGAACATAAAAACCAATTCATACCGGAAATTATAAGGTTTGGAGAATTAAAAATATATCTACAGGAACGAATTGTTAAAAAGAATGATAGTGATGTTCATCTTTCAAAATATGAATATGATATTTTACTTCTTTTAGCGAAAAGTCCAGGTAGAATATTTGGAAAAGAAATGGTTTATGATTTGGTGTGGAATGAACCTTATTCCGGTGATTATAATGTGGTTATGCGACATATCTGCAATATCAGAGAAAAAATAGAAGATGATCCTGGACAACCATTATATATACAAACAGTACGAGGTGTAGGATATCGGTTTAACGGGAATTTAAGCAGCGAGTGAAATCACTGCCTATTATTATGGTTTTACAAAGAAGGAAGTTTGTTATGAGAAGATCTTTGTATTTCAGGAGCATCCTGTTTGAGATATTTGGACAGATTTTGATGTATCAATTCCAACTCTTTTATTTCTTGCTTAAAGGAAACGTATTGAGTATTTAGTGATTCCTTTCTGGAAATAAGATCTGCAATTTGCGCTTGTAACTTATTGGAATAAAGATGTTTCAGGTCTATACCATTTTCCTGTAAAATATGTTTAGCACCAGCGAAAAGAATAATTTGAGATTCATATTTACGGAAATAACGATCCGGATTTTTGGAACTTTTATAATGGTCATCGTAAATTTTATTTTTCTGATATTGTTCGGCATATTTTAGCATTTCTCGAAGATGGCGTATCTGAGACTCGAGAGAAACAACAGAGGTATTTACCTCTTTTTGCTGCATATGTAACAAGGCTATGCGGTCTTCAAGTTCTGAAAAATTATGTAGATTATGTGTGAACATCTTGTTATATTCAGCAGAGACAATTTTTAAATTTTCCTTATTTGCCCATTTCTGAAGTCCAATGTTTCCTGCTATATTGGGAGTGTTGGTGTCTATTAACTTATTACGAACAGAAGGAATAGTAGTTCTGTGGAGCTTATTATTAATGCGTTCTTTGATACGTTCCTTAGTAAAATTTTTTCCTAAAGATTTAGCACTTCCACGCACTGGATGGGACATATCGGGAGAACGAAAGGTAATGTATTTTCTGCTGTTTTCGCCAAATTCTGCGTTTTTTATTTCATATCCTTTAGCTTCCATAAATGCAAGAAATTCTGAATAAGTGGAAACGATTCGGATTGTCTGGTTGATATCTTTTCGCAGCTGCGCTTTTTTACTGGATTCAGATTTATTTGCAGCCCATTCATTGTATTTCATTCCTTTTTTACCATCTGGCATAATTGTGGACAGGTTATGTTCCTGGCATAAAGTGTCGCTGAGATTTCGTATTTTCCAGTAATTCTTTTTACAGTCATGGTAATGAGAAAAAGTGATGTTATCTGCAGAACAGAAAATTAAATGGTTATGTACATGACCTTTATCAGTGTGTGTTGTCAGAACATAGGAGTATTTTCCCTCCAGTAAGCGATCCGCAAGTTCTTTGCCAATTTGATGGGCTTCTTCATAGGAAACTTCACCAGGGGAAAATGCCTGAATCAGATGAAATGCCTTATTTGTATTGTGCGGATCTCTGCAGTCATGTGTATGATCCAAAGTGTATTTAAAGTCAAGAACGGCTGTTTCGGGAGAGCAGGCAAAGGAAGAAATATATAGATTCTGGTCAGTTTTATCTGGATTGCAGATGTATTCTATTGCTTTATTAACGGTTGTTTTGATACCATGGATTTTTGTAACTGCCATATTTTTTCCATTAACTCCTTTATATCGTCCAGGTCCTTTGGGTAAACTGTATTGGTACTGTTTATACGATGGGTGATCTGATTCAAATTGCTGCTGATATTGCCCAGCAGGGTATTCATTTTTCGGATATGAGAGTAGTCTACTTCATATACAAATCCATATAAGATCATTTTCCGTAGAAAGGCAGATTTGCTTTTCATCCTGGAAAGACGATATTTTTCTTCTAAAATGTATTGTTCGTCATCATTCAAATAAAATTGTACGGGATGAATTCTGGTACGTTTGCTCATTGAAATCCTCCAATTCGTTTTTTTCTATAAAAAAGAGTACAAAAAAACTGTCTAACCAGTTCGGCTATGACAGTTATGGTACTTGGTTTTTTGTTGGTTTGGACAGATGTATCTGTAAGTTATTTTAACAGGACTGGGTGAAAGCGTCAAATTAAGAAATTATAAAATATGAGAGGGCCAGGGATACTCCCTGATACATTTTGGTAGAATGAACCGGAAAGGGAATTTGACAAAATGAGCCAGGTGTCATGACACTGGCAGTGCTTGCTTCTTTTGGGGTGTAGCCTGCAAAGCAGGCTATGCAAAAGCTATAAAACATAAATAGAACTGTGAGAAGTGGTTGAGAATACAATCCTGATAGCGTATAATCAGAGAAAGAAATCGTAAGTGAGGGATAAATTTGAAACGTGAAGAAATTTTTCAATATGTAAAAGAGCAATATGGAACTGAACCGGAATATTTATGGAAAAAAGATCCTGATTCTGCGGTGCTTCGACATAAAAATGGAAAATGGTATGCTATAATTATGGTAGTGGAAAAGAAAATACTGGGATTAGAAGAAGATGGAAACATTGACATCCTGGATGTAAAATGTGATCCTGATCTGGTTGGGATGATTATTCAAACGTATGGATTTTTACCGGGGTATCATATGAATAAGCAACACTGGATTACGATTCTTTTGGATGATTCTGTCAGTGAAGCTAAGACGCTGGATTTTCTGGATATGAGTTATGATTTAATTGACAGTGGGAAGTAATAAAAAAGGAAGCCTTTCAGAAAAATCTCTGATTGGCTCCCAGGTATTCATTCTGGATATGTATAAGTTGATCTTTGCAACAGGATATTTTCCCAATCTCGTTCATGGCGCAACACTCGGAGAATATGAATCTCTTTTGTTTCTTCCATTATAATATAAAAAATAATAGATGGCGGAAAAGCTCTTTTATGTATGGAATATCCTCTGTACAGAATTTGAGTTCGGGGAAAGGCAGTACTGAACTGGCCTAAATTCTGCATTTGTTCTTTCAGATCAGATTGAAAACGGTCAGCACGTTGCTGGCCGAATTCTTCTTCAATATAATCTGCAATGTCTGTGACATCGTAAATTGCTTCCCAGGTTAAAATAATTTTATATTCTTGCATTTCTTCGTGCATCCCTTAATTCTGTGATTTTGCGAAAAGCATCTTCCAGTGGCAATTCACGACCAGCTTCCATATCATCAATTCCCCGGTCTAACATGCGGAGAAGATGATTGTTTTCCTGGTTTTTATCGGTTGTAGGGACTTTTTTTGTTAATTCCATGAAATCACTCCAATCATACGGTTTATAAATAGTGTATGTTGTTCAGAAGTATCTATCCATAGTTTAGCATAGAATGGGCAGCAATACAATTGAATTATTTTGCAGGAGCGTCCGTCAGACCAAGAAGATATTCGCAGGAAACATTAAATACTTCGGCCAGTGCGACAACTTCGTAGTCGGGAACGAAACGTGTGCCTTGTTCAATTCGCAGGATTGCCAGATCATTAAAATCATATCCTGCAAGTTGTAATTTGGCAGCGAGTGTTTTCTGAGTAAGATTATGAGCCTTTCGTAATTCTTTTACCCGTTGTCCTATTCTGTTTTTACTGTTCGTTTTTTTATCCCAATAAATAATCATTCTGATCCTCAAAAGTTTCTAAAGATGAAGTATTATTATTGATTTTAAGGAAAAATATTGTTACTATACTTCTAAAGATGAAGTTTTGGAAAGTTTATTTGATTTTTGAAATAAGAAAATGATAATGCTGCCTGTAATGAGAAATAATTCTAGTGAGAGGTGGAAAGAAGATGAATGAATTTTATGAAGCAGTATCGAATTTATTTGAGGAATTGCGCTGTGACTCCGGAGAAAGAGAATATACAGTACAGCCGGAAGAATGGAAAGAAGCAGAGAAGAATTTGAAACAAATACAAAAGAAGCTGCCACTACATCTGAAAAAAATCCCAGAGCGTGAGCAGAATTTCTGGAATAAATATCTGGATCAGTTAGAACATTTCCATTATGAAGAGGAGCAGCGGGCTTATTACCAGGGAATGATGGATGTAGTTGAGTTTCTTATTAATATAGGGGCAATAAAGAAATCCACGAATGTTAAGAGAATGATAGAAAAATATGCACGTTAAGAGTGGCGGTATGGGAAACCATACCGCTTCTTCAGAATAATTCAGATAGAATTCAAATGAATTTCAGGGATCCTGTTTATCGTGGTCTGTAGGAATTTTGTATGTGCGCAGGTATGCTTCTACGATGGCAAGGATAGCGGTAATTTGCTCATCGTTGCATTTTGACAGGTACATGAGCAGGCGTTGATAATCAAGATTATCTGTATGATTGTTTGGATAAAACAATGGTTCAGGAGGAACATTTAAAGCGCGTACCAGTTTTCTGATTTTATGAAAACTGGGAACTCGGCCCCCATTTTCAATTTCCTTTAAATATCGGCTGGACATTTCTGCTTTTTCAGCTAATTCTTCATAAGTCAATTTTTGCTCGTGTCGGGCGTTCTTAAAAAACAATCCCAGTTCTTTATCTGTTTGTTTTGGCATATGATACACCTCCATGTTTAGTGTATAGTTCCCTTTCTTGAAAGAAAACGAACTAATATTTCACTAAAAAAGAGGGTGATATTTCACTTTTTAAAAGACATATAAAATTCTGAATTTCCGTAAAACAGATCCGGAGGTATAGGAAAGATTAAGAATTTTATTGTCTGGTATCATATCCGTCATTACGTGACGGATGAAATAGATAAATAGTTCAAAAAAGCAAATAAATTTCTTTACCTCAAAAAGTGAATTATATGCCACAAAAAATGATGGCAAAATATTATCTTTTGATATAAATAGCGTCCGATGGGCTAAAAACTACCCATTAGGACGTTTTTTATATACCTCAAAATACAGGAAAAACAATTTTCTCGTATTTATTAAGAAATTTTTTAAAAATTTCTTCCCACACCCCGACAAATGCACTCATCCGTTTGGGATATGTGTGAAGGGGAAGCAAGAACTTTGCTTATTGCCTACCGGCGGGGAAGGAGGTGAACTCTTATGGAGCAATCCTCTTTTCAAGATGAGCAGACAGTCAGACATCAGTTTGATTCTCTGTGCAAGCTGGCATTGAAAAGTGAAGTTATTAATTATGAAAAGCATATGGCATATCGCCAGAAGTATGAAGTGATGTTGTCAGAATTATCAGAAAAGGAGTTGAGCAGACTTTTTATAATGGATGAGCATGAAATGGAAACACATCGTTTTCAGGTCCTGGGTTACGACATAGAAGTCAAAGATGCATTGATTGCTGAAGCACTGCAGACACTTACTGAAAAGAAAAGGAATGTTGTGTTATTATCATATTTTATGGATATGAGTGATGCAGACATTGCCAGAGAAATGAATCTTGTACGCAGCACAATTAATGAGCATCGTAGACGATCACTGGAACTGATGAGAAAAAATATGGAGGAATCTGCAAATGAAAAAAAGTAAAAAACAGAAATGCGCATTTGATTTGCTGCCATTCCATGTTATTGAGGCAGCATCAACTGGTGATACTGAGGCAATCCAGGCAGTGTTGAAGCATTATGAAGGGTACATAACAGTTTTGGCTACCAGAAAAATGTTTGACGAATTTGGACAGGTGCATTACTGTGTAGATGAAACTCTGCGTCAACGCCTGGAAGCAAAACTGATTACTAAGACCTTGGGATTTGATACGAAATCATATGTAAGGAAAAGTAATCAGTAAAGGGAGTATTTAATATAGATTCCTTTTCCCCTTCAGGAATTTTTGTACCTTGAAAATTGTATATTGTTTTACATACAGGACGTGAAGATATGTAGAGCCACTAGGTAAATCCGCCATGATATATCTGCTCTGTTAATGGAGTAAATACAAGGAAATGCTGAAATATAACATTGAAGTAAAGGTATGGAGCGAGAAGAATTTGACAAAATGTGCAGCAGCTGCACAGGGCGACGAAGCATATCTGTGATAATGATACTTCCAGAAAAAAGCTGGTCATATTTAATGACGGTGCAAAACCGATGTGGGCAGAGTACTGAACTGCCACCTGTATTGTAATTTTATCTGCCGATGACAGTGTATAAAATTGTAAATTGTCATGGGCAGATAAAAATGTTTTGTCCAAAGAGAAAAGGAGGAGAGAAGAGTGGCGATTAAAATTGAAAAAGGTAAGATTCCAATTTGGGAAAAATATATGCTTACGGTGGATGAAGCAGTGCAATATTTTGGAATAGGTGAAAAGAAAATAAGGATGCTTATTTCGGAACATCTAAATTCAGAATGTTGCTTTACAGTCCAGGTGGGGTGTAAGTCATTGATTAACCGTAAGAAATTTGAGGCCTTTCTGGATCAGACTACGTCTTTGTAAAAAATATACGAACAATTTAGCACTTTAAAGTGGAAATGCTAGCCCTGGTATGATATAATACCTATATCGTGCTAGGGCTTCTTCGTAGAAAGGGGCGAAGACGTTTGGGTAAAACAAAACGTGACCAAAAACGACGGGATAAAAAAGGTCGAATTTTACGAAACGGAGAAAGTCAGAGAAAAGATGGAAGATATGCGTTTGTATATACAGATTGTTATGGAAAGCAGAAGTTTTTGTATAGTTGGAAATTAGAGCCAACAGATTCTCTGCCAACTGGATGCAGACCATGCTTAGCTCTAAGGGAAAAAGAAAAGAATATCCAAAGAGATTTACATGATGGTATAGTACCTTACGGAGGAAATTTAACAGTTTTGGATTTGGTTCAAAAATATATTGGACAAAAAAAGGGGGTTCGTCATAATACTCAGGCGAACTATGATTTTGTGATCAATATAATAAAAAAAGAAGAATTCGGAACCAGAAGAATAGATAAAATAAAATTGTCGGATGCAAAAGCATGGTTTATTAAGCTGCAAGCAGATGGAAGAGGATACAGTTCCATTCACAGTGTGCGTGGAATTGTAAGACCTGCATTTCAGATGGCAGTTGAAGATGATTTACTGCGCAAGAATCCTTTTGAATTTCAATTATGTACAGTTGTCGTAAATGACAGTGTTACAAGACAGGCAATTACAAAAGAACAGGAAGAGTTATTTCTGGAGTTTATCCGAAATGATGACCATTACTCAAAATACTATAATGGAATGTTTATTTTGTTTAAGACTGGACTTCGTATTTCTGAGTTTTGTGGATTGACAGTGAAAGATATTGATCTTCAGGAGAGAAAAATCAATGTGAATCATCAGCTTCAGAGAACCAGAGGAATGCAGTACGTCATTGAAGATACCAAAACTTCAAGTGGAACACGAATGTTACCGATGACAGATGAAGTTTATGAATGTTTTGAACAGATTGTGAAAAACCGTAAAAAAGTAAGGGTTGAGCCGATTATAGATGGATATAGTCGATTTCTATTCCTGGATAAAAAAGATATGCCTGAGGTAGCACTCCATTGGGAAAAACATTTTCAATGGGCGTTAGGAAAGTATAATCGTACTCATGAGAAACAAATGCCAAAGATCACGCCTCATGTATGCAGGCATACATATTGTTCCAATATGGCGAAAGCTGGAATGAATCCGAAAGCACTCCAATATTTAATGGGACATTCTGATATAGGGGTTACGTTAAATGTATATACGCATCTGGGATTAATTGATGCAAAAGAAGAGATGAATAGGATTGCAAAACTGGCATAGTATGATAAAATAATAGAAAAAAGAATTAAGAATAATCTGATTATAAGGTTCTTAGAAAGCCTGTTTTCCAGGCTGATTATTACTAAGAAGTTACTAAATTTGGATAAGAAAATATACGAATTTATGCTGTGATATACAGGAAAATGACAGGATTGAAGATTATCGGAAAATGCCTGCAAACAGCGTAAATACAGCATTTCAAGGAGTTTTAAGCAATGATAAGAGTGCTATTTGTCTGCCACGGCAATATCTGCAGATCAACCATGGCCGAGAGTGTTTTTACGCACAAGGTAAAAACGCTCGGCCTTTCAGATCAGTTTTTGATCGACAGTTTTGCAACAAGTACAGAAGAGATTGGGAATCCACCTCACAGAGGAACAGTGAACAAGCTGAGAGAAGTGGGAATACCACTGGTTCCGCACAGAGCGAAGCAGATTACGTGGGCGGATTATGAAAAATCCGATTATATTATTGGTATGGATTCTGCTAATATGCGTAATCTTAACAGGATGCTGAAGAATGATCCGGAAGAGAAGCTTTATAAGTTTCTGACTTTTGCCGGATCAGGACGGGATATTGCGGATCCTTGGTATACAGGAAATTTTGATGAAACTTATGAAGATATACAGGAAGGTTGTGAGGGATTTCTGGATTATCTGGAGAAACATGGAGAAATCCATTACTGATATTTCGGAATGAGACACAAATCTGAAATAATACAAAAGGTATGACAGTAAAAGGCAGCGGAAGCTGCTTTTTCTGTCGATGAAAACTTCTTTACAAATCTGAAAACTTCTATTATACTGATTCATACAGCAGGCAGCTCAGATTCAGCAGAGAAATCTGCTCTCAGCAATTCTACAGTGGAAGTTCTTTCCACAGAAATATCTAATCATGTTATCAGATCAAAATCATTTTGTGCGTCGTTGTGAGAGCGCGCAGGATTTTGTCAGGACGTTCGTCCGCTTTGTTTCGCAGAAAGGAAATTAAATATGGAAAAAAGTTATGAAACTTTTGTCACGGACCTGAGAAAGCTTCTTCTTGCGGCTATGGATCTGAAGGAAGAAGAAATTTATTTTTCAAACGATGGAGAAAAATATGGCTGTTTGGGAGATAGGCTATTTGTAGAGAGTGGTCATATGGAAAAGGCAAAAACAGTCTGCGGGTTGCATACAGAAGAGCTTTATAAAAGGTACTGTCAGGAACATTCTTTTGAAAATATCGTTCATGATTGTGTTAGGGAGATAAAAAAAGTCAGTGAAAATTGTGTGCTATGTGATTTGGACGATCTGAAAGATTATGAGAAGGTAAAAAGCAGACTTTTTATTCGACTTCTGAATGCAGATAAAAACAGGACTATACTGAAGGAGCTGGTTCATCACAAAATCGGAGATATTGCTTTAGTGGTTTATTATCTTGCAGGAGAAAAAGAGGGATATGTTCTGAGTGCAAAGATCAAGAAAAGTTTTGTGGAGAAATGGGGAAAAGATGCGGATACTGTTTTCGAAGCTGCTTTAATAAATACATATTTTATCAGCCCACCAAGAATCTATCATTGGGAAAAAATGCTGTTTGATAAGACGTATGAAGGAGATAATTTCATGGATATCCTTGGAACATACCATCCAAATAAAGGGATTGTCGGGAATTGCCTGAGTACAGAAAAGCGTACTAATGGAGCGGCAGCAATCTTTTTGCCCGGGGTAGCCAGACGTCTTTCTGAACTTCTGGGGTCAGACCTGTATCTGGTTTTTACCAGTGTTCATGAAGTAATGGTCCATAATGCAGATGTGGTTTATCCGGAAGATCTGAAAGAGGTTCTAAGTGATACTCTCGAGAAAGCAACTCCGGAAGAGGATTATCTGACATCTTCCATTTATCGATACAGCAGAAGGAGTGGTGAATTCTCTGTGGAATTGAAATGAGCTAAAGAAAAGTGGCATATGGAAATTAAGGCCGGAATCCATCATAAAGAATGAAATTCCGGCCAGGTTCTTTCTCTGTGTTATGTTGTTTGTCTAACTATTATCATAAAAACTTTTTTGTGGTTTAGCTGAGAAGTGCGGAATCGTTGGAAAATTCTTCACCGCTGGCTTCTTCGAATTTGTCTAGAAGATCCTTGACTGTAAGCTTTTTCTTTTCTTCACCCTGGATATCAAGAATGATCTTTCCCTCCCACATCATGATCAGACGGTTGCCGTGAGTGATAGCATCACGCATGTTATGGGTGATCATCATGGTTGTCAGATGATCACGGGTTACGATCATGTCTGTGATCTCGAGAACCTTGGCTGCAGTCTTCGGATCAAGGGCAGCAGTGTGCTCATCCAGAAGAAGAAGCTGAGGCTTCTTTAAAGTTGCCATCAGAAGTGTCAATGCCTGACGCTGGCCACCGGAGAGGAGCCCGACTTTGGAAGTGAGGCGGTCCTCAAGACCAAGACCGAGAATCTTCAGGAGTTCGTGATATTCTTCCCGTTCCTGACGGGTAATGCCCGGACGGAGAAGGCGAGATTTTCCGCGGCGTTTGGCAAGAGCAAGATTTTCTTCAATTCCCATAGTTGCAGCAGTTCCGGTCATAGGATCCTGGAATACACGGCCAAGATACGCGGCTCTTTTATATTCTGAAAGTTTTGTGACATCGGTTCCACCGATAATGATCTTTCCGGAATCTACAGGCCAGGCACCGGCAACTGCATTCAGCATAGTGGATTTTCCGGCACCGTTTCCTCCGATGACTGTAACAAAATCACCTTCGTTCAGATGAAGATCCACGCCGTTTAAAGCAACCTTTTCATTGATGGTGCCCGGATTAAATGTTTTATGTATATCGATCAGTTTCAGCATGATCATTTACCTCCCTGTTTGGCTTTTGTAAAGTATTTGCCCTTCCAGTATGGGAAAGCAAGGAACAATGCAACGACGAGTGCGGAAAGCATTTTAAGAAGGTCTGTATCAATTCCCATCCAGATAACAATCTGAAGTACCAGATAATAAAGAATAGAACCAAATACAACGCTTAACAGCTTCAGTGCAAAGTTGCGGAAAATACGGCTGAAGATCGCTTCACCGATAATTACTGCAGCAAGACCGATAACGATGGAACCACGTCCCATGTTGATATCTGCAAATCCCTGATACTGTGTGAGAAGAGCACCGGAAAGAGCAACAAGTCCGTTGGAAAGCATCAGTCCCAGAACCTTATTACGATCTGTGTTGATACCCTGTGCACGCGACATACTTGGATTACATCCGGTCGCACGCAGGGAACATCCGAGTTCAGTTCCGAAGAACCAGTAAAGGACTGCAATCAGAATAACGATCATAATTGCTACGATAAAAAGCGTATTCTGTGTCAGAACAACACCCTTGACACGTCGAAGGGATACCAGAAGATTAAATTTATCAACATTGATCGCCTGGTTTGCTTTTCCCATGATTTTCAGGTTAACAGAGTAAAGGGAAAGTTGTGTCAGGATTCCGGCAAGGATAGCCGGGATGCCCATAAAGGTATGAAAAATACCGGTGGCAAGACCTGCCAGAAGTCCTGCTCCTGTTGCAGCCAGCATGGACACCCATACATTGTGTCCGCTGAGCATCATCATGATACAAACAGCGCCGCCTGTACATAAAGTTCCGTCAACGGTAAGATCCGCAATATCAAGAATGCGGAATGTAATGTACACACCGATCGCCATGATTCCCCAGATAAGCCCCTGTGCGGCAGCTCCCGGAAGTGCGGTCATTAAACTCATAATCTGCATGTTAAATTATCCTCCTCTTTTTTATGCACGAACAGCGAGAAGGGTAACTCCCTTCTCGCTGTATCAGTGTATAATAGGTTTTTTACCGATTATTCAGCTGTTTCTTCTGTTTCGATTGCTTCATATCCATCCGGAATTTTAATACCAAGCTCGTCACAGATGTCTTTGTTGTATTCTTTTGTGAATTTTGGTGCATATTCAATCGGCATTTTGGAGATATCTTTACCATCCTGAAGGATGCTGACTGCCATTTCGCCGGTTTTGTATCCAAGATCATAGTAGCTGATGGAAAGTGTTGCAACACCGCATGCCTTGCAGATACCTTCTTCACCAGCGATTACCGGAACCTTTGCCGGGAGACAGATGTTGTTGATGATCTCAGTATTGGATGCTACAGTATTATCTGTAGGTGCATAGATCACATCGCTGTCATTGGCAGCTGTGGTAACAACGGATGAAAGATCGTTGGAATCAGAGAATGCATAATATTCACAGGTATAACCAAGCTTCTCAAGAGCATCTTTTACAGTATCTACCTGATATTGGGAGTTCGGCTCTGCTGAGCAGTAGAGAAGTCCGACATTTTTTGCATCCGGGAAAAGCTCATGGAGCATATCGGCCTGCTCATCAAGAGGAGCAAGATCAGAAGTACCGGAAATGTTCCCGCCTACTGTTCCGTCAAAGTCATCGATCCCAAGAGCGACACCGTACTCGGTAACGGCTGTTCCGAGGATCGGGATATCGGAAGTTCCGGCAGCTGCAGCCTGAAGAGATGAGGTTGCGTTTGCAAGGATCAGGTCTGCCCCCTCTGAAACAAAGCCGTTGATAATGGTAGAACAGGTATTAGAATCACCCTGTGCATTCTGCTCGTCGAATTTTACGGAATCCCCCATTTTCTCAGTGATCGCATCCTCAAAGCCCTTGGTTGCGGCATCCAGTGCATCATGCTGGACCAGCTGGCAGATACCTATTGTGTAAGTCTTTTCTTCTTTGGCGCTTACTGTTGCAGCACAGGTCCCTGTTACAAGAGCTGCTGCGAGTACAGCTGTTAAAATACGCTTTTTCATATTGTTTTCCTCCTCGCGATATTGCTGCATTTTTTGGATTATTTAAAAATGCAACTCTGATTGTGTTAATATAACACTTTAACGCTTAAAAGTCAAGAAGAATTAACGCGAAAATATGTTGAATAAACAGATCCGGAAAAACAAAATAAAGCATGAAATGAAATGCAGGCACAGAGAAAAACACAAGGTCATATCATATTGTGAATGTAGTTTTCGAGGAGAATGAACATGGCATATAAAATCGTTCTGGATGCCGGACACGGCGGAGAAGATCCAGGTGCTGTTTATAAAGAACGTAAGGAAAAGGATGACAATCTGAAACTGACCCTTGCGGTAGGAAAGATCCTGGAAGAGAACGGCGTGGATGTGGTTTATACCAGGACTACCGATATTTATCAGACTCCTTTTGAAAAAGCGAAAGCCGCAAATGAAGCCGGAGCAGATTTTTTTATTTCTTTTCATCGCAACAGTAGTTCCGGGCCCGAACAATACAATGGAGTTGAAGTATTAGTCTATGATAAGAAAGGCATTAAATATCAGATGGCACAGAATATCCTGGGAGCATTGGGAGAACTGGGGTTTCGGGAACTGGGCGTGAAAGAACGTCCCGGGCTGGTAGTGCTCCGGCGCACAAAAATGCCGGCACTTTTGATCGAGACCGGATTTATAAACTCGGAAAAGGATAATCAGCTTTTCGAAAAAAAATTCGAAGAGATTGCCAGAAGCATCGCAGATGCCATTCTGGGAACATTGAATGAGGAAACTGTGGAAGAACCATTATATTATCGAGTACAGACAGGAGCATTTCGAAACCGGGAAAACGCAGACCGGATGTTGTATCAGCTGACAGATCAGGGATTTCCGGCGTTTATCCTGAGAGAGAATGATCTTTACAAAGTTCAGGTAGGAGCATATATGCAGCTTGGAAATGCGGTCAATATGGAACAAAGGCTGAGGGACAGAGGATATAGCACAGTGATCGTTACAAAATAGAAAACAGATGATCTGTTAGTGCATCTGCCACGAAAGAGTGATATGATTAGGCAATACAGAAAGCTGGATAAGGGATATCTGTCAGATAAATATCTTTTGATCCGGGATTTAGCTGCAGATGGTAAAGAAAGGACATAGAAAATAATGTACGAAGAGTTTCTGAAACAGATAGACGATTTCATGTTTATAGAAGATAAGCCGGAAAAAGCGGATGTGATCTTTATTCCGGGAAACGGATATCCTCAAATGGCGGAAAAAGCAGCGGAGCTTTACAGGAATGGGTTTGCACCAAAGATTCTGCCCAGTGGAAGATACAGCATCACAGCAGGAAGATTTACAGGAGTTCTTGACAAGAAAGAATGTTATTGTGGGACATACAAAACGGAATGGGATTTTTTGAAAGATGTCCTGATGCAGAATGGTGTACCAGAAGAAGCAATCCTGAAAGAAGATCAGGCAACCTATACTTATGAGAATGCAATTTATTCCCGACAGGTAACAGACAGAGAATACCTGGATATCAAAAAGGCGATTCTCTGCTGTAAAACCTGTCATGCAAGGCGTGCATTGATGTATTACAAGTTGCTTTATCCGGATACGGAATTCTTTGTGAGTTCGTGTTGTGTGGATTCTATAGATAAAAATACGTGGATTATGACAAATGATGGAATTGATGAAGTAATGGGGGAAATAACTAGAATAATTAAACAATTTTCATTGATGATCAAAAAAAATTAATTTAGGGGTGTCGTAAAAAAAAGAATTGTGTTATAATGCATTTGACGAAAAAACGAAATATCTGTTACGAAAGATTAACAAGATATTAATTTTTGGAGAAATATTGGTTCGAGCGCATGTTACATGCGTTCGATATTTTATATAACTGAATTTTTTGACAAAAGGCAAATATGAATCTTAGATTTTGAATATAGAGGTGCAGATTATTATGAAAAAGAACACAAAGAATACATTTAGCAGAAGCTTTTCAATACTGGCAGCAGCGGCATTATCCATGACACTGATCGGAGGACAGACCTTTCCGGCATATGCGGAGAACTCTTCAGGTATAGAATCCGGTGCTGTGATCCCGGATAATATAACTATTGACAGCCCTACAGCTCTTGCTAACATTGCGCTTCCATCTAATGCGTATGGAACTCTTTCCTGGGCAGATAGTTCTTATGTTCCGGACAAACGTGTACAATCCTGTGGGGTAGTATTCAAACCTGCTGCAGGGGCTGACCTTTCAGGTCTTCCAGGGTGGGACAGTAATTCAGGAACACTTACAGGTTCCGTGACAGTTGTGGTCAGCAGCCTTGACAGTACAGAGGAAAATTCCGGAAGTGAGGAAAGCTCCGATTCTTCTGATTCAGGAGAATCCTACGAAACTGATGATAAAGAGGAAAATGGAACTGACGTCAATGAGAGTGATGCAGATACTTCCGTAAAAGAAACAGAGGACAGCACTGCAGAGAATGAAGGGAAGAACGAAGGTCTGCAGGCTGACAGTGTTCAGGAGAATGAAAATAAAGAAGATTCGGAGACAACAGGAAAAACGGAGCAGTCTTCTTCAGATTCTTCAGATACAGCAGATGCAGCAGATGCCAGTGGAGAGGAAAAAAGGGATCCGGAGATAACGGAAGCTCCGGAGGTAACAGCTGCACCATCTGAGGATAATAAAACTCAGGATGGGGAAGAAGCAGAAGCTGCGGAAACTCCTGCTGTAACGATAACTCCGGCGGCAGAAGATGATATGGATCCTGATGCAGCATCTGAGAGCAGAGACGATGAGAATCATGAAAAAAATAACGATGCTGAAATCACCGCGATCCCGGAAATCACGGAGACTCCTGATGCTGAAGAAAACAAGAATAATATTTTTGACAGGAAAGATGATACAGAGGATAAACGCCCTCAGAATGCAGCTACCGATCTGACAGAAACAGAAAAAGAGGAAATTGCGTCTCAAAATCATACCTGTGATGGAATCACGGTATCAGGAATTGATCTTCCGTGGTATGTACAGTTTCGTGTTTCCGGTGGTGAGGATTATCAGTTTACCAATGAAGAAGATGCAACGATCTTTAAATCCTATGAGTTTGAACTCTGGGATACACAGAATAATACAGAGTATAAAATTCCGGATGGAGAGTATATCAGTGTGACTGTACCTGTAAAGGCCGGCTATACATATTCTATTGAGCACCTTCTTGATAATGGCGCAATGGAGACCATCATTCCAAGCGTGGATGGTGACACAATGACTTTCAGTACACATTCATTCAGCCCATTTGGCATTGCCGGAAGTAAATCTCTGGTAGGGCCAGATGCTGAAAGCAATACCGGTGCAACGATTACACCTGCAGCAGATGCTTCGTCTTCGGATGCTTCGTCTTCAGATGCTGCAGATCCTGCAGAAACAGACAGTATAGACACCAATGCGGCGGAGACATCTCAGAATCTGACTTCAGATAGCACGGATCAGGAACAGCTTTCTTCTCAGAACAGTGATACGGCGGGGAATGAGGCTGAAGAACAGTCTTCTGCAACAACATCCAAGAAACAGGTAAATACTGGAGATAACACCCAGATTCTTCCGTTTGTGATCTTGTTTGTGGCAGCGGCAGTTGTAGCCGGTGTAGCTGTGTTTTTTAAGAAAAGAAAGAAGTAATGAATAAGAATAAGAGAAAAAGCTCTCCCATATAATGACTGTGGGAGGGCTTTTTTATGAAGGGAAAAGCAATATTACGATCATTGCTGCTGGCCTATGGAGTGACAGGACTTTTTCTTCTGATACTGGCATTTTTGCTCTTTCAGTTTGGATTTGGAGGAGGGACGGCGGCGGTAGGGATCATTATTATTTATGTGGTATCCTGCCTGGCCGGAGGTTTTATGGCGGGAAAGATCATACGGAAAGACCGATATATTTGGGGGATCGTTACCGGGCTTTCCTATTATGTTCTGCTGCTTCTGGTATCTTTTCTGGCACAGGGGAAATGGGATATGACATTTGCCCATGCGTTGACTACTTTTTTTATGTGTCTTGGTGGCGGAGCCATTGGTGGGATGCTGTCGTAAAAGCTTACAAAAAAATGCTTTGAAAATCGATGATTTTATGCTATACTAGGCGAAGAATAGAATACATAAAGGAGGATATATCATGGAACATATCAAGACATTAAATACAAAGAACCTTCAGAACACGGTTAAGAAGGGTGGATGTGGCGAATGTCAGACATCCTGTCAGTCTGCTTGCAAGACTTCCTGTACAGTAGGAAACCAGAGCTGCGAGCATAAATAAGAAGCAGCCGTTGAATGAGTGGAAAGCAGCGGGAGATCCGCTGCTTCACTTGTTTTATCTGAAGTAACAGGTATCCAGCAAAACGCGCCGGAGGGCGCGTTTTGTCGGGTTATAAAAGAATTTTAGAAAGGATTGCGGGAAGATGAGTCTGATTCACCGTTATCAAAGTAATGGATATAATATTGTGCTGGATATCAACAGTGGCTGTATCCACCTTGTAGATGAAGTAACCTATGAGGTACTGCCATATCTTGAAGAAGGCATGGAAGCGGACGCCATAGCTGAGAAGCTTGGCGACCGTTTTAAAAAAGAGGATGTGGAAACATCTGTAACTGAATGTAAGAAGCTTCAGGAGCAGGGAATGCTTTTTACAAAAGATATTTATGAGAATATCATTGATGAATTTACCAAAAACCGCCAGACTGTTGTAAAGGCTCTTTGTCTTCATATTGCTCATGACTGTAATCTGGCATGCAGATACTGTTTTGCAGAAGAAGGAGAGTATCACGGAAGACGTGCACTGATGTCTTTTGAAGTAGGAAAAAAGGCTTTGGATTTCCTGATCGCTAATTCCGGCTCCAGAAAGAATCTGGAAGTGGATTTTTTTGGCGGCGAGCCTCTTATGAACTGGCAGGTTGTAAAGGATCTTGTGAAATACGGAAGAGAACAGGAGAAACTTCATAACAAAAAATTCCGCTTCACACTGACAACCAACGGAGTTCTTTTAAATGATGAGGTGATGGAATTCTGCAATAAGGAGATGGGAAATGTAGTCTTAAGCGTGGACGGCAGAAAAGAAGTTCATGATTACATGCGCCCGTTCCGTAAGGGTGCAGGAAGCTATGATCTGATCATGCCGAAATTTGAGAAATTTGCGGAATCCAGAAATCAGGACAAGTATTATGTAAGAGGAACCTTTACTCATCATAATCTTGATTTTTCCCAGGATGTTCTGCATTTGGCTGACCTTGGCTTCAAACAGATTTCTGTTGAGCCGGTTGTGGCAGCAGATACAGAAGAGTATGCGATCCGTGAGGAGGATATCCCACAGATTTTGGAACAGTATGACATTCTTGCAAAAGAAATGATCAGAAGAGAAAAAGAAGGAAAAGGATTCAACTTCTTCCACTTTATGATAGACCTTACCGGTGGTCCGTGTGTATATAAACGACTTTCCGGATGCGGCTCAGGAACCGAGTACCTGGCTGTTACTCCGTGGGGAGATTTTTATCCATGCCACCAGTTTGTTGGTGAGGAACAGTACCTTATGGGTAATGTAGACGAGGGAATCACAAAGCCTGAAATCGTAAAAGACTTTGGAAGATGTAATGTCTATACGAAACCGGACTGTAAAGACTGTTTTGCCAGATTCTACTGCAGCGGCGGCTGTGCGGCAAATGGTTACCACTTCGGCGGAGATATCCGGGGGAATTATAAGATCGGATGCGAACTCCAGAGGAAGCGTGTGGAGTGCGCTATCATGATAAAAGCCGCTTTGGCGGAATAAGAGAGGAAAAAGAAAATGAAGAAAAGTAGAGGAATTGCAGTGCTGCTTCTGACAGCAATTGTCACAGTATTCTTCTGCTATGTGGCTGCGGTAGGCATTGGTCCTACAGGAACAGGTTCGGCTAAGAACATCAATACCGGACTTGATCTTGCCGGCGGTGTCAGCATCACATACCAGGCTAAGGACAGCAATCCGAGCAAGGAAGATATGTCCGATACTGTTTACAAGATGCAGCAGCGTGTTTCTCAGTACAGTACTGAGGCACAGGCATATCAGGAAGGTTCCAACCGTATCACTATTGAGATTCCAGGAGTATCAGATGCAAATGCGATCCTGGAAGAACTTGGAAAGCCAGGTTCTCTGTATTTTATCGATCAGACAGATGCAGACGGAAACAAGAATTTTACAACAGGAAACAGTGAGAGTGGATATGTTCTTGCAAGAAGTATTGAGGATATCCAGAAAGCCGGATCTGTTGTACTGGAAGGTACAGACGTTGCAGACGCTGAGGGAGGTGCTTATCAGGATTCATCCACAAGCTCCCAGAAATATGCAGTCAGCCTGACTCTTACAAAGAATGGAAAAACCAAATTTGCGGAAGCTACCAAGGCAAATGTTGGAAAGCAGATTGCAATTGTATATGACGATCAGGTTTTAAGCGCTCCGAATGTAAATGAGGAGATTTCCGGTGGAAAAGCGCAGATCACCGGAATGGCAAGTACAGAAGAGGCACAGAATCTTGCTTCTTACATAAGAATCGGTTCTTTAAGTCTTGAGCTTACCGAACTTCGTTCCAGCGTAGTTGCTGCACAGCTTGGTGAAGAAGCCATTGCAACAAGTGTAAAAGCCGGAGCTATCGGTCTTGTGATCGTTATGCTGATCATGATCATCGCATACCGTATTCCAGGTCTGGTTGCATCTATTGCACTGGTTCTTTATACAACCTTAATGCTGATCACACTGAATGCCTTTGATATCACCCTTACGCTTCCGGGTATTGCAGGTATCATCCTGGGCATTGGTATGGCAGTGGATGCCAATGTTATCATTTACGCCAGAATCCGTGAGGAGATCGCGGCAGGTCTTTCTGTCCATGCAGCGATCAAAAGTGGATTCAGCAAAGCGTTTTCCGCTATTTTTGATGGAAACATCACAACACTGATTGCGGCTTGTGTGCTGATGTGGCTGGGCTCCGGTTCTGTTAAGGGATTTGCCTACACACTGGCAATGGGTATCGTGATCTCCATGTTTACAGCACTGGTCATATCCAGGCTTGTTATTAATGCGGTATATGCAATTGGCGTTCGTGACCCGAAATTCTATGGTATTGCCAAGGAACGTAAGGTTGTGGATTTCATTGGAAAGAGAAAAATCTTCTTTGTTGTTTCAATTATCCTGATCCTTTGCGGGCCTGTAGGAATGCTGGTCCACAGTAATGTGATCGGGGACAAAGCAATGAATTACAGTCTGGAGTTTTCTGGTGGTACTTCTACCAATGTAACCTTCAATAAAGAGATGGATATCAAGGAAATCGATTCCGAGGTAACACCGGTTGTTGAGGCAGTGACAGGTGATAAGAATGTACAGCCGACCAAGGTGCAGGGAACCAATCAGGTTGTGATCAAAACACGTTCTCTGGATCTTAAGGAACGTGAAGCACTGAATAAGGCATTGGAGGAAAATTTTGATGTAGATACAAGTCTGATCACATCGGAGAATATTTCCGCTACTGTCAGCAATGAGATGAGAAGAGACGCTATCGTAGCGGTTATCGTAGCTGCGATCTTTATGCTTCTTTACATCTGGTTCCGCTTCAAGGATATCCGATTTGCAAGCAGTGCAGTACTTGCGCTTCTTCATGATGTTCTGGTTGTACTTGCGTTTTATGTTATTTCCAGAACATCTGTAGGAAATACATTTATTGCGTGTATGCTGACAATCGTAGGTTATTCCATCAATGCTACCATTGTCATCTTCGACCGTATCCGTGAGAATATGAGAGGCAGAAAGAAAGTCGAGGATGAGAAACTGAAAGAGATCGTAAATACAAGTGTTACAGAGACTTTGACACGAAGCATTTACACATCCCTGACAACGTTTGTAATGGTTGCAATTCTTTATGTGATGGGTGTTTCTTCAATTAAAGAGTTTGCAGCACCGTTGATGGTAGGTATCATCGGCGGAGCATATTCCTCTGTATGCATCACAGGTGCTCTGTGGTACACTATGAAAACATTCAGAAAAAATCGTGTTGCCGCACCGGCAGCTGCAGCAGCTTCAACTAAGATTTCTGCCGAGAAATCCGAGAAAAAGGTAAAACAGCCATCCGGACAGCAGACAGTTCAGCAGCAGCCGAAGAAGAAAAACCGTAAAAGAGTTGCCGAGCGTCTTGCAGCGCAGGAGGCAGCAAAGCAGCAGAAGGATGAGGAAAAATCTGAATAAAACTGCTGAATAACAGAAACGTTCCGTACCAGGAAAGAAAATTTCCTGGCGGAACGTTTTTTTTGTGTGACATAAAAAACTTGCGGCTATGCAGGAGTATGAGTTACAATACGGTTATTGTGTTGCTTTGAAGAAAGAAAGCGGCAAAGCATCAAGGAGGAAACAACATGGAACGATGGGTTGTTGCTGCAAAACGGGCGGATTTTGCGGCAATTGGAAAAGAGTTCGGAATTGATCCGGTGATCGCCAGACTGATCCGAAATCGGGATGTACAGGATAGGGATGAAATTCGTAGATATCTTTATGGAACGGTGGAAGAATTGGCTTCTCCGCATTTGATGAAAGATGTGGATAAGGCAGTGCAGATCCTGCAGAATAAAATAAAGAAAAAAAAACGCATCCGTATTATAGGCGATTATGATATTGATGGGGTAGTATCGACTTTCATTCTGATCAAAGGACTGAAGCGTGCAGGAGCTCTGGCAGATACATATATTCCGGACCGTGTGGCGGACGGATATGGAATCCATGAGCACCTGATCGAAAGAGCAGTGAATGATGGGATTGACGTAATTGTTACCTGTGATAATGGAATTGCGGCGTACAATGAAATCACTATGGCTAAAGAGAATGGAATGACGGTGATAATAACCGATCATCATGAAATTCCCTATAAAGAAACGGAAGATGGAAGAGAACTGATCCTTCCGCCGGCTGATGCCATTGTAAATCCAAAACAACCGGACTGTAATTATCCGGAGAAAAGATTGTGCGGAGCAGTTGTTGCGTTGAAGCTGGTGACAGCTCTCTATGAGGCATGTGGGATTCCGGAAAAAGAGCTGGAAGATTTTCTGGAATTAGGAGCCATTGCCACGGTGGGAGATGTGATGGATCTTCAGGGTGAAAACCGTATCCTTGTAAAGGAAGGCCTGAAACGACTTCCCCACACTTTTAACAAAGGTCTCCGTGAACTGATCCGTGCCAATGGCCTGGAGGATGGGCCGATCACTGCCTATCATGTAGGGTTTGTGCTGGGACCATGTATCAATGCCAGTGGAAGACTGGATACCGCTGCACGTTCCCTGAAACTGCTCTGTGCGGAGACGGAGGATGAAGCGGCAAAACTTGCCGGCGATCTGACTGCGTTGAATCAAAGCAGAAAAGCTCTCACAGAAGAGGGAAAGGAAGCGGCAATCCGTATTGTGGAAGAGACAGAAATCGGACAGGACAGGGTTCTTGTGATCTATCTACCGGACTGTCATGAAAGTCTGGCTGGAATTATTGCAGGACGTATTCGGGAAAAGTACAATAAACCGGTCTTTGTCCTGACAAAAGGTGAAACAATGGTGAAAGGCAGCGGACGTTCCATAGAAAGCTATTCTATGTTTGAGGAACTGGTAAAATGCGGAGATCTGATGGAACAGTATGGCGGTCATCCTATGGCTGCCGGATTATCCATTAAAGAAGAAAATGTGGAAGAGTTCCGTAGACGGTTAAACGAAAACTGTACTCTGACAGAAAAGGATCTGACTCCAAAGATCCTGATCGATGTGCCAATGCCGGTTTCCTATATAAATAAGGAACTTGTGGAAGAGATATCCCTGCTGGAGCCTTTTGGAAAAGGAAATACCAAACCGATTTTTGCACAGAAGGGACTTCGGGTTTTAAGCAGCCGTATTCTTGGCAAAAATAGGAATGTGGCGAAGCTCCAGCTGTCAGATGGCGCTGGTTGTGTAGTGGAAGCAGTATATTTTGGCGAAGCGGACGAATTTGTTGATAGAATAAAAAACTGTGGAAGTATGGCGGTCACATATTATCCTGAGATCAACCGTTATCAGGGAAGAGAAACTTTACAGATCGTGATCCGGAATTATATTACAGAATAACGGGAGAAGGTATCACTAAAATGCAGGTCCTGACAGCAAGTAATTGACTGTTAAACAGGAAAGAAAGCTCTGTACTGGGCAATATGTAGTCCAGGGCCTGTCGTAATTCCGCGAGTTCTGTCGGGTTGCACATTGATTCCCTACAGAAAAAGTGCTATACTATCTAACATCTGATTGACAAATTAAACCATTGGAGGTTATTATGAAAAAAATAGAAGAATATGTAAGAAGTATCCCGGACTTTCCAGAGCCAGGGATTATTTTCCGTGATGTTACCAGCGTCCTTCAGGATGCGGATGGATTACAGCTTGCCGTTGATTCTATGCAGGATTGTCTGGAGGGTGTGGAGTTCGATGTGATCACAGGTCTTGAATCCAGAGGATTTATCTTTGGTATGCCGATCGCATATAATCTTCACAAACCCTTTGTTCTGGTCCGTAAAGCAGGAAAACTTCCATGTGAGACCGTTTCCAGAACCTACGATCTGGAGTATGGAAGTGCAACTATTGAGATGCATAAAGATTCCATCAAGCCGGGACAGAGGGTTGTTATCGTGGATGACCTGATCGCTACGGGCGGAAGTGTGGAAGCAGCCATCAAGCTTGTGGAGGAGCTTGGAGGTGTAGTTGTTAAAGTTGTTTTCCTCATGGAGCTTGCAGGTCTGAAGGGACGTGAGCGTCTCAAAGGTTATGATGTGGCATCTGTGATCTGTTACGACGGAAAATGATTTTTTGTCGGTGGAAGGGGATGTGAACTGTTGTAGTCATACGGCAGTATGAAATTGTGCACAGGCAGGTGGGATTTAATGGCAGAGACAAAAAATACGGAAAAACAAAACATTGAGATACAGAAGGAAGAAGAAAAAAGAGAATCTGTCCGGAAGGCAGATGCGGCGGTGAAATCCATGCATGATTTTACAAGCCCTGAGATTCTTTATCAGGAGCTGATAAAAAGTGTGAAGAAATATCATCCGTCTACAGATATTTCCATGATCGAAAAGGCCTATAAAGTGGCCAGTGAGGCACATAAGGATCAGAAACGTAAATCCGGTGAACCTTATATCATTCATCCTCTCTGTGTTGCGATCATCCTTGCGGATCTTGAACTGGATAAGGAGACCATAGTGGCAGGTCTTCTTCATGATGCGGTAGAAGATACCTGGATGACTTATGAAGAAGTAGAAAAGGAATTTGGTTCTGAGGTAGCACTTCTGGTAGATGGTGTTACCAAGCTGGGTCAGCTGTCATATTCTAAGGATAAGGTAGAGGTTCAGGCTGAAAATTTAAGAAAGATGTTCCTTGCAATGGCTAAGGATATCCGCGTTATCCTGATCAAACTTGCAGACCGTCTTCATAATATGCGTACCCTGCAGTATATGAGACCGGAGAAACAGCAGGAGAAGGCAAGGGAAACCATGGATATCTATGCTCCTATTGCTATGCGGCTTGGTATTTCCAAGATCAAGGTGGAATTGGATGATCTTTCTCTTAAGTATCTGAAGCCGGATGTCTACTATGATCTGGTTGAAAAGGTTGCCCTTCGCAAAAGCGCCCGTGAGGAATTTGTTAATTCTATCGTGAAACAGGTAAAGCAGCATATGGAGGATGCCAACATCAGGGCACAGGTGGATGGCCGCGTGAAGCATTTCTTCAGCATCTATAAGAAGATGGTTAATCAGGATAAAACCATTGATCAGATTTATGACCTGTTTGCTGTACGTATCATTGTAGATACTGTGAAGGACTGTTATGCAGCTCTTGGTGTTATCCATGAGATGTACAAGCCTATCCCCGGCAGATTTAAAGATTATATCGCAATGCCGAAGGCCAATATGTATCAGTCTCTGCATACAACGCTTATTGGTCCTAACGGACAGCCTTTCGAAATCCAGATCCGTACATTTGAAATGCATAAAACCGCAGAATACGGTATTGCAGCTCATTGGAAATATAAGGAAACTTCCGATGGTAAGAAACCTGGAAAGAGCGAGGAAGAGAAGCTGAACTGGCTGCGCCAGATCCTGGAGTGGCAGCGTGATATGTCTGATAACCGGGAGTTCATGAGCCTTCTGAAAAATGATCTGGATCTTTTTGCGGACAGTGTTTACTGTTTCACTCCCCAGGGAGATGTAAAAACGCTTCCCAATGGCTCTACACCTATTGATTTTGCGTACAGTGTGCACAGTGCGGTAGGAAACAAGATGGTAGGTGCCAGGGTCAATGGCAAACTTGTTCCTATTGAATATAAGATCAAAAACGGTGACCGTATTGAGATCATAACTTCCCAGAATTCTCAGGGCCCCAGCCGTGACTGGCTGAAGATCGTAAAGAGTACACAGGCTAAGAATAAGATCAACCAGTGGTTTAAGAAGGAGCTGAAGGAAGATAATATTCTGAAGGGTAAGGACATGCTGAATCAGTATGCCAAGACCAAGGGCTTTAAACTAGGCATATATACCAAGCCACAGTATATGGAATCGGTAATGCATAAATATGGTTTCCGAGACTGGGATTCTGTACTGGCAGCTATCGGACATGGCGGCCTGAAAGAAGGTCAGGTGTTTAACAAGCTGGTAGAAGCCTATGAGCGGGAGCATAAGAAGAATCTTACAGATGAACAGGTTCTGGAGGCAGCTTCCGAATCACAGGAGAAGCTTCATATTGCCAAGAGTAAGAGTGGTATTGTAGTAAAAGGTGTCCATGATGTGGCAGTTCGATTTTCTAAATGCTGCAGTCCGATTCCGGGAGATGAGATTGTGGGCTTTGTAACAAGAGGAAGGGGAATCACCATCCATCGTACAGATTGTGTGAATGTGCTCAACATGCCTGAGATTGACAGGAAACGTCTCATTGAAGCAGAGTGGCAGATGCCGGACAGAGCGGATTCCGAGAAATACGAAGCTGAGATCCAGGTCTACGCAAATAACCGTACCGGACTTTTGGTGGATATCTCCAAGATCTTTACAGAGAGGAAGATCGATCTTCGTTCCATTAACAGCCGTACCAACAAGCAGGAACGCGCCACGATTTCCATGTCCTTTAATGTATGCAGCAAACAGGAACTGAATTCTCTGATCGAAAAGATCCGTCAGGTTGAAAGTGTTCTTGATGTAGAGCGAACAACGGGCTGACCCGATAAACGGAGGAATTTTTATGAGTAAACTTGAAATGCAGCAGTGTGTGCTGGGCCAGGTGTTTACCAACTGCTATTTTCTGAAAAATAAAGAGACCGGAGAACTGCTGATCGTAGACCCGGGAGACTATGCAGAAAAAGTTTTTCAGAAAGTATCTCTTATGCAGGGAAAACCGGTGGGAATCCTTCTGACACATGGTCATTTTGATCACATCATGGCTGTAAAGAAAGTGAAGGAAAAATATCAGATTCCGGTTTATGCATGCAGGCAGGAAGAAGCAATGCTGGCAGAGCCCACGATTAATATGACTGCTGTTTATGGAAGTGCCTGTTCAATTAAGCCGGATGTCCTTCTGGATGACGGGCAGATCTTCGAAGCGGCCGGATTTTCCATCCAGATGTTCCACACACCGGGACATACCAAAGGAAGTTGCTGCTATTATATCAAAGACGAGGGTGTGCTTTTCAGCGGAGATACATTGTTTTGCGGTTCTGTGGGAAGAACCGATTTTCCTGGCGGAAGTTCTGCTGAGATCGTAAGAAGCCTTCACAAGCTTGTGGATACTTTGCCGGAGGATACAGAAGTATTTCCGGGGCATGACGCATCCACAACAATTGGTTACGAAAAGAGGTATAATCCATTTGTATAAGATTGGAATTTTGTTTCAGAACAGAGATTTTGAGCATGATGTGTATGAGCTGATCAAAGCGTTTTATCCCGAGAATGAGATCATTTCTCTTTATGAAGAAGATGATGCGGATTATGATATCCGCTTCAGGGTTTCACGTGATGAAGAAGGGTATACCATCAGTTACAACAACGGAATAGAGAAAAAAACAGCTCATGGGGCTGTGATAGAAGGGCAATCCAGTGGAGAAGCTTCGGATGCCCTTATTTCTTGCAATGATGCCCATGATATCCGCAGAAAAAATAAAGACGCGATCAAATACGCCCTGTATCAGATGCTTTCCAAAGCTACAGGCAAGAAACTTCCATGGGGAAATCTTACAGGCATCCGTCCTGTGAAAATGGCTATGGGAATGCTGGAGTCTGGAATGAAAAATACGGAGATCGCCAGATATATGAGAGATCAGTATCTGGTAAGTCCGGAGAAAACAGCTCTTGCGGTTACCATCGCAAATCGTGAGAGGGATATCCTGAAAAACATTGATTATGAAAACGGTTACAGCCTTTATGTTGGAATTCCTTTCTGTCCGAGTATCTGTCTGTACTGTTCATTCAGTTCCTATCCGCTGGAGAGATGGCGTAAATATGTGGAGGCGTATCTGGATGCTTTGGTAAAGGAAATCCGGGCTGTTTCCGGCATGATGAAAAACCGGAAGCTGGATACGGTCTATATCGGCGGGGGAACACCTACCACGCTGGAGCCGGATCAGCTTCGGAGACTTCTTGGCGCGATCACAGAATATTTTCCCTGTGAGGAGCTGGAAGAATTTACGGTTGAGGCAGGAAGACCGGACAGTATAACCCTGGAAAAGCTTCAGGCGATCCGGGAGTTTCCGGTTACCAGGATTTCCGTAAATCCACAGACCATGAATCAGGAAACCCTGGATATCATTGGTAGACGTCATACAGTAGAACAGACAAAGAATGCGTTTCATCTGGCAAGAAAAGCCGGATTCGACAATATCAATATGGATCTGATCGTGGGTCTTCCCGGCGAAGATATCACAAAAGTGCAGCATACACTGGATGAGGTAAAAGACCTCGGGCCGGACAGCCTGACCGTACATTCTCTTGCTGTGAAGCGTGCGGCAAGACTGAATATTTTCCGTGATAAATACCAGGAGATGACCTTTGAAAACAATCAGGAGATCATGAATCTGACTATGAAAACTGCCTACGAGATGGGAATGGGCCCCTATTATCTGTACAGACAGAAGAATATGAAGGGGAATTTTGAGAATGTCGGGTATTCTGAGGTTGACAAAGCAGGGATTTACAATATACTGATTATGGAGGAAAAGCAGCCGATCATCGCACTGGGTGCAGGTGGTTCCTCCAAGCTTGTGTTTGATCACGGACAGCGCATTGAGCGTGTGGAGAATGTGAAGGATGTTGTCAATTATATCACACGTATCGATGAAATGATCGAGAGAAAACGCGAGGGCATTGCAAAATGGCTGTAGACGGAAAGGAGAGACGGATCCTTGAAAAGCGTACAGAAGATAAGTGAAACTACGCAGGACCGGATCCTGGAAATGGATCTTTCCGCAGAGCTGAAACATGGGACTGTTGTCAGTAACCTTGCCTATGATGTGGCAAAGGAGCTTGGTCTTGGTGAGAAAGAATGCTATCAGCTGGCCATTGCCGGAATGCTCCATGATATAGGCAAGCTGAAGCTGGAAGGATACATTAATGGCCAAGAGCAGAATCCGATGGTCATTGAAGAACTGAAATATGTCCGCATGCACTCCACATTAGGTTATGAGATCCTGAAAGACCAGGGATATTCCGATTATGTTCTGGAAAGTATTCTTTATCATCATGAGAATTTTGACGGCAGTGGTTATCCCAGCAACAGAAGCGGAAAGGATATCCCTATGGGTGCAAGGATACTGAGAGTATGTGATGTATATGCGGCTTTGAGTATGGACAGACCATATCGGAAAGCTCTGGAAAAAGATGAAGTTTTAAGACTGATGATCGATGAGATTAAAAACTTTGACATGCAGGTGTTTCTTGCATTTCAGAGGGTGATTCATAAAGGAGGAAACTATGGCATTAAAAAAGAAACCGGTTACAGGAATGAAGGACATTTTACCGAAGGAAATGGCAATCCGTAACTATGTGATGAATATGATCAGAGAGACGTATGGAACCTTTGGTTTTTCCGCGATCGAGACTCCCTGTGTAGAACATATTGAGAATCTCTGCAGCAAGCAGGGCGGTGAAAATGAAAAGCTGATCTTCAAGATCATGAAGAGAGGCGAGAAACTGAAACTGGATACTGCAAAAACAGAGAATGATCTGACAGATTCCGGACTTCGTTATGATCTGACCGTACCGCTTTCCAGATATTATTCCAATAATGCAAACGAGCTTCCGGCTCCGTTTAAGGCACTTCAGATGGGAAATGTATGGAGAGCTGACCGTCCGCAGAGAGGTCGTTTCCGTCAGTTTATGCAGTGTGATATCGATATCCTGGGTGAGCCGACCTATCTTGCCGAGATCGAGCTTGTACTTGCAACAACAACACTTCTTGGAAAACTGGATTTCCATAACTTTACTATCCGTATCAATGACAGAAGAATCCTGAAGGCAATGGCTCAGTACAGCGGATTCCCGACAGAGAGCTTTGATACTGTCTTTATTATTCTTGACAAGATGGATAAGATCGGCATCGAGGGAGTTGCAGAGGAACTTGAGAAAGAGGGCTTTGCTAAAGAGAGTATTGACACTTATCTTGGACTTTTCCGTGAGATCACCAACGATGTTGAGGGTGTCCGTTATATTAAAGAAAAACTTTCTGATGTTCTGGATGCAGGTATTGCAGAGGATCTTGAAACTATCATCAATACTGTAGAATCTGTAAAAACAGCAGACTTCAAAATGTCCTTTGATCCTACACTGGTACGTGGAATGTCCTATTACACAGGTCCGATCTTTGAGATTTCCATGGATGAGTTCGGCGGAAGCGTTGGTGGAGGCGGACGTTACGATGAGATGATCGGTAAATTTACAGGAAATAATACCTGTGCCTGTGGTTTCTCCATTGGATTTGAGAGAATCGTTATGCTGCTTCTTGAGAGAGGCTATGAGATTCCAACCAAGAATGGCAAGAAAGCATATCTGATCGAGAAGAACATGCCGGCAGACAAGCTTCTGAACATCCTGAAACAGGCAACTGAGGAAAGAAGTGCAGGTACACAGATCAATATCTCTATCATGAAAAAGAACAAAAAATTCCAGAAAGACCAGCTGGCAGCAGATGGTTATACAGAGTATGTAGAATTTTTCAACAGAGACTGAAACTGCCCCGTCTGAAAACGGAGATAGCAGAGTAAATTAAAATGACTATGAAAAAATAGTCAGAGGAGGATAAAGAGATGGCTGAAAGCATGCAGGGACTGCACAGAACCTGCCGATGTGCAGAAGTGACCACAGAGATGGTCGGAAAAGAAGTAACATTAATGGGATGGGTGGCAAAAGCCAGAAATAAAGGAGGTCTTGTATTTGTAGACCTTCGTGACCGTTCCGGGATCATGCAGCTGATTTTTGAGAATGGCAGCATTGACGAGGAAGGTTTTACAAAAGCCGGTAAACTGCGTAGTGAGTTTGTTATTGCTGTAACCGGTACCGTAGAGAAACGTGGAGGAGCAGTAAACGAGAATCTTGCAACTGGCGAGATCGAGCTTCGTGTAAAATCCCTCCGTGTCCTTGCTGAGGCAGATGTTCCTCCATTCCCGATCGAGGAGAATAGCAAGACAAAAGATGAGATTCGCCTTAAATATCGTTATCTTGATTTAAGAAGACCGGATCTTCAGAGAAATATCATGATGAAGAGCAAGGTTGCTCAGCTTACAAGACAGTTCTTTACAGAAGAGGGATTTCTTGAGATCGAGACACCGATGCTTGGAAAGAGTACTCCTGAGGGAGCCAGAGACTATCTGGTACCATCACGTGTTCATCCGGGAAGCTTCTATGGCCTTCCACAGTCACCGCAGCTGTACAAGCAGCTTCTGATGTGCTCCGGATTTGATCGTTATATCCAGATCGCAAGATGTTTCCGTGATGAGGACCTTCGTGCTGACCGTCAGCCGGAGTTCACACAGATTGATATGGAGCTTTCCTTTGTTGATGTAGACGATGTTATCGATGTTAACGAGAGATATCTTGCATTCCTGTTCAAAGAAGTCCTGGATATCGATGTAAAACTTCCGATCCAGAGAATTACCTGGCAGGAAGCTATGGATCGTTTTGGTTCCGACAAGCCGGATATGCGTTTCGGTATGGAACTTCATGATGTCAGTGATATCGTAAAAGACTGCGGATTTGGTGTGTTCACAGGTGCGCTTGAGAACGGCGGAAGTGTTCGTGGTATCAATGCAGAAGGTCAGGGCGCAATGCCGAGAAAGAAGATCGATAAGCTTGTTGAGTTCGTAAAAGGTTATGGTGCAAAAGGTCTTGCATACATTGCCATTGCAGAGGACGGAACCAGAAAGTCTTCTTTCGCCAAGTTTATGACAGATGAAGAGATGGATGCTCTTGTAAAAGCTATGGACGGTAAGCCGGGAGATCTTCTTCTTTTCGCAGCAGATAAGACAAAATTGGTATACGATGTACTGGGAGCACTCCGTCTTGAGCTTGCAAAACAGATGGATCTTTTAGACAAAAATGAGTATCGTTTCGTATGGGTAACAGAGTTCCCGCTTCTTGAGTGGAGCGAGGAGGAGAATCGTTTTACAGCAATGCACCATCCGTTCACCATGCTTATGGAGGAGGATCTTCCGCTTCTTGACACAGATCCGGGAAAGGTTCGCGCAAAAGCATACGACATCGTTCTTAACGGAAATGAGATTGGCGGCGGCAGCGTGCGTATCCATCAGGATGATATTCAGGAAAGAATGTTTGAGGCACTTGGCTTCACAAAAGAAGCTGCACATGAGCAGTTCGGATTCCTTCTGGATGCCTTCAAATATGGAGTTCCGCCACACGCAGGACTTGCATATGGCCTTGACAGACTTGTTATGCTTATGGCAAAGGCAGATACGATCCGTGATGTTATTGCATTCCCGAAGGTTAAGGATGCATCCTGTCTGATGACTCAGTCCCCTAGCCAGGTAAGTGAGGCGCAGCTTCATGAGTTGGGACTTGACCTTGAGCCGCAGAAAGAAGAGGAAGAATAAAAGATCATGCAGCCGACAATATATACATTTCTGATCGTTTGTCCACTTGTATTTCTTGCCGGATTTGTAGATGCTGTAGCAGGCGGGGGAGGACTGATCTCCCTGCCTGCTTATCTTTTGGCCGGAGTTCCTGTACATAATGCTGTTGCCACCAACAAGCTGTCATCAGCAACAGGAACATTGATCTCAACTGTCCGTTTGTGCAAAAATAAATTTGTGGACTGGTTCTTGGTGCTTCCATGTATTCCAATGGCACTCCTGGGATCTTCCATAGGAGCTCACCTTGCTCTTATAGCCAGTGATAAACTCCTGCGTTATATGCTGATCCCGGTTCTTCCGGTGGTTGCTTTTTATGTGCTGCGCAAGAAAAATATGGATGAGAAGGGTGGCGAGATCGCCAGAAAAAAACAGATCCTGCTCTGTGCCGTATGCTCTCTTGCTGTAGGATGCTACGATGGCTTTTATGGACCAGGAACAGGAACTTTTCTCTTGCTTTTGTTTACAGGATTGGGAAAAATGAGTGTGGCAAAAGCTTCCGGTACCATGAAGGTTACCAACCTCTCTTCCAATGTAGCGGCTCTTGTTGTGTTTCTGCTCAGCGGAAAAATTGTGATCATGCTTGGAATTGCAGCGTCAGTGTTCTCGATCGCAGGACATTATACCGGCGCAGGTATGGTGATGAAAAACGGAAGCCGGATCATACGGCCTATTATTCTTATAGTCCTTGCATTGCTTTTTATAAAGATCATATCCGGAATATAAAAAAGAAGAATATAAAAAACCCGTGAAGATCACGCTTTCCTGTCAGAGAAAGCAGATATTCACGGGTTTTCTTGCTTTTATCCTTTATTCGTTATCTTCGGCAGAATCTTCAGGAACCGGTGAAGCGGTAAGTGTCCCGAAGATAGCATTGCCAAGTTCGGTACCGGCATTCTCAAGCTTCCAGGATGCACCATCATTTATGAGATGGAAGGTAGCAGTAGCAGTTATGGTTGCCTGATTATTTCTGATACTGTCCAGAAGCAGTTCATGTGATTTGTTGTAACGCTTCTGGGAACCATCGATCACTGCATCAGCAGAAGCCAGATAAGTATTCAATTCTTTTTCGTATTGTGTAAGAATGGAATCACTGTCAAATGTGGTGAGCTCTGCGTCCACCTCAGCAAGATATCCGGAAACAGAGGTGCTTGATATTTTGTAGTTAAAACAGGAGTGAAACTGTTCCATAAGGGCAGAAGCAATGGCATTTTTTGCCGAATCTGAAGTGTTCAGAATGGAATCCAGCCCCAGATAATTAGCCATCTGCTGTACATCCATCTCCTGAAGTGTTTTCAGATAGACGGTAAGCGTTTCGGCAGGCGGCACAAGATCAGGATCGGACAGATAGGTGATAAGGCCACCGACCAGCTCATTTTCGAGAGAGGAGCTGTGCGTGATCTCCCAGTCAGGTTCTGAAGAAGATCCAAGATTGTTTAGCTGGATGGAAGTATTACGTTCTACAGAACTGTACGTGTTATTCTTGAGAAGCTTGTACAGGAGCAGATAACGCTGCTCCAGGGAATTCCCATTATCATTTTCTTTACCGGAGGCGGTTTCCAGTATTTCTTCCTGAAGGCTTGCAGAAACAAAATCACTGGCAAGAGTCTCAGCGTCCAGAGTAGTAAGCTTAAGCTGCGCAGAAGCATTTTTTCCGTTACTATCAACGGATATACCCAGGATTTTGTAATTGAAATTCTGAAAGAAGAGAGAAAATACTTCCTTTATATCAGCAGAAAGCTCTGTGCTGTCATCAGAATCCGGAAACAGTTCCTGATAGGATATGTACTGCATGGTTGTTTCAGAGTCCAGATTTTTAAGAAGATCCAGATCTTTTTTGATTGCCTTTTCTGCATGATCTTTGGCCGACTGGGAGCAACCACATAAAAAAACTGCAAGAAGAATGGTCATCAAGAAAGCCAGCAGATGTTTCACTGTCTTCATATTGTTCTTTCCTTTCAAAAAAGTTATATTTAATATTCTAGCAGATAAAGCACTGAAAGTCAAAATATCGCAAAAATGGAGAAATCAAGAAAAATGAAAAAAACTTGCAGTTATTATGCTTGCAGTTATGGTTCTGTTCGGAACAACCCAATATCAGGTATTAACTGTAAAACCTAGTAAAAAAATTCTGAAAAATGCAAATATACTGTAAAAGTTACTGTTAAGCTGGCTAATCACAAGACTGTAACAAGGACAGTTAAATAATCATTATTACATAAAAAAGTCTCCTGGCCACGAAGGAGACTTTTTTTTATGAAAAATCTGTGAAATCTACATCGTTTTCTTCAGGGACTTTTCTTTTCAGGGTGAATCTGCTATGATGTTTGAAGCAACAGATAGTTTCAGTATGATGCTGAGAAAAGGGGACAGATATGAAAAAACGTATTTTGATCGCACTTGGAGTCCTTGTACTTGCAGCCGGTATCGGAGCAGGTGGATGGTATTATTATACACATCATGCAGGGTCCTCAGGAGGCAGTGATATTGTATATGTAACAAAGATAAGTAAGCTTTCGGAAATGGATTCCGGAGTGGAAAACCGATATGCAGGTGTTGTGGAACCGCAGGAAACGGTTCAGATAAAGATCGAAAGCGGCCGAAAGGTAAAAGAAGTTCAGGTAAAGACCGGCCAGGAAGTCAAGAAAGGGCAGCTTCTTTTTCAGTATGATCTTGGAAGTATCCAGCAGAGTCTTCAGGAAGCACAGCTGGCATTGGACCGTCTGAAAAACGAACAGTTAAGTATATCTGATCAGATCACTACACTGGAAGCTGAGAAAAAGAAAGCTACAGCGGATAATCAGCTTTCCTATACAATAGAGATCGAAACACAGAAAATGAATCTCAAGAAGAATGAATATGATCAGAAAAGCAAACAGGCAGAGATCGATAAGCTTTCCCAGGCAACGCAGAATACCGAGGTGCGCAGTGAGATCGATGGAGTGATCCAGAAGATCGATACCTCCAAGATGGGTGGTGATGATTCTAATGGCGTGGAGGATACGTTAACAGAAGGCACGGCGGATTCCACAGATTCCAGTTCCGGAAACGGTTCCGGCAATGCATTTATCACGATCCTGAGCACAGGCGCTTATCGTGTAAAGGGAACGGTAAATGAAATAAACCGTGATTCGATCATAGAGGGGACACCTGTGATCATCCGTTCCAGAGTGGATTCTTCAAAAACCTGGAAGGGCACCATGGGTTCTGTTGACATGGATAATTCTACCAGCAACAGCAATTCGGATATGGCAATGTTCGGAATGTCCAGTGCCAGTGATGATCAGACATCATCCAGTACCTATCCGTTTTATGTGAATCTGGATTCATCTGAGGGTCTGATGCTGGGGCAGCATGTGTATATTGAACCGGACGAAGGACAGGATGAGAAGAAGTCCGGTATCTGGCTGAACGATTATTTTATCGTGGATGCGGATACAGACAGCCCATATGTCTGGATCGCAAACGGTCAGAACAAGCTGGAGAAGAGAGATGTCATATTAGGACAGTATGATGAAGATCTTGGGGAATATGAGATCGCAGACGGACTTTCTGAAAAAGATAAGATCGCATTTCCGACAGATGAGCTGAAAGAAGGTATGTCTGTCGCAGAAGGTACTGCAGATCAGACTACAGCGGCTATGTGGGATGATTCTGAGGATGATGAAAGTTCTGATGATTCTGCATACACGGAAAGTGATGGCTCAGAGCCTGAAATGATCGAAGATGGAGCGAGAGACAGTGACATGATGGATGCGACAGACGATATTTCTTCGGGAGATGACCTTGTTCCGATGGAAGGAGCGCCGACAGAATGATTTTGGATTTAAAAGGAATATATAAGGATTATCAACAGGGGAAAATGACTGTACCTGTATTGAAAGATGTAGATTTTTCCATGGAGGAGGGAGAATATGTGGCGATCATGGGCCCTTCCGGTTCCGGAAAGACTACGCTGATGAATATTATCGGATGCCTGGACAAACCTACCAAGGGAACTTTTCTCCTGAATGGAGAAGATATTGCCAAATGTACAGAGAATGAGATGTCAGATATCCGTCTGAAAACGATCGGGTTTGTATTTCAGAGCTTTCATCTTCTTCCCAGGCAGAGTGCGCTGACAAATGTGGAACTGCCGCTGAATTATGCAAGGGTTCCCAAAAAGGAGCGCAGGGAACGCGCACGGAAAGCTCTGGAGCGAGTAGGACTTGCTGACAGGGTAGATTTTAAGCCCAACCAGCTTTCCGGAGGACAGATGCAGAGAGTGGCTATTGCAAGAGCAATCGTAAACAACCCCAAGCTTTTGCTGGCAGATGAGCCTACCGGGGCACTGGATACGAAATCGGGAGCACAGGTTATGGAACTGTTTCAGAAGCTGAACGATGAGGGGGTTTCTGTGCTGATGATCACACATGACCCGGAGATCGCGGCACATGCCAAACGGGTTGTTATGATCCGTGACGGTGAGCTGCAGGAAAAGAGGTGATAGAATGAAAGTGGTGAAGAGAGTGATCGTTGGTGTACTGGTTGCGGCATTGGCAGCCGGAGGAATCTACACAGGGCTTATGCATGTGAAAGAATCCAAGGTAACAGAGGTGCCGGTAACCAGCGTCAGCAATCTTCAGACTGACTGGTATTCGGAGACAACACTGGATGGAACCATCACCACAAATGTTTCTCAAAATGTAAATATGGATAAAGATATGATCATCGAGAAAATATATGTATCCCAGGGTGATGATGTAAAAAAAGGCGATAATCTAATCTCCTTTGATATGACACTTGTAGAGATGGAACTGAATATTGCAAAGCTGAAACTGCAGAAGCAGGAGCGGGATCTGACCAAAGCACAGAACCGTCTGACAAGTCTTCAGAATGGAGGTCCCATCGAAGACAATACAGACAGTACTGATGATACGGACCGGAATCTTACAGGTGGTGATACAGGAAGTGACGGAAAAATGACAAATACCGATACACCTTCCGGAAGTGACGGAGACGAGGATATGCAGTCAACTACCGGTTCCGCGGCTACTGCAGATAGCAGCTATCTTGCAGCGGCTTCCTCCAGGCCATTACTTCTCAGTGCCTTTACAGATACAGAAGGAGATATTGAAGATTCCGCAGAGAAAGTTACCGAAGAAATTCCGTCCGGAGAAACGACGGACAGTGAAACAGAGCAGATGACCGGAGATGACACAGCGGATATGGAAGAGGATACAACTGCATCCGATGAGGATCTGATCATGGATCCGACTTATCAGAATCCTACTGCCAATGATATTACAGACGGAGAGACTACGGACTGGGGTTCCGGAGAAGATGATACCCCAATGGTATCTCCGACACCGACTCCCACACTGGGCCCCAATGAACTTCCTGATCCCAATATAACAGAACCGGAAATTCCGGGGATCACAGATGGTGAACCGGAGTTTTATCAGAAACTTGACTATACTTCTCAGCCGTTTACAGGAACCGGTACGGAAGAAGATCCCTATGTTTTTCTTGTAAGCAGTGCCAAAGGCAAAGTTACGGTGATGGGATCCTTTTTTAACAGAATGGCTGGATACAGTGAGGATGGAACCAAAGTGGTCCAGAAAGGTGGCAGCTGGTTCCAGCTGGAATTTCATGAGAATGATACTATTGCGGATTTTCAGGACAGAACACTTTCCTGTACAGGATATTATCTGATCGATGGAAGTCTTCTTGAAAATCCGGTATATATGTATGCGGAAACAGAATTTACACTGGATGAGGCTTCCAAATATGACAAAAATGATAATGAGATACCGGATGACAGCGGTGATGGAGATGACGGTACTGATGGCACGACCATGTCAAGAGAGGATGCGATCAAGATCCAGAAAAACAAGATCGCAAGTCTGAAACTGGATATTGAGGAAAATAATCTGAAGATCACCAAGCTGGAGAATAAAGTAAAAAACAAGCTGGTAACAAGTAAACTGGATGGAACGGTTGCTTACATCGGAGATGAAGTCACAGGTTCTTATAATGGAGATGCTTTTCTGAAAGTAAAAAGCAAAGATGGTTTTTATGTTACCGGAACGGTCAGCGAACTGATGCTGGATCAGATGAAGGAGGGAACACTTCTTCAGTGTACCAGTTATAATTCCGGCAGCTTTGAGGCGAAGGTACTGAATGTGTCTGATTACCCGGTGGATTCTTCAAATACTTATTATGGTGGAGATTCTAATCCCAATGTATCGTATTACACCTTTAATGCAGAGATCACAGATCGTTCGTTGCAGTTTACCGACCAGGATTATGTGACAGTATCTCTGAAGTCAAATAAACTTGCCAAAGGCAGTCTGGTTGTGATGAAGGCATTTATCCGTACGGAAAATGGAACTAGCTATGTATACAAAGACGTGAAGGGAACACTGAAAAAGCAGCATATCACAGTGGGAAGCATTGTGAACAGCGGATATTATGCAGTTGTAACTTCAGGTCTGAAATCCGATGATCTTCTTGCTTTCCCATATGGTGATGCCGTGAAGGAAGGAGCCAAGACAAAAGAAGTGACTTTGGATGATATGTACAATGAATAACAGGAAGGAGAAATTTCATGTTTGAAAATATACGCCTGGCTTTTCAGGGAATATGGTCACATAAGATGAGATCCTTTCTGACCATGTTAGGTATTATTATTGGTATTGCATCTATTATTGCAATTGTATCTACGATCAAAGGTACCAGTGAGCAGATCAAGGAAGATCTGATCGGGTCCGGAAACAATACCGTACAGGTTATGCTCTATGACGGAGACAGTACATACGATATGGATTATGGTTCTTACGGAAGCTCGGCCAAACCGCCGGTTATTTCTGATTCCCAGAAAACGGCGATCGGAGACTTGGATCATGTGATCAGTTCTACATTTTATTACAGCAGCCAGTCTGCCGGTGTTTATTATAAAAACACAAGCTTTCAGGGCGGAACCGTGTACGGGATCGACAGCAATTATCTGAAAACGATGGGATACCTGGTCCAGTCCGGGCGGGGATTTGTACAAAAAGATTATGACAGCTACCGAAAGGTTGCTCTTGTGGATTCCAATGCTGCACAGAATATTTTCGGAAGTGAGAGCCCTGTAGGGAAAACCATTGAGGTGGGATCAGAACCGTATATCATTGTAGGTGTGATCACTCAGAGTGAGGACAGCATGCCTAAGATCAATACGATTTCTGAGTACGAGGAATATTCGCAGACGATCATGGGAAGCGTGATGATCCCGGATACTACCTGGCCTGTTGCATTTAAATTTGATCAGCCGCAAAATGTGACAGTCCGTGCAGACAGCACAGATAATATGAGTTCTGTAGGAAAAGCAGCAGAGGATATTCTGAATACAGGGATCCAGAATGAAAAAAACAAATCGAACTTTAAATATAAAGCGGAAGACATTATGGAGAAGGTCAAGAATCTCCAGAAGCTCAGCGAAAGTACCAATCAGCAGCTGATCTGGATTGCAAGTATCTCCCTGCTTGTTGGTGGTATCGGTGTTATGAATATCATGCTTGTATCTGTCACAGAACGTACCAGTGAGATCGGACTGAAAAAAGCTATCGGAGCAAGAAAAAAAGTGATCCTGGGGCAGTTTCTGACGGAAGCTTCGGTGCTGACCAGTATCGGAGGAATCATTGGTGTGGTCCTTGGAATCATCCTGTCAAAAGTGGTGTCTCAGGTGTCCGGAGCACCAACAGCCATCAGCGTTCCGTCTATCATCGGCTCTGTGGTGTTTTCCATGCTGATCGGTCTCATCTTTGGATTACTGCCATCTGTAAAGGCGTCTAATCTTAATCCGATCGATGCACTTCGCAGTGAATAAAGTATCCTTCATGTTTTACGAAACTCTGAGGTCTTTATTTAGTCACTTTTGCTGTATATAGGGCAAAAAAAGAAAGTATAAATAGAGTTTTTACAGGTTTTTCAGAGATAACAAAAAAATCGTAGCAGAATCTCAGGATCATGTGCTATAATACATCATAAGTGGGCAAATATTAAAACAGAAGGAGATAATTTCATGAAGGTTTTGGAAGGTAAATCTGTATTTTCCGGTATTGCGATCGGTAAGATATCAATCCTCCAGAAAGTTGACGCCAGTGTTAAACGTGTTCACGTGGAGGATCCGGAAGAAGAGGTAAAGCGTGTGGAGGCAGCCAGAGAGCAGGCTGTGGCACAGCTTCAGAAGCTTTATGACAAGGCTCTTCAGGAAGTTGGAGAGTCCGGAGCGGCAATCTTTGAGGTTCATCAGATGATGCTGGATGATGATGACTATCTGGATTCCATCCACAACATTATCCGTACAGAATCTGTAAACGCAGAATATGCGGTTGCAACAACTGGTGATAACTTCTCATCAATGTTCGCACAGATGGACGACGATTATATGAAAGCAAGAGCAGCTGATGTGAAGGATATCTCAGACCGTCTGGTACGGGTGCTTTCCGGCCATGGAGATGGAGAGCTTGAAGCATCCGAGCCGGTGATCGTAGTTGCAGAGGATCTTGCACCAAGTGAGACTGTACAGATGGATAAGAGCAAGGTTCTTGCTTTTGTCACAAGAAAAGGCTCTTCTAACTCACATACTGCGATTCTTGCGAGAACCATGAATATTCCGGCGCTGATCAATATTGAATACGATGAGTCCATGGACGGTAAGATGGCAGTCGTAGATGGAAAGAGCGGAAATCTGATCGTTGAGCCGGATGCAGAGATCCTTAAAAAATATGAGGATATGCGTGTCGATGAACTTGCACAGCGTGCAATGCTCAAAGAACTGAAAGGTAAAGAAACTGTTACCAAGAGCGGCCGTAAGCTCCACCTCTATGCCAACATCGGAAGTACAGGTGATGTTGCGAATGTGCTTGCCAATGATGCGGAAGGCATCGGACTTTTCCGGAGTGAGTTCGTATACCTGGAGAAAGAAGATTATCCTACAGAGGAAGAACAGTTCCAGGTTTACAAGACTGTAGCTCAGAATATGGCCGGCAAAAAAGTTATCATTCGTACTCTGGATATCGGAGCAGACAAGCAGATCGATTATTTTAATATGGCGCATGAGGAGAACCCTGCAATGGGATATCGTGCGATCCGTATCTGCCTGGACCGTCCGGAAGTATTTAAGACACAGCTGAGAGCACTTTTCCGCGCAAGCATGTTCGGAAATATTTCCATCATGTATCCGATGATCATCTCTGTAACAGAGGTGAAGCAGATCAAGGCCATTGTAGCAGAAGTGAAAGCAGAGCTTAAGGAACAGGGGATCCCGTTCCGTGATGACGTGGAGCAGGGTATCATGATCGAAACTCCGGCTGCGGTTATGATCAGTGATCTTCTTGCAAAAGAGGTTGATTTCTTCAGTATCGGAACCAATGATCTGACTCAGTATACACTGGCTATTGACCGTCAGAATGCAAAGCTTGACAACATTTATGATTCCCATCATGAGGCAGTTCTCCGTATGATCCAGATGGTTGTGGATAATGCACACAAAGAAGGTATCTGGGCCGGAATCTGCGGTGAGCTTGGTGCAGATACTACACTTACTGAGAGATTTGTAGAGATGGGACTGGACGAGTTGTCCGTATCTCCGACATTTGTTCTTCCGGTTCGAAAGATCGTTAGAGAGATGAAATAAAACACAGATCATAAATAGATAAGGATATTTTTGATAAATAGTGTGACAGCTGCTGTGCATAAATATTTGTATGGCAGCTGTTTTTTTAGTGGTAATATTCTGCGGGATTTTCATGGAAAATTTCCAATTGTGGTATAGAAAAAAATATGATACACTAACATCATGGCTTTTTACAGCAGTTCAAAGAATTAGTCCATCAAGGGCTGATGCATTAATTCTTTGAACTGTGAGATAACAGACCAGGAGGAGAGAAAGAATGGGCAAAATTGCCATTGTAACAGACAGCAACAGCGGTATCACACAGGCACAGGCAGAAGAGCTTGGCGTTTATGTGATCCCGATGCCGTTTTATATTAATGAAAAAATGTATCTTGAAGGTGTAACTCTTACTCAGGAAGAGTTTTATGAGAAGCTTAAGAAGGATGAACCAATCTCTACATCTCAGCCAAGTCCGGCTGATCTCTGTGATCTGTGGGACAAACTGCTGAGAGATTATGAAGAGATCATTCACATTCCAATGTCAAGCGGATTGAGTGCATCCTGTTCTACTGCGATGGGACTTGCTATTGATTATAATGGTCGTGTTCAGGTAGTGGACAATCAGCGGATTTCCGTAACACAGAGACAGTCTGTAATGGATGCTAAGATGCTTGCTGAGGCGGGAAAAAGTGCCGCAGAGATCAAGAAGATCCTTACGGATCAGAAACTCGATTCCAGCATTTATATCACACTTGACACCTTGAAATATCTGAAAAAAGGTGGCAGGATCACACCGGCAGCCGCAGCCATCGGAACAGTTCTGAATCTGAAGCCTGTACTTCAGATCCAGGGAGAGAAGCTGGATGCCTATGCTAAGGTTCGTGGCAAGAAGCAGGCCAAACGTGCCATGCTGAAGGCAATGAAGAATGATTGGGAAACACGTTTTAAGGAATATGCATCCGACGGTGAGATGTGTCTTCAGGCTGCTTATGCAGGAAATCTGGAAGAAGCAGAAGAATTTAAAAAAGAGATCCAGGAGGTATTTCCGGGAATGGAGATAAATATGGATCCCCTTTCCTTAAGTGTTGCCTGCCATATCGGTTATGGTGCCCTTGCAGTCGCATGTTCAAGAAAAGTGACATTATAAGCATAAAATACAGAAATAAAGATATGAGGAGTTTGAAACATGAAAAAGATTATGGAACAGATGGCGGAAGAACTTTCCGCCGCATTTGAAAAAGCAGGTTATGATCCATCCTACGGAAAAGTTACTGTTTCCAACAGACCGGACTTATGTGAGTATCAGTGTAACGGTGCTATGGCAGGAGCCAAAGCATATCACAAGGCACCGTTTATGATCGCTGATGATGTGGTAGCACAGCTGTCAGACAGCCGGATCTTTTCCAGAGCAGAAGTTGTAAAGCCTGGATTTATCAACCTGGATGTGAAACCGGAATTTGTTGCAGAATACATGAATAAGATGGCAGAGGATGAGAAGCTTTCTGTTGAGACTGCCAAGGATCCGAAGACGATCATTATCGACTATGGCGGACCAAACGTTGCCAAGCCGCTTCACGTAGGACATCTCCGTTCTGCGATCATCGGTGAGAGCATCAAGCGTATCGGACGTTTTGTAGGACATAAGGTGATCGGTGATGTACATCTTGGAGACTGGGGCCTTCAGATGGGACTGATCATCACCGAGCTGAAACACCGGAAACCGGAGCTGGTATATTTTGATGACAGCTTTACCGGTGAATATCCGGCAGAGGCACCGTTTACCATCAGCGAGCTGGAAGAAATCTATCCATGTGCCAGTGGGAAATCAAAAGAGGATGAGGCTTACCGTAATGAGGCACTGGAAGCAACCCATCTTCTTCAGCAGGGCAAACCCGGATACATGGCTCTCTGGAACCACATCATGAATGTATCTGTAACAGACCTGAAGAGAAACTACGCGAACCTGAATGTAGACTTTGACCTCTGGAAAAAAGAATCCGATGCACAGCCGTACATCCCGGATATGGTAGAGGATATGAAGAAGAGAGGATTTGCCTATGAGGATCAGGGCGCTCTTGTTGTAGATGTAAAAGAAGAGAATGATACCAAGGAGATCCCTCCATGTATGCTTCTGAAATCAGACGGAGCTTCTCTCTATACAACCACAGATCTTGCTACTATCGTAGAGCGTATGAAACTTTTTCAGCCGGATGAGATCCTTTATGTTGTTGACAAGCGTCAGGAGCTGCATTTTATTCAGGTATTCCGCTGCGCAAGAAAAACTGGTCTTGTAAATCCGGAAACCAAGCTTTCCTTCCTTGGTTTCGGTACCATGAATGGAAAAGACGGTAAACCGTTTAAGACAAGAGAAGGCGGTGTTATGCGTCTGGAGAACCTGATCGCAGATATTGATGAGGAAATGTATCGTAAGATCGTGGAGAATCGCAGTGTAAAAGATAAAGATGCAAAGGATACTGCCAAGATTGTAGGGCTTTCCGCGATCAAATACGGAGATCTTTCCAACCAGGCGACCAAGGATTACATCTTTGATGTTGACCGCTTTACATCCTTTGAGGGAAATACAGGTCCGTATATCCTTTATACTATCGTTCGTATTAAGTCGATCCTGAACCGTTATGTGCAGGAAGGAGGAGATTTAAGTGCAGGTAAGATCCTTCCGGCAGTCAATGCCAGTGAGAAGAACCTGATGCTTCAGCTTTCCGGCTTTGCAGCAATGGTTGAGAACGCTTTTGAAGAAAAAGCACCACATAAGATCTGTGCATATATCTATGAGGTATCCAATGCATTTAACAGCTTTTACCATGAGACTAAGATCTTAAGCGAAGAGAATCAGGCACAGAAGGAATCCTTCCTTCAGTTGCTCCAGCTTACAAGAAGAGTACTTGAGACAAGCATCGATCTTCTTGGATTCTCTGCACCGGATCGTATGTAAGGTATAGTTTTGCAGATACAAACACTATAAATAATGACAGACCGCCGGATAAAGAGACATTTTTTGTCTGCTATATTCGGCGGACTTTTTATATAGAAAGTTCTTTGCAAAAGGAACAGGATGTGCTATAATAGAGCTCATCTTAAATGAGGGCAGATCACGAATTTCTGCCTGACTATAAGTTGTCTGATTTTTTTCAAACCGGAATTCACCGGATTATCCCAAATCAATAAGAAATGTAATCATAAATATTGTCTGACAGAAATGAGAGGAAGGTGGTCTGTCTGATCGGAAATGTTCTGAAAGAACGTTATTGTATTGTGGAACAACTTGGACATGGCGGAGGTGGAAGCCTTTATCTGGCAAAAGATATGGAGCTTGGTATCTGTCGTGCAGTGAAAGAGATACCGATCGCAAAGAAAAAAGAAGCCAGACTCATGCAGTATCTGGAATATCCTGCAATACCGAAGATTATCGATTATGTGGAAACAGGGGAGAACTGTTATCTGATCATGGAATATATCAAGGGTCAGTCGCTGGGAGAACTTCTCCGTTCAGGGAAACGGTTTTCTTTACGGGAAATCCTTGCTCTGGGAAAGGAGATTGCCAGAGTATTGGAATATCTTCACAGTCGGAAGCCACCGGTCTGTTACGGGGATCTGAAACCGGATAATCTTATGTTTTCTGAAACCGGGCATCTGTATCTGATAGATCTTGGAAGTGCCATGTTCGATCATGGAAAAATAAAACAGATTTGTGAAGGAACGAAAGGCTATGCGGCGCCGGAGCAGTATCAGGGCTACTTAAGACCGGGAAGTGATATTTATGCTCTGGGGAAGACCCTGGAAAAACTTTGCAGAAAAAAGAAATGGCAGTGGATTTTATATCCGGATTTTTTCTGGTTTCTGTTCCGATGTACCAGAAAACAGGAAAAATACCGATATTCAGATATGTCAGTGGTTCAGAAGAAAATCCAAAAGCTGGAAAACAGATATCGGACGATCACCTGGAGAAAACGATTTTTGGAAGCGGTAGCTGCGGGGATTCTGATAGGAACACTGCTTTTGATAGCAGGAACACTGAAACCGGAAGAGTTTTCTATTGTGATCTCAGAAGTAACAGATTTATATTACGAAGCCAGACAGTATCCGGAAGACTCAAAAGGTCGGAAAAAGTGCTGTATTGAAGCAGAAAAGAAACTGCAGAAGTTAAACAGAAATTATGGAGAAAAGGAGCAGCAGCGTCGTATTGAACTGCTGCTGGCATGTAATGCGGAGCTTTTGGATGAACCGGAAAAAGCAGCTTTGTATTATGAAAATCTTCTTCTGTATGATGCAGAATATCCTGTGGCCTACGGAGAATATGGGATGTTTCTTATTCGGACCGGTCAGAAAGAGGCCAGCAGAAAGTTGTGGGAAGATTATAAAAAGAAAGAAAAAGCAAAATTATTGGATGATAGTGAGAGCAGAAATCTGAAGCTTTGGGAGGAGATCAATGAGAAAAAGAAGAGAAAGTGATCAACAAAAACCAAAAGAAACGGAAATCTCCAGTGAGAGAATCTGTTGTATTGTTTTGTTTCTGGTGGTCTTATGCAGCTGGATGATTCCTTCTAATGCTGTTTATGGATTTGATGTGTCAGGGATGGACAGTTTTGATACCGGCGGATTTGATATGAATGTGGGAGAAGGAACCGGACAGCTGCCGGAAGACTGGGAAGAAAGCTATGCAGGAGAAGGAAGTGATGACAGTAATTGGAACAGAGAAGAAGGAAATACTGAGGAGCATTCCGCTGCCTGGGCAGAATCAGAAAATGATCAGGAGGAGTCTGCACAATGGAATTTAGATTTTCAGACAGATGAGGCACGTTCTCAGGAAGAAAGCCTTATGGAAAATGGAAATATTCCGGAAGAAGCAGATATAGCTGATACGCCTGCGGAAAAACTGACGGAAACGCCGATACCAACAAAACTGCCAATACTGACTGAACAACCGATCCCTATACAGACAGTGGCAGCAAGTCCATCTGTAACGTTGACTCAAAAACCAGTTCGAAAGTCAGCAACAGATGCATCAAAGGGGGAGAAGAAGCAAAATCCGGCATTATCTTACTATCAGACAGAACCAACAGGAACGCCGGATAAGAAAAGAGAAAAAGAGCAAAAACCGGTGATCCGAATGAAAACAGACGGTAACAGGATCCGGATAGAGATCAGTCCGGATATTCCGTTCCAGATCCTTTCATTTCGGATCAATGGAAAAGAATGTGATTTTTACTGGCAAGGAAAAAAGCTTCTGGCGGAATTACCGAAAAAAAGCAGAAATTCCTGGAAAGCAGAACTCCTGGGTTTTGTGAAATCCGGTAAGCTGTACTATGAAAGCATGGACTTACCAGAAAAACAGTGATACAATAGGCATACTTGCTGATTATTTTATACAATAGGAGGAATTTATGTATAAGGCAATCTTTTTTGATCTTGACGGAACACTAACAGAATCCGGAGAGGGGATTACGAAATCCGTACAGTATGCACTGGAGAAGCTTGGAGTTTCAGCACCGGATCTGGAGCCACTGAAAGTTTTTGTGGGTCCGCCGCTTCTGGAACAGTTTATGAAATATGCGGGATTTGATAAAGAGACAGCGCAGAAGGGAATTGAATATTACAGAGAGAGATATTCAGAAAAAGGAATGTATGAGAACACTGTTTATCCGGGCGTGGAAAACACTCTGGCAGAACTGAAACGTCGTGGCTACAGACTGGCTGTGGCGTCTGCGAAACCGACCTTTTATGTGACACAGATCATGGACCATTTTAATCTGAGTCGGTATTTTGAGGTGATTGCCGGGACGGATCTAAATGGACCGAAAGTAACCAAATCCCAGGTGATCGAGGAAGCTCTGGAAAGAATGAGTCTTTCTGATCACCGTGACCAGGTGATCATGGTGGGTGACAGAGAACATGACATTCTTGGAGCCAGACGATGCGGGATCCAGTGTGTGGCTGTATCTTACGGATATGGAAGCAGAGAAGAACTGGAAAAGGCACAGCCTCTTCAGATCGTAGCTTCCGCAGATGAACTTCTGAATTTTTTCGTCTGACCCCTCTGCACAGACAGAATATTTTTCAAATAGTGTGGAGGGAGCTTTATCCGGCAGGAATCCATTATCTTATCGGACAGATCCTCGGAAGTGCCGTGCTTCTCTGGCTGGCAGGGCATGTCGGCAACGTACAGGAAAGGTATTATAGTTATACGCTGGTGATCACCGGACTTACCGGAGTGCTGGTCATGTTTCCGGCAGTATATTTTTATCGAAAGGATCGTATAGGAAGGCTGATCGGCGGTTTGACTTCCGTTGAGGAACAACGGCTATCTATTCCTGAAATGCTGCTTCTTCTTGCAGCTGGAGCCGGATTTGCCCAGTATGCCAATGTGCTGGTGGCGATCCTGCAGAATTGGATCTCATCCAGCTATGGAGAAACGATGACGAAGATTACCTCAGGAAAGAGTTTATTTATGATGATCTTCTGGATGGGGATCATAGCACCTGTTGCAGAAGAAATGATCTTTCGCTGGCTGATCTATCTGCGACTTCGGGATCACTTTTCAGTGCTGGTTTCCGCTGTGATCTCTGCGGCGTTTTTCGGAATTTATCACGGAAATGTCCTGCAGGCTGTGTATGCGTTTGTTCTGGGAGGAATTTTTGCGTGGTTTCTGGAGATGGGCGGTAATAAGTGGACCAGCGTGCTGATGCACATCGGAGCCAATACCTGGATACTTATTTTCAGTGAATACGCCCAGACTCTGGTGGAAAAATCCGGAGCAGGAAACCTTCTGATGATCTATGGTGTTTTTGCGGCAGCGATGGTCGGAGGATATCAGTATTTTGCACGCCGGGGAGAAAAACGTGGCTACCGGGCTGTCTGATCCGATGTGAATCACGAATGTCTGCCTGCTACTGGCTCAGGCAGAGTGATAGATAAATATTTGCTTTACAGAGAATCTGTAGTGGGATCATAGTATAGGGATGCCATTACAGATTTTTTTATAAAAATATGTCGGAATCTTTTTTTGCCGGTAAATTTATACAGATTTTATATTTATTTAAGAGACCATTTCTTGCGTATCTTTGTATCACGTGCTATTATAAGTGTATTAAAAGAATTAATACACTTAATACGCAGATTACAGAGAAAGGAGCATCGTATGTTATTCTTGGACTATCAGGACAGACGTCCCATTTACGAGCAGATCGTAGAGAAATTCCGGATGCTGATCCTGTCAGGAGCTGTGGAGCCATCTTCCAAGATGCCGTCTGTGCGGCAGCTGGCCGTGGAATTATCCATCAACCCCAATACCATCCAGCGGGCATATATGGAACTGGAGCAGCAGGGGCTGATCTGTCCGGTGAAGGGAAAAGGCAGTTTTGTCACAGACAGCAGCAGGATCAGGCAGATCGGTATGGAAGAAACCTTAAGTGAGCTGAAAAAGATCACAGAAAAGGGAATGGCTCTGGGAGTAGGGGAGGAAGAAATGATCGGTGTGATCCGCTTATGCTATAAGGAGGGAAACAATGATTGAGATAAAAAACTGCAGCAAAGCTTTTGGTAAGATACAGGCAGTAAATAAGGTCACCATGGATATCGGGGAACGGGAGGTTTTTGGACTGATCGGTTCCAACGGTGCGGGAAAAAGTACTCTGCTTCGTATCATGGCCGGGATCATCCGTCAGGACAGAGGAGAGGTGCTGATGGATGAAGAATTGGTTTTTGAAAATGAAAGGATCAAAGAGCATTTTTTCTACATCCCGGACGATGCATATATTCCGACAAATTACAATGCTCTGGACATGGCAGAATTTTACCGTTGTATTTATCCGGGATTTCAACAGGCACGTTTTGAGACAATGATGAAGCAGTTTCATCTGGATGGAAAACGAAAAATCAGCACTTTTTCCAAGGGAATGAAGAAACAGCTTCTGGTGATCCTGGGAATCAGTACAGGAACGAAATATCTGTTTTGTGATGAAACCTTTGATGGCCTGGACCCGGTAATGCGCCAGGCAGTAAAAAGTATTTTTGCATCGGAGATCATGAGTCGTGAATTTACGCCGGTGATTGCTTCCCATAATCTCCGTGAGCTGGAAGATATCTGTGATCACATCGGGCTTCTTCATCAGGGAGGAATTCTCCTTTCCAGAGATCTGGAGGATATGAAATTCCACATCCATAAGATCCAGTGTGTACTTGCTGACAAAAAGAAAGAAGAAGAATTAAAGAAAGAGCTGGATGTTTTGAAAACAGAGCATCAGGGCTCCCTGCTGCTTATTACTGCAAGGGGAACAAGAAGAGAGATCATGGAGAAGATACAGGCAAAAAATCCTCTTTTCTGCGAAGTGCTCCCACTGACTCTGGAAGAAATATTTATCAGCGAAACGGAGGTGGCAGGCTATGAAGTCAAAAATTTATTCCAGTGAGTATATGAAATCCTCTTCTAAAGGACAAAGATGGATCCCAGCATTTGCCATGGTCGCATTTCTCCTTGCATTTCCGGTAGCGGAACTTATTTTGATGGGAAAATGGAATGAGCGCAGTTATACTCAGAGTCAGCTTTCCTATCTGTATTCCAGCCTGTGGAGCAGTGACTTTCTCACAATGGGAGCAGCTGTGGCTGCGGTAACCGCATTTTTTGCAGCAGTAAGCGGCTTCTGGTATCTGTATTCCCCGAGAAAAGTGGATTTCTATCACAGCCTTCCGGTAAAGCGAAGTGCACTGTTTCTGCACAGAGTATTGTTGGCTGTTCTTTATTATCTGGTGCCATATGTGATCATGGAATTTGCTGCGGTATGCATCGGGGCAGCCAGAGGATATTACAGCCTTTCCATTATGAAAAAGGCACTGATCCTGTTGGTTCTCCATCTCCTGATGTATCTTCTGGTGTATTTTTCCACAGTGCTGGTGATCGCCTGCACCGGTACCATGTTGATGGGAGCACTTGCATGGGCAGGGCTGTTTACCTACAGTATCGTTCTGGCAGTGATGCTGCAGTTAAGCGGACATTTATTTTTTGATACCTGGTACGAGGGCAATTACGGAATTCTGGCAGCAGTGCGGAATCTGGGATCTCCTCTTATGGCGATCGTAAGCTTTATAGATAGATACAGCAGCGGAAGCTTTGGAAAGCAGTTGTTGATACTGATCCTTACGCTGTTTATCATGGCAGCACTTTCCTGGATGGCATTTTGCAGACGAAGGTCAGAGAATACCGGAAAAGCTCTGGTATATACCTGGATGGAGCCGGTCTTAAGTGCCCTGATCACAATACCATCCGGACTGGGGATCGGTCTGATCTTTTATATGATTCCGGAAGATTCATCCAAAACAGCATGGTGGATCTTCGGAATGATATTGGGAACGATCCTGGTCCATGGAATTCTGGAAGTGATCTACGAAATGGATTTTCGCAGATTTTTCTGCAGAAAAGTGCAACTTATGATCTTTGGAGGTGTTGTGGCAATCTGTGCGCTGACCATGAAAATGGATCTTCTGGGATATGACAGTTATTTTCCGGCTTATGACAATCTTCAGGGAGTTGTGATAAATGTAAGCAATCTTTCATATACAGAGCAGCTTTGCAATGTGGAAAAAAAAGAAGACGGAATCTATAAGATCCGGTATACTGCCACCTCAGACAATAGTTCTGGTCTGGTGGATCAGCCGGTGATGAAAAGTAAAGCATTATATAACAGTCTGGAGGATATCAGGCTTCAGAATGAAAAAGGAAAAAAATCAGGAAAGCGCGTGTATGTGCGCTACATAAATAAACAGGGATTCAGTGTATGCAGAGGTTATAATGTATCCTCTGCACAGGCACAGAATCTTATGGAAGCCCTGTATGATGAGCAGACATGGAAAGAAGACAGATATTCATTTTTCCAGCTGGACAAACAGTATCTGAAAGAGGTCACCGGTACTTTCTGTGACGGAGATATTCAAACATTATTTGAGAAAAATGCAGAGAAGCGTCAGGCGCTGGCAGAGGCGCTGAGAAAGGACATTTTGGAAAACGGCGGTCAGACAGTAAAAGACCAGCCATGCGCAATGCTGATGTTCGATTATGCGGGAATTCCGTCAGAAGGATACATAGATGAATGGGGAATGAATGTACCGGCTGTTCAGGAAGGAGAGAGGGTGTCTACATCTGTTCTGGTGTATCCGGCATATAAGAGAACACTTGCAATTTTGGAAGAAACAGGATATCCTCTTTCCATGGATGAGCTGTCTGTTGAGTATATTAATGTTTATTACTTCAGCTCCGAAGCTGCCGGCGAAGATGATGAGGTTTTTTCCGACATTGAGCCTGTTTCGGATCTTGAAGAAACAGAGAACGGTTATAAAGTCCGTTACGATAAAAAGGAACAGCTGGAAACCCTGAAAAAGTGTATTCGCCCATCACAGCTGGTAAACGGATGGACTATCTGGAATGCAGATGTCACAATGGAAGTGGTTTTGGAAGGACAGGAGAGCACCGACGGGGATTCCGGACTTTATATGATATTTGCCGGTGAGATCCCGGATTTCATCAGAGCAGATGCAAAGGCAGCCCATGTAACAGAATGGGAGGTAAATGATTAATGGAAAAACCAGTCCGGCTGGATAAATTTCTGGCAGATGCCGGCGCAGGTACACGAAGCGAGGTAAAAAAATACATACAGAAGGGTCAGGTGCAGGTTAACGGGAAATCTGTGAAGAAACCGGAACTGAAAGTAGCAAAAGAAGATCAGGTGGTTATGAACGGGCAGGAAATTCATGCTGCACCGGAATATGTATACTATCTTTTTAACAAGCCGGCGGGCTGTGTCAGCGCAACGGAGGACTCCAGAGATAAAACGGTTCTCGACTATATTGAAGAGAAAGACAGAAGAAAGGGTCTTTTTCCGGTGGGACGCTTGGATAAAGATACAGAAGGCTTTCTTCTGATCACAGATGACGGTCCTCTGGCACACGAGCTTCTTTCTCCGAAAAAGCATGTGGATAAGACCTACTATGCAAAAGTATCCGGGAAAGTGACAGAAGAAGATGTCGTGAAGCTGGCAGAAGGCGTGGATATCGGGGAAAAAGATCTCACACGACCGGCAAGGCTGGAGATCCTTTCTACCTGGGAGTCCGGTACAGAATCTGCAGAAGCCGGTAAGAACTGGGAATCTGAGATCCGACTTACCATCCACGAGGGAAAATTCCATCAGGTAAAACGGATGATGGAGGCACTGGGAAAAAAAGTAACTTATTTGAAAAGACTATCCATGGGGCCGCTGGCGCTTCCTTCAGATCTTCCGACAGGAAAATATCGTTCGCTCACCGAAAAAGAGCTGGAGCTTCTGAAGTCTGCCGGAAACCGCTGAAAAACAGAAAAAAATTGGAAAAATCCCCTTTACATAAGGGGATTTTCTATGCTATAATTCAGAAGTTGCAAAAATAAGCACGCACGGCGATTCTATAAGGATGGTGCCCTACGGTGTGAGGATGGGTCCAGAGAGAAGGCGACCTGTGCGGAAGAATTTAACCAAAAAGGAGAAAAGACATGAGCGTTATTTCAATGAAGCAGCTTTTAGAGGCAGGTGTTCATTTCGGACATCAGACAAGAAGATGGAACCCTAAAATGGCTCCGTACATCTACACAGAGAGAAATGGTATCTATATCATCGATCTTCAGCAGTCTGTAGGAATGGTTGACGATGCTTACAATGCAGTAGCAGATATCGTTGCCAACGGTGGACACATCCTTTTCGTAGGAACTAAGAAACAGGCTCAGGATGCTATCCGTACAGAGGCAGAGCGTTGTGGAGAGTTCTTCGTAAATGAGAGATGGCTTGGTGGTATGCTTACAAACTTCAAGACAATCCAGAGCCGTATCGCAAGACTGAAAGAGATCGAGACAATGGAAGCTGACGGAACATTCGACGTACTTCCTAAGAAAGAAGTTATCGAGCTTCGCAAAGAGCTTGTTAAGCTTCAGAAGAACCTTGGCGGAATCAAAGAGATGAAGAGAATCCCGGATGCTATCTTTATCGTAGATCCTAAGAAAGAGAGAATCTGCGTACAGGAGGCTCATACACTTGGAATCCCGCTTATCGGTATCTGCGATACTAACTGTGATCCGGAAGAGCTTGACTATGTGATCCCGGGAAATGACGATGCTATCCGTGCAGTAAAACTCATCGTTTCCAAGATGGCTGACGCTGTTATCGAGGCTAAGCAGGGAACTGCTGAGGCAGATGGCGAGATCGAGGCTGAGTCTGAGGAGTTTGCAGCTACAGAGGAATAATTCGTATAAACAGAATATTTCAGGAGGAAACGAACAATGGCTATTACAGCAGCACAGGTAAAAGAGTTAAGAGAGATGACCGGCGCCGGAATGATGGATTGTAAGAAAGCTCTTACAGCTACAGAAGGCGATATGGATAAAGCAGTTGAGTTCCTGCGTGAGAAGGGTCTTGCTACAGCACAGAAGAAAGCAAGCCGTATCGCAGCAGAGGGTCTTTGCAAAACTCTGGTAACAGAGGATGGAAAGAAAGCAGTCGTTGTTGAGGTTAATGCTGAGACAGACTTCGTTGCAAAGAATGAGAAATTCCAGAGCTATGTTGCAGATGTTGCAGCACAGGCACTTAACACAACAGCAGCTGATATCGATGCTTTCCTTGCTGAGGCATGGGCACTTGATACAACTAAGACTGTAAAAGAGGCTCTTGCAGCTCAGATCGCAGTAATCGGCGAGAACATGAACATCCGTAGATTTGCTCAGGTTGAGGAGCAGAACGGATTCATCGCTTCCTACACTCATATGGGTGGAAAGATCGGCGTTCTTGTAGACGTTGAGACAGATGTTGTTAACGATGCTGTTAAAGAGATGGCTAAGAACGTAGCTATGCAGATCGCAGCTCTGAAACCGCAGTACACAAGCGACAAGGAAGTAAGCGCTGAGTACATTGAGCATGAGAAAGAGATCCTTATGGCTCAGATCCAGAATGATCCGAAGGAGTCCCAGAAACCGGCTAAGGTTATCGAGGGAATGATCACAGGACGTATCAAGAAAGAGCTTAAAGAGATCTGCCTTCTTGACCAGACATACGTAAAAGCAGAGGACGGAAAACAGTCCGTTGCTAAATACGTAGAGCAGGTAGCAAAAGAGAACGGCGCTAAGATCCAGATCAAAGGCTTCGTTCGCTACGAGACAGGCGATGGTCTTGAGAAGAAAGAAGAGAACTTCGCTGAGGAAGTTGCAAAACAGATGGGCAAATAATCTGTTATCTGCATATCTTTAATAAGATCCATAAAACCCTTGAAAATCAGTATTTTCAAGGGTTTTTTTATATTATTCACTTCATATACTGCATTATAAAATATGGATAGATTATAGCAACAAGAAGTTGCTTTTCAGAACATGGATCTATCTTTATGATATGATAATGGAGGTGACGGCTATGTAAACCAAGTAAAATAAAAATTCCGCTTTACAAATTACAGATAAAGTATTAAAATAAACAAGAAGATATCTTCAGGGCAGGGTGAGATTCCCTACCGGCGGTAAAGCCCGCGAGCCGAGAGGTATGATCCGGTGAGATTCCGGGGCCGACAGTACAGTCTGGATGGAAGAAGATGATAGTACAGTTGATTTTTTGTATGAATGAATGTAGTATCAGAGCTCTGAGATGGTGATCCATTTCAGAGCTTTTTATATAGAAAATCAGACATTCATTTATCGATCAGATGTAACCGATCAATTCCACCCTGCAGATATTTCTGCAGGCTTTTTTTGTATCTGGTACATCGTTTTCGAAATAAATATACCACTTACTTGTCTGTGAATACGATTGCACAGGTCTAAAAGTTTCGGCGTACCAGAGCGTGTTTGAAAAATCATTCCTGCAATCTGCACGCCCCACTTTGCGGTATATTTTGCCCGAATTCAGTTGCCGTAGCCCGCTACGGCGCCCTCATCCGGACAAAATCTCCCACAAATTGTGACGCACATCTTGCAGAAAGCCTTTTTCAAACACGCTCTAGACAAAGAACAGGAATAAGAAAGAAGGAATAAAAATGACGGATCAGGAATATATGCTTCGGGCGATCCAGCTGGCAAAAAAAGGAGAAGGCTGGACGAATCCCAATCCGATGGTAGGGGCAGTGATCGTAAAAGACGGAAGGATCATCGGGGAAGGCTATCATAAAAAGTATGGAGAACTTCATGCGGAACGTAATGCAATTGCTTCTCTCACAGAATCAGCAGAAGGTGCGGTGATTTATGTTACGCTGGAGCCTTGCTGTCATCATGGAAAAACACCTCCATGTACGGAAGCGATCATTGAACAGAAGATCAGAAAAGTGGTGATCGGTTCCCGGGATCCGAATCCGAAAGTGGCAGGAAAAGGCGTGCAGATGTTAAGGGAAGCCGGTGTAACAGTAGTTGAAGATTTTATGAGAGAAGAATGTGATCAGCTGAATCCAGTGTTTTTCCATTATATTACTACGAAGACTCCTTATGTGGTGATGAAGTATGCCATGACACTGGATGGGAAGATCGCAACGAAGACAGGAGCATCAAAATGGATTACCGGAGAAGCGGCAAGAAAAGAAGTACAGCATATGCGGCATCAGTACATGGGGATCATGGCAGGTATTGGAACTGTGCTTGCAGATGATCCGATGTTAAACGTCCGGGTAGAAGGCTGGAAAAGTCCTGTCAGGATTGTGTGCGACAGTAAGCTCAGAATCCCGCCGGACAGTCAGATCGTAAAAAGTGCGGAAAAGTACCGGACGATCGTGGCTTATGCAGATCAGAAAAATACAGAAGAAAAAATAAAAATATTACATACCATGGGAGTTGAGACCATTTACTGTCCCGATGAAAAGAATCAGATAGACCTTAAGAAGCTGATGGCAGATCTTGGAAACAGAGGTATTGACAGCATCCTCCTGGAGGGAGGCGGTACGTTAAATGACAGTGCCCTGCGAGCCGGAATTGTAAAGGAAGTACAGGCTTTTGTGGCACCAAAGCTGTTTGGCGGGGTGGCCGGGAAGACACCGGTAGAAGGTATCGGAGTTGAATTCCCGTCTGATGCAGTGGAACTGAAATATACAGATATCTGCCAGATCGGTGAGGATATTCGGATAAGATGTCAGGTGTGTGAGAAAAAACAGGAGGAATCATGTTTACAGGAATCGTAGAGGAGAAAGGAAAAGTCCGTTATATACAGCTGACAGGAGAATCAGGAATCCTGGCAGTGAAAGCCAGGAAGGTCCTGGAAGGGACAAGGATCGGTGACAGCATTGCCGTAAATGGTGTGTGTCTGACAGTCACGTCGATCCAGCCGGATGGATTTACTGCCGATGTGATGGCAGAGACGATCAGAAGAAGCAGTCTTGGCAGCTGTAAAGCCGGAAGCCAGGTAAACCTGGAACGTGCAATGGCTGCAGATGGCAGGTTCGGGGGACACATAGTAAGCGGCCATATTGATGGGACTGGCGTGATACGTTCCATGCTCCGGGAAGAAAATGCCATCTGGGTATCAATTGGGACGTCGCCGCAGATCTTGCATCTGATCGTGGAAAAAGGATCTGTCTGTATTGATGGGATCAGCCTGACAGTTGCAAGGGTTGATGAAGCTGGTTTTCAGGTGTCGGTCATTCCACATACAGGAGAAGAAACCACCCTTTTGGAAAAGATGCCGGGGGATCTGGTTAATCTGGAAAATGATGTGATCGGAAAATATGTAGAAAAACTGCTTGGCATCAGAAAAAATGAAGAAGAGAAAAAAGAATCCGGAATTACGATGAAGTTTCTTGAAGAATTCGGGTTTTAGAACAGGAGGATATACACTATGTCACAAAATTATCAGTACAACACAATTGAAGAGGCACTTAGGGATCTTAAGGAAGGAAAAATAGTTCTGGTCACAGATGATCCGGACAGAGAAAATGAGGGAGACCTGATATGTGCGGCAGAGTTTGCAACCCGGGAAAATATTAATTTCATGGCGACTTATGCAAAGGGGCTTATCTGTACACCGATGAGTGCGGAAATTGCGGCGAGATTGAACTTTCCGCCGATGGTTGCTGAGAACACGGACAATCACAGTACAGCATTTACCGTGGCAGTGGATCACGCAGATACAACCACCGGTATCTCTGCGGCAGAGCGCTCCTATACCATTATGAAGTGCGTGGATGATCAGTCAAAACCGGAGGATTTCAGAAGACCGGGACATGTATTTCCACTTATTTCCAGAAAAGGCGGGGTTCTGGTACGGAATGGCCATACGGAGGCAACAACAGATCTTATGAGACTTGCCGGACTGAAGGAATGCGGCGTGTGCTGTGAAGTTATGAAAGAAGATGGAACTATGATGCGTACATCACAGCTATGGGAAATGGCAAAAGAGCATAACCTTACATTTATTACGATCCGTGATCTGCAGGATTATATAAGAATACATGAAAAGCATGTAAAGGAGGAAGCAGCTGCAAACCTCCCAACGCAGTACGGTGATTTTAAAATGTATGGTTATATCAATGACATTACAGGAGAGCATCATCTGGCACTGGTAAAAGGTGATCTGGGAGATGGTGAAGATGTGCTTTGCCGGGTACATTCGGAGTGCCTGACAGGAGATGCATTCGGATCACTCAGATGTGACTGCGGCCTGCAGCTGCAGACAGCGATGCGCCAGGTAGAGGCGGAAGGCAGAGGGATCATTCTGTATATGAGACAGGAAGGCAGAGGAATCGGGCTGATCAATAAGATCAAAGCCTATGCGCTTCAGGAACAGGGATACGATACCGTGGAGGCTAATGTGAAGTTAGGGTTTGCACCGGATCTCAGAGAGTACTGGGTTGGGGCACAGATACTGTCAGACCTTGGTGTGAAATCATTAAGATTACTGACAAATAATCCGGATAAAGTTTATGGACTTGGTGAATTTGGTCTGAAGATCAATGAGAGAGTACCTCTGGAGATTCCGGTACAAAAGTATGACCGGAAGTATATGAAAACGAAGCAGGAAAAGATGGGTCATATTTTTAAAGAAATAAATTTATAAAAAAACAGCAAATATCAGGAGGAAGAAAAAATGAGACAGATCAATTTAGTAGAAGGAAAAGTAGTAGCACCGGAGGGAATGAAGGTTGGTATCGTGGCAGCGAGATTTAATGAGATCATTGTGAATAAATTATTGGGAGGGGCAGTCGACGGACTGGTAAGACATGGAGTAGAAGAGGAGAATATTACTGCAGCATGGGTGCCGGGAGCATTTGAGATCCCGCTTACAGCACAGAAAATGGCACAGTCAGGAAAATATGATGCAGTTATCTGCGTGGGAGCTGTCATCCGTGGAGATACTTCACATTATGATCTGGTGTGCAATGAATCTGCCAAGGGGATCGCACAGGTTGAACTTGCAACAGGGATCCCGGTCTTATTCGGAGTGATCACGACTGAGAATATCGAGCAGGCTATTGCGCGTGCAGGAAGCAAAGCAGGAAATAAAGGCTATGACTGTGCATTATCTGCGATCGAAATGGTCAATCTGATGAAGCAGCTCTAAAAGACAGGAAAATAAATGATGACAAAAACGATCATATTCGACTATGATGGAACGATCCATCATACCCTTGGAATCTATGAACCGGCATTTCGTGAAACCTATCAGTGGCTGACAGAACAGAAGGCTGCAGAAGAACGGGAGATAGGCTCGGCGGAAATTGCCGGCTGGCTGGGATTTAACAGTAAGGAGATGTGGAATACATTTTTGCCGGAGCTGGATCAGAGCTATAAAGAGCAGGCAAGCAGGATGGTAGGAGAACTGATGGTCAGACAGATCAGGAAGCATAAGGCAGTGTGGTATCCGGGAGCAGAGGAGATGCTTACAGCTTTGAAGAACCGGGGATATCATCTTGTGATCTTAAGTAACTGTAAGGCTTCATATCGTGAGGCGCACTGGAAGGAATTTGGGATGGAACGATGGTTCGATCATTTTTATGACTGTGAATCATATGGATTCCGTCCAAAGACAGAAATTGTGCAGGAAATTATCCGGGAATATACAGGCCCTTATCTGGTGGTCGGAGACAGGAGGCAGGATCTGGAATGTGCCAGAGCCTGCAAAAGCCCATTTATAGGATGTCTGTATGGATATGGTGAGAAAGGGGAGCTGAACGGAGCAGATCATCTTGCAGAGCATATAGAGGAAATACCACAGTTGGTGATACGAGGATGAGTTCAGCTTTATCTGAAAACAGAAGCTGTACACTGACAGAAGGCATAGGACTGACGGGAACGGCATAAATATTATAAAAATCCGAAGGATCCTGAAATATGATTTCCCTCAGTCTATGTATGATCGTAAAAAATGAAGAAGCAGTTCTTGAGAGGATTTTAAAGCCGGTTTCTCAGGTGATGGATGCGATTCTGATCGCAGATACCGGTTCTTCAGACAGAACAAAAGAGATCGCGGAGCAGTATACGTCGCAGGTGTTTGATTTTCCCTGGTGTGACGATTTTTCTGCTCCGCGTAATTTCCTTCTGGAAAAAGTCAGCACCGATTATTGGATGTGGCTGGATGCGGATGATGTCCTGGATGAAGAAAATCTGGAAAGACTGAGGAGTCTTAAAGAAACCCTGGATCCTGGAACAGATGTTGTAATGATGGAATATGCGGCAGGCTTTGACCAGAGTGGGAGAACAACATTTTCTTATTTTCGGGAGCGGATAATGAAAACATCCAGAAATTTCAGATGGAATGGGGCAGTTCATGAAACCGTGATTCCGGAGGGAAATATCATCTATTCAGATGTGGTGATCCAGCATCGGAAATGTGGAAAAAGTGATCCGGACCGTAATCTTCGTATTTATGAAAAAATGCTGGCAGGAGGAGAAACGCTGGAACCCAGACATCAGCTTTATTATGGGAGAGAACTGTATTATCATCAGCGGTATCCGGAGACAGAGGCTGTGCTGGTGGAGTTCCTGAAAAATCCGTCCGGATGGCTGGAAAATAAGATCGATGCCTGTTTTGTACTTGGACAGTGCTACCGGAAAATGGGAGAGAAAAAGTCCGCACTGGAAGCTTTTCTGTACAGTCTGACTATGGATGTGCCGAGGGCGGAAATCTGCTGTGAGGTCGGAAAGATTTTTTTGGAAAGAGAGCTGCCCAGACAGGCTGCCTACTGGTACGGGCAGGCACTTACTGTGCCGTCAGATAAGAAAAAAGGTGGATTTTTTATGGCTGAGTGTCATGGATTTGTGCCATATATGCAGCTTTGCGTTTGTTATGATAAGATGGAATGTCCGGAGCAGGCATTCTTTTTTCATAAGAAAGCGATGGAACAGAAGCCGGAAGATCCGGGAGTATTGTACGACCAGAAATATTTCCGGGAAAAATATGGTCTGACATAAAAGGAAAGAAAAGATATCTTTATTATATTTTCCTGGCAGGGTACAGGCTTGCGGGGATCCTATGCACAGGTAAAAGCTGTTGTCATATACTGTAGGGAAAGTTATTTTCCTATGAGGTGATCGAGGAATGCTGTTCAGGCATCGAAAACGTAAGGAAATGGAAATGCAGCAGGACAGTCATGAGGATTTGTCTTGTATGTCCTGTTATGGAAATCATAGTTCCTGTGGATGTGACAGGTGTGGAACAAGAGGCTGCCCGGGCCCTGTGGGACCTACAGGACCAACCGGTCCAAGAGGCTGTCCGGGAGTTCCGGGTCCTATGGGCCCTCAGGGACCGCAGGGAGAACCGGGAATACAGGGATATACGGGAGCCACCGGTCCGGCAGGTGCAACAGGTCCGGCAGGAGTAATGGGCCCAGCGGGAGCCACTGGTCCGACGGGAGCAACAGGAGCTACCGGTCCGGCGGGAGCTACCGGTCCGGCGGGAGCAACAGGTCCGACGGGAGCAACAGGTCCGACGGGAGCAACAGGAGCTACCGGTCCGGCGGGAGTCATCGGTCCGGCAGGTGCAACAGGTCCGACGGGAGCAACAGGAGCCACCGGTCCAGCGGGAATAGCGGGTGCAACAGGTCCGGCAGGTGCAATCGGAGCCACCGGTCCAACAGGAGCAGCCGGAGCCACCGGCCCAACAGGAGCAGCCGGAGCCACCGGCCCTGCCGGAACAGTAACCCCGGCAGCTGCTGTTGGAAATGCAACAACAGTAGATGATATCGTGGAGGATTTTAATGCACTTCTTGCAAACCTTCGTGATGCAGGACTCTTGGAAAGATAGTGAAATGATAAACACATGTTACTGTGCGGCTGCGTATTTTATGCAGCCGCTGCATATTCTTCATAAAAATATTTCATTGTAGCTTTCCGACGAAAGGTGCTATAATATTTTTATGTAAGTATGAACATGGGGGATGAAATCGTGAAAAAAAACAAGTATGAGATCGATATGTGTAATGGGTCGATCATGGACAAGTTGATTTCGTTTTCACTGCCGCTGATGCTGTCCGGTATCCTGCAGCTGATGTTCAATGCAGTGGATATCGTGGTAGTGGGACGTTTCAGCGGAAGTGAGGCACTGGCGGCAGTAGGCTCCACTACCGCACTGATCAATGTGTTTACCAACCTTTTTATCGGAATTTCTCTTGGTGCCAATGTGCTGGCAGCCAGATTTTATGCTGCCGGTAAGGATGACGAAATGTCAGAAACAGTACATACATCGATCCTGCTGGCTTTGATCAGCGGGATCATCATGGCATTTCTGGGAGTGATCTTTGCCAGAATCTGCCTGGAGCTGATGGATACGCCGGAGGATGTGATCGATCTTTCTACTCTTTATATGCGTATCTATTTTCTGGGAATGCCGTTTTTTATGCTATATAACTATGGCGCAGCAATTCTGCGTGCAGTGGGAGATACCAAGCGACCACTGGTCTTTCTGATCATTTCCGGCTGTGCCAATGCGCTTCTGAATCTGTTTTTTGTGATCGTTTGTCATTTAAGTGTGGCAGGTGTTGGAATCGGAACTGTGATTTCTCAGTTGATCTCCTGTATCCTTGTTCTCCGATGTCTGTGTCAGACAGAGGGAAGCTATCAGCTGCGTTTTTCGAAGCTGTCCATAAAGCCGGAATATCTGAAACAGATATTCCAGGTAGGACTTCCGGCAGGAATCCAGAGTACGGTGATCAATTTTTCCAATGTGCTGCTCCAGTCCTCCGTAAACTCTTTTGGCTCCATTGCAATGGCAGGATATACGGCAGCAAACAATATCTTCGGATTTCTGTATGTGTCTGTAAATTCAGTTACCCAGGCTTGCATGAGCTTTACCAGTCAGAATTATGGTGTGCGAAAACCGAAACGTATGGACCGGGTGCTTGTTGACTGTATGATCCTGTCCTTTGCCGTATCCTTTGCCATGGGCTGTGGTGCATACTTTTTCGGTCCGCAGCTCCTGAAGATCTATACGGAAGACCCTAAGGTTATCCAATGCGGAATGGAGATTCTTGCCTATACCACAGTTACCTATTTCCTCTGCGGCCAGATGGATCTGTTTCCGGGAGCACTGCGCGGAATGGGCCGCTCCGGTGTCCCCATGATCCTGTCGATCATTGGAACCGTCGGGCTCCGGATCGTATGGATATTCGGAATTTTCCCGGCACACAGATCATTGAAGGTACTGTTTATTTCCTACCCGGCATCCTGGATCTTTACGATCGTTATGCAGGTGATCTGTTTTTGGTTTGTAAGACGGAAGGTGCATAGCCAGCTTTCACGAGAAACTGCATAATAAAATTAATACGTAGAATATCAGAGAAAGCGGACATAGTTCCGCTTTTCTGCATTTACGGGGAAAATAAAATAAGCTGGCTCGGCGTTTGCTCCTGGACAGCAGACAATGCTTACAGTCTGGAAATTGAGTTTATAACGTTAATGTTTACCGGTAATGTCCCGCGAGGTGTTTTTTGTGAGCGAAGGTCATAGAAAACCCGAGACATACCGCACGAATTTATGCGATCAGTATAAATTCTGTGCATCGCGAAGGGTGTTACTGAGAATGGAGTGAATAGTAATTTCATAACCTGAGATTATATTAAGTATCAAAAATATACATTTTAATTATACGATGTTTTGTGTTAGAATATAGGACGAATAGGGCAGCAGAGGAATGACTGCCTTGAAATGGATAACGATCAGAAAGGAACTTGTTTTATGGATAAGGGAACAATTTTTAAATTTCATAATGACCTTGATACCGATCAGATCATTGCATCCCAGTATCTGCTTCTGCCGAATCTGGATGAAATGAAGGGCCACACATTTGAATCACTGGATCCAGATTTTTCCAAAAAGGTTAAACCGGGAGATTTTGTAGTTGGGGGAGAGAACTTCGGATGCGGATCCTCCAGAGAGCAGGCACCGGGTGTTCTTAAAGCACTTGGAGTAAAGGCAGTTATTGCGAAATCTTTTGCCCGTATTTTTTTCCGCAATGCCATTAATATCGGACTTCCGGCAATTGTCTGTAAGGATCTCCCGGATGCCGTGAAGACAGGAGATACCATGGAACTTCATATGTCCGAGGGAACTGCTGTTGCCAATGGCAAGACTTATTCCTGCACAAAACTGCCGGAATACATGCAGAATATACTGAATCAGGGCGGCCTTATCGCTTCTCTGAACCGTGAGGAGGAATAAGAGATGGGAATGACGATCGCAGAAAAAATCATCGCGGCAGCGGCTGGAGTGGACAATGTAAAACCCGGAGATATCTATACAGTTTCACTGGATCATCTGATGAGTAATGACGGAACCACACATCTGACTGTTGATATGTACAACAATAAATTAAAAAATCCTCATATTGCAGACACAAAGAAGCTGGTATTTATCGTAGACCATAACGTACCGTCTGACAGCCCGAAAACAGCGGCATCCCAGAAAAAGATGAGAGATTTTGCAAGAGATAATAATATTGATTTCTGGGAGGGAAAGGGTGTCTGCCACCAGATCATGATCGAGAATTATGTCCGTCCGGGACAGCTGATCTTCGGTGCTGACAGCCATACCTGTTCCTACGGAGCACTTGGTGCTTTCGGTACCGGTGTAGGATGCACAGATTTCCTTTACGGAATGGTAACCGGAACCTCCTGGGTCATGGTTCCGGAAACCGTAAAATTTAACCTGACAGGGAAGCTTCCTGAGGGTGTTTACGCAAGAGATCTGATTCTTACCATTATCGGTGAGATCGGGGCAAACGGCTGCAACTATCAGGCAATGGAGTTTACAGGTGAAGGCGCCAGAACATTAAGCATCAGCGACCGTATGGCGCTTTGCAACATGGCTGTCGAGGCTGGTGCGAAGACAGGAATCTTTGAGGCTGATGATAAAGCTCTGGAATATCTGAAAGAGCATGGACGTGAGCCAAAAGCGGTATATCACAGCGATCCGGATGCCGTTTACGCAAGAGAGTATACCTTTGATCTTTCAAAAGTACGTCCGGTTGTAGCGAAACCAGACTTTGTTGACAATGTGGTTCCGGCTGAGGAAACCTGCGGCATCAAGATTAACGAAGCGTTCCTTGGCTCCTGCAATAATGGCCGTATTGAAGACCTCCGTGTAGGCGCAGAGGTGATCAAAGGCAAAAAAGTTGCAGAGGGAGTTCGTTTCCTGGTTGTTCCTGCAAGCCAGACCATCTATCGTCAGGCATTAAAGGAGGGGCTTATCGATATTTTCATGGAAGCAGGAGCTATTGTTATGAACCCGAATTGCAGTGTATGCTGGGGAAGCTGCCAGGGTGTTATCGGCGAGAATGAGGTCCTGATCAGCACAGGAACCCGTAATTTCAAGGGACGTGCAGGACATCCGAGCTCCAAGGTTTACCTGGGATCTGCGGCGACTGTTACTGCATCTGCCGTTGCAGGCGAGATCGCGACTGCTGACAGAGTATAAGAGTTTCAGAAAAGATTTAAACAATATATTCAGAAATTATCAGAGGATAATCCGTTTCGGCGTGGGTTCTTATAACAGGGCAGACAGAAAACATTTGCCTGATGATACGGAACGGAATAAACAGGAGATATACATATGGAAGCATTTACAGGAAAAGTGTGGGTACTTGGTGATGATATTGATACGGATATCATTATCCCGACGGAGTACCTTGCACTGAAAACCATTGATGATATGAAACAGTACGGATTCAGCCCCCTTCGTCCGGAGTTGGCCGGACAGATTCAAAAGGGAGACATTATTGTAGCAGGAAAAAACTTCGGCTGCGGATCCTCCAGAGAGCAGGCACCGGAGATCATCAAGGCACTGGGCGTGCAGTGTGTCATTGCGAAATCTTTTGCCCGGATCTTTTTCCGCAACTCCATTAACAACGGCCTTCTTCTTATTGAGCAGCCGGATCTTCATGACAATGTAAAAGAAGGAGATCAGGTTACAGTAGTAATGAATGAGCATGTAGATCACAATGGAAAACAGTACCCGATCGCTTCTCTTCCGGAGAATCTGATGGATATCATCCAGGCTGGCGGACTGGTAAAGGCCATGCGTAAGCTAAACGGCCTGGACTAAAAAACGGAGAGGAGAGAAATAATGGGCGAGACGATCATTGAAAAAATTATCAGACATAATACAGGCAAGGCAGTAAAGCCTGGCGATATCGTGACGGTCAATGTGGACCGGGTGATGATCCATGATATCTTTATTCCGTTTGTAGCGGAAAAATTTGAGGAGATGGGCTTTCAGAAGCTGTGGGATCCGGACAAGGTTGTTCTGATCTATGACCATCTTGTACCGGCAAGTCAGCAGGATGATACCAGACATTTCCATGTGGGAGATGCTTTTGCAGCTAAATACGGCATGAAAAACGTACACAGAAGTGACGGTATCTGTCATCAGCTTATGACTGAGGCAGGTTATGTTAAACCTGGCAATATTGTATTTGGTACAGATAGCCATACAACGACTTATGGATGTGTCGGTGCGTTTTCTTCTGGTATCGGTTACACAGAGATGGCCAGCATCCTGGGAACAGGAACCATGTGGATCAAGGTTCCGGAAACCATAAAGGTTGTGATCGACGGAGAACTTCCGGAGAATGTCATGTCCAAGGATATCATCCTCCGCCTGATCGGTGACCTTCGTGCAGATGGAGCTACTTACCGTGCCCTGGAATTTTCCGGAAGCACCATTGAAAATATGTCTGTGGCAAGCCGTATGACTATGGCGAATATGGCAATTGAGGCCGGTGCGAAATGTGCACTTTTCACGCCGGATGAGAAGACAGCTGCTTACTGCAACGTAGAGCTTGATGATTATCAGAAGAGTCTTGTGGGAGATGCGGATGCTGTATACATGAAGACCATAACTTATAAGGCAGAGGATTTTGTGCCGGTAATGGCATGTCCGTCTCAGGTGGACAAGATTCGTGATGTCAGTGAGCTTCAGGGCGAGACCATCGACCAGGTATTCATCGGTTCCTGTACCAACGGACGTCTGGAGGATCTTATGGCGGCAGCAGAGGTGCTGAAGGGCAAAAAGGTTGCAGACTTTGTAAAGCTGATCGTGACTCCTGCCAGCCGCAAAATTTACCGTCAGGCTATTGAGCTTGGCATTCTGGATACTCTTGCGGAAGCAGGGGCTATCATTACGCATCCGGGCTGCGGACTTTGCTGCGGAAGAACCGGCGGAATCCTGACAGACGGTGAGAAGGTTGTGGCAACCAACAATCGTAACTTCCTGGGACGTATGGGAACTTCCAAGGTTCAGATCTATCTGGCATCTCCGAAAACAGCAGCAGCCTGTGCCGTTGCAGGCAAGATCGTAATGCCGGAATAAGAAGCAGAAGATCCCGAGAGAAATACTGCTGCCAGAAAAAGATAAAGAAACGTATGAAAAAGACAGATTTTCGCAGAGGCGTCAGTCTGTCTTTTTTTACCGGATCAGAAGGGTCCTGGATAAGTTATTTTTACAGAAAATGGGATTTATTGTATTATAATAACACTATTGTGACGACACAACATATACTACATAAGACTCGAGGGATAAGGGTATGGAGAAAAGATCAATCATCAGTAAAAAGACACTGAAGATCATACTTGGGATCTGCATTGCCGCAGCGATTCTTGCAGTGGCAGGGTTATTTGTCTATACATACTTGGCAGATCACAATACGCTGGGACGGAAGATTTCCATATGGGGAGTGGATGTTTCCGGACTGGATGCAAAGCAGGCAGAAGAAAAGATCACTGCGGAATTTGCAGATCGTCCGGTATCCTTTCAGGAAAACGATCAGGAAGTTTACAGTACTACTTTGAAAGAGCTGGGCTACAGTCTCAATGAAGAAGCCCTTCTGAGTAAGCTTACAGAAATTCAGAAACAGCGGGAAGAGCGCAGGAAGCTTTTTCCAAAGGAAGAAAATATAGAACCGGAATGTCAGATCGAGGAAGATGAGGAGCAGGAAAAGCAGGCTCTTGATCTTTCAAATTTCGGTATGGAAGATAGAAAAGCTTCTGTTGATGCAGCTATTCAGTACGATAAGGAGAAAAAAGAATTCACCCTTGTGAAGCAGGTACAGGGGACGGAGATCGATCCGGATAAGCTGGAGACTACTGTGGATATAAATCTGAACGCAGCATTTGATACGGCTCTTCTTGGAGATATCATTACAGTACCGATCAACAAGCATGTGTATGTAAGTCCGGCTGTCACTGCAACAGAGGATATGAAAAATAAGGTTACAGACCTGAACAGCCAGCTGAAGAAATACCGCAGCAGTACAGTAACTTATACATTCGGAAGTGAAACGGCTGTTCTGGATTCCGATACGATCACATCCTGGCTGAAGGCTGAAGGGGAGACGTTGACTTTGGATGAAGAAGCCATTAAAGCCTACATCAGTGAGCTTGCCAACAAATACAATACCATTTATGTTCCCCGCACCTTTCATACATCTGCGGGAACTGATGTGACCATTGAGGGAAATGAGTACGGCTACCGGATCGATCAGGACGGAGAATATGCTCAGCTTCTGGAAGACCTGAAAAGCGGTACTGCTGTAACGAGAGAGCCTGTTTACAGCAAAAAAGGATATCAGAGAAACGGAACAGACGATCTGGCAGGCAGTTACATAGAGGTCAGTCTGGATGCACAGCATTTGTGGCTGTATAAGGACGGAAGCCTTGTGACGGAAACAGACATTGTCAGCGGTAAGCCGGTGAAGGGACGTGAAACATATCGTGGTGCATGGCCGATCGCCTACAAGGCGAGTCCCTTTAACCTTACCAGCAATGAATATGGTTACGATGTAAAGGTTAATTACTGGATGCCTTTTGTCTACGGGCAGGGACTTCATGATGCGTCCTGGCAGTCATCCTTTGGCGGGAGCCGTTATAAAACCAACGGAAGCCACGGCTGCATCAATTTGCCTAAGGATCAGGCAGCACTGATCTATAACATCATTGATGCAGGTTATCCGATCATTATTTACTGATATGAGCAAAAAAGCTTCGGAGAGATCCGGAGTTTTTTTTATGCCTGAAAATGAAAATTATCATGGAAGCAGGATAGTAAATGATAAGATTTTTCAAAAGTACGTTAAAAAAAACACAAAAAATATCGAAAAAGTCTTGTCGAAACAGAAATAACGTGATATGATGATTCCGGAAATCGAGCTAATACACTTCTTGATTGCGGAGGAAGAGTGTTTTTCTCTTTTATTTGGGTGCAAATTGATAAAAAAACTCAAATAAGTGTTAGTTGGGATTTCATTTTTTTGTTCATATATTGTTAAAAAAAAGACAATATATGAACAAGAATATCTACTATAAACGTCAGATTTTAGACTAAGAAAGGATAATGAAAGGTATGAAGTACAGTTATTATCCGGGTTGCACCCTGAGAACAAAGGCCAGAGATCTGGATGAGTATGCCAGAGCCAGTGCCACAGCCCTTGGGTTTGAGCTTGAGGAAATCGAGGATTGGCAGTGCTGTGGTGGTGTTTATCCGCTTGGCACAGATGAGATCGCCACAAAGCTTTCTTCCGTCCGTGCGCTGAACCAGGCAAAAGAAAAAGGCCAGGATCTGGTGACAATCTGTTCTGCCTGTCATCATGTGATCAAGCGTGTCAATGATGATATGAAAAACGTGGAAGATATCCGGACCAGAGCCAACAATTATATGCAGCTGGAAGCTCCCTATGAAGGAGAGACAACCGTTCTCCATTATCTGGAGGTTCTCCGGGACAGAGTCGGTTTTGATAAACTGAAAGAAAAAGTAGTAAATCCTCTTACCGGAAAGAAGATCGGAGCCTATTACGGATGTCTGCTTCTGAGACCTGGAAAGATCATGGCATTTGATGATCCGGAAAATCCAAGGATCATGGAAGATTTTATCCGTGCCCTTGGCGCTGAGCCTGTGATCTATCCTTACAGAAATGAATGCTGTGGAGGATATATATCCCTGAAAGAAAAAGAAATGTCACAGAATATGTGTGAAAAGATTGAAGAAAGCGCAGCAGGCTTTGGCGCAGATATGCTGATCACTGCCTGTCCGCTCTGCAAATACAATCTGAATAAAAATTCCGGAAATAAAATGCCGGTTTACTATTTTACAGAGCTTCTGGCAGAAGCCCTTGGCGTCAAAGAGGAGGTGGCAAAATGAGAGATAACCATTCTGCTGCGGAAAAAATAAAGGAGATCAGCGGAACCAATCCTCTGAAATGTATGAAGTGTGGCAAATGCTCTGCTACCTGCCCATCCTTTGACGAGATGGATATCAAGCCTCATCAGTTTGTGTCCTACGTGATCAATGAAAATATCGAAGCACTTGTAAATTCAGCATCTTTGTGGAAATGTCTTTCCTGCTTTGCCTGTGTGGAGCGGTGTCCGAGAGACGTAAAACCCGGAAAGATCATTGACGGGGCAAGACAGCTGGTTGTTCGGGAAAAAGGCGGCGACTATCTTTCACCAAATGAAATTCCGGAGCTTCTTGATCCGGAGCTTCCTCAGCAGCTGCTTGTAAGTGCGTTCAGAAGATACAGGAGGTGAGAAAGTGCAGAGAATCGGTGTATTTGTCTGTCATTGCGGAAGTAATATTGCCGCTACGGTAGACGTGAAAAAAGTTGTGGAGATCATTGCAAAAGAGCCTGGAGTTGTCCACGCAGAAGATTATCAGTATATGTGTTCCGAAGCAGGACAGTCCAGGATCCAGGAAGCCATCCGTGAAAAAAATCTCACAGGAGTGGTTGTCTGTTCCTGTTCTCCGCGTATGCATGAGGCAACTTTCCGTAAAGCAGCGGAAAAGGCCGGCCTGAATCCATATATGGTGGAGATCGCAAATATCCGTGAGCATTGTTCCTGGATCCACAAGGATATGCAGGAGGCTACGGAAAAGGCCGTGATCCTTGCAAGAGCAGCAGTAGCAAAAGTCAATTTAAATGCTCCTCTTCAGCCGGGGGAAAGTCGGGTTACAAAGAGAGCCCTGATCATCGGAGGCGGTATCGCCGGAATCCAGACGGCTCTTGATATTGCCGATGCAGGCTATGAAGTTGATATTGTGGAAAAAACACCAAGTATCGGCGGAAGAATGTCACAGCTTGACAAAACCTTCCCTACTCTGGATTGTTCCGCATGTATCCTTACTCCAAAAATGGTGGAGGCTGCAGCTCACGAAAAGATCAATATCTATACATACAGTGAAGTAGAAAAAGTTGCAGGTTTTGTAGGAGATTTTACTGTTGATATCCGCAAAAAAGCGCGAAGTGTCAACATGGACAAATGTACAGGCTGTGGAGTCTGCCAGGAAAAATGTCCTTCCAAAAAGATTCCCAATGAGTTCAACAGAGGGCTGAACAACCGGTCAGCTATTTATACTCCGTTTGCACAGGCGATTCCAAATGTTCCTGTGATCGACAGAGAGCATTGCCTGAAATTTAAGACAGGCAAATGTGGTGTCTGCTCCAAAGTATGTCAGGCGGGAGCCATTGATTACGATCAGCAGGATGAGATCGTAACACAGAAATACGGAGCTATCGTGGTTGCAACCGGATTTGATACCATCAAGCTTGACAAATATGATGAATACGCATACAGCCAGAGCAAGGATGTGATCACATCTCTGGAGCTGGAGCGTATCATGAATGCTGCAGGACCTACAAAAGGACATCTTGAACGCCTTTCCGATGGAAAAGCACCGAAGGAGATCGTATTTATCCAGTGTGTTGGAAGCCGTTGCTCCGATGACCGTGGAAAGCCATACTGTTCCAAGATCTGCTGTATGTACACAGCTAAGCATGCCATGCTGATCCGTGATAAATATCCGGATACCAATGTGACGGTATTTTATATTGATGTCCGTACACCTGGTAAAAACTTCGATGAGTTTTACAGAAGAGCAGTTGAGCAGTATAACGTAAACTACATCAAAGGTCAGGTAGGAAAAGTGATCCCGCAGCCGGATGGAACACTTCTTGTTCAGGGCTCGGATCTTCTTGACAATAAGCAGATCTTCAAGAAAGCAGATATGGTAGTTCTTGCAACAGCCATTGAGCCGAATCCGGATGTACGTAAGATCGCTACCATGCTTACTGCAAGTATTGACACCAACAATTTCCTTACAGAAGCCCATGCAAAGCTTCGTCCTGTAGAATCACCGACAGCAGGAATTTTCCTTTCCGGTGTATGCCAGGGACCAAAGGATATCCCGGAGACAGTTGCCCAGGCAGGAGCTGCGGCTGTAAAGGCTATAGGACTTCTTGCAAAGGACAAGCTGACCACCAATCCATGTACGGCAAAATCCGACGAGCTTCTCTGTAACGGATGCTCTACCTGTGCTAATGTATGTCCTTACGGAGCGATTTCCTATGAGGAGAAACAGGTCAACGATCACGGTATCCGTGAGACAAGAAGAGTTGCGGTTGTCAATACAGCACTTTGCCAGGGCTGCGGTGCCTGCACAGTAGCCTGCCCGTCAGGAGCCATGGACCTTCAGGGCTTCTCCAACAGACAGATTATCGCGGAGGTGGATGCAATATGTCGATAGAAACAAAGGAAGAATTCAGACCAAAGATCGTGGCATTCTGCTGTAACTGGTGCAGTTACGCCGGAGCAGACCTTGCAGGAAGCAGCCGTTTGAGCTATCCGGCGGATGTAAAGATCATCCGTGTTCCATGTTCCTGCCGTGTCAATCCCATGTTCATCCTCCGTGCCTTTGAAAAAGGAGCTGATGGTGTGATCATGTGCGGATGCCATCCGGGAGACTGCCATTACAGTACCGGAAACTATTATGCAAGAAGACGTATGACACTTCTGTTTTCAATGCTGGATTATATTGGGGTGGAAAACGGAAGAACACGTGTGGAATGGGTATCTGCCGCAGAAGGCGTGAAATTTTCACAGACTATGAGTGAGTTTGTTGAGAAGATCCATTCACTTGGTAAAAACGTTAGATTGGAGGATATAAGATGCAGGAGCTGATAAAACGTGCAAAAGAACTGCTTGCAGATGGCACGGTAGTCCGGGTTCTTGGGTGGAAAGCCGGAGATCTTGCCTTTAATCCGGAACCAGCCTATTTTGAAACACCGGAATCTCTGGAGGATTTTGTCTATGATGGATTCTGCGGTGCCAATTTAAGCAAATATATGATCGAAGCTTCCAAGCTGGAAGGAAAAACCATGGTCTGTCTGAAGCCCTGCGATACATATAGCTTTAATCAGCTTTTGAAAGAGCATCGTGTAGATAGAGAAAAAGCCTATATCGTAGGCGTTGGCTGTAAAGGAAAGTTGGATATTGAAAAGATCCGCAAAATGGGGATCAAGGGTATCCGGGGAATTTCCGGAGCAGAGATTACCGGAGATGCAGAGACATTGACTGTGGATACTGTTTACGGAGAAAAAACCTGTGCATACAAAGATGCCATGCTGGAACGCTGCCATGTATGTAAAGGAAAAGAGCATAAAATTTACGATGAACTGATCGGTGAGTCAAAGGAGACAAAGGACGCTGACCGTTTCGCAGAAGTTGAGCGGATCGAGGCAATGAGTCCGGAAGAAAAATTTGCATTTTGGCAGAGCGAGCTGAGTAAATGTATCCGCTGTAATGCCTGCCGTAATGTATGTCCGGCCTGCAGCTGCCGCAAATGCGTTTTTGACAGCAACAAATTCGACAGCGCCCAGAAGGCAAATGTGGATTCCTTTGAGGAAAAGATGTTCCATGTGATTCGTGCCTTCCATGTAGCCGGAAGATGTACGGACTGTGGCGAGTGCAGCAGAGTCTGCCCGCAGGGAATTCCCCTTCATCTGTTTAACCGTAAGTTTATCAAGGATATTGATGCGTTTTACGGTGAGTATCAGGCAGGCGAGGATGCGGAGTCAAAGGGTCCGCTTACCAGCTTTACCTTTGAGGATGTAGAGCCAGGGATCGTGGCAGAAAGGGGATAATGTATGTATAAGATCGCAGCAGAAAATCTGCCGGCATTATTCCGGAAAATTGCCGCAGACCAGGAATTATATTTACCGGTAAAGGTAAGTGAACAGGTGAACTTCAAGGCATGGAGTGAGGATGCAGAAGTTTCCCTTGAAACACTGAAAACCGTGAAATCACCGAAGGATGCTTTCTTTCCGCAGAGTGAAAATCTCTATACCTGTAAAAAAGACGGAAAAAATATCAGCATTGAGCCTCAGGCACTGAAAGACCAGAATTTTGTTGTATTCGGAATGAGAGCCTGTGATGTACAGGGTGTGAAGGTTCTCGACAAGGTATTCCTTGGGGATCCGGTGGATACTTTTTACCAGGCAAGAAGAGAACATGGAACTATCGTAGCTCTTGCCTGTCATGAACCGGAGGAAAGCTGCTTCTGTAAAGTATTTGGCATTGATGCCGCAGATCCGGAAGCAGATGTTGCAGCCTGGATCATCGAGGGAGAGCTTTTCTGGAAGCCTCTCACAGAAAAGGGAAATGCTCTGACAGAAACTGTGAAAGAGCTTTTGACAGATTCTGATGAGACAAGGGTAGAAGAGGAAAAGAAGGCGATCAGTGATATTATCGAGCTTCTTCCATATACACATCTTTCACTGGAAGGATGGGCACAGGAGGAATACATGGATCGTTTCAATTCTCCTGTATGGGAGAAGCTGTACAAGCCTTGTCTTGCCTGCGGAACCTGTACCTTCGTATGTCCGACCTGTCAGTGCTATGATATCAAGGATTACGACACAGGACACGGTGTTCACCGTTACCGCTGCTGGGATTCCTGCATGTATTCTGATTTTACCATGATGGCTCACGGAAACAACCGTACCAGCCAGATGCAGAGATTCCGTCAGAGATTTATGCATAAGCTTGTTTATTATCCGTTAAATAATGACGGCATGTTCTCCTGTGTTGGCTGCGGCCGCTGCGTGGAGAAATGTCCGGAATCTTTAAATATCGTAAAAGTCATCAAGGCCTTTGAAAAACAGGGAGGTGAAAAGAATGAGTGAATGTACCTGTCATAAAAATTATACACTGGATACGTTGATCCCCAAGGTTGGCGTGATCACAGATATCCGTCAGGAGACACCGGATGTAAAAACTTTCCGTGTGGAAGCTCCGGAGGGTGGAAAGCTTTTCGAGCATATGCCAGGACAGTGTGCCATGGTCTGTGCACCAGGCGTCAGTGAAGGTATGTTTTCCATTACTTCTTCTCCGACTGTAAAAGATTATCAGGAATTCAGTATCAAAAAATGCGGATCCCTTACCGATTATCTTCATAGCCTTCAGGTTGGAGATGAGATCGCAGTCCGCGGACCATACGGAAATCATTTTCCGGTGGAAGATAAATTAAAGGGAAAAAATCTCCTGTTTATCGCAGGTGGAATCGGTCTGGCACCTCTTCGTTCCGTGATCAATTATGTGCTGGATAACCGTGAGGATTACGGAACAGTAGATATTCTCTATGGTTCCCGTTCTGCAGATGATCTGGTGCAGCTTAAGGAAATCCAGGAAGTATGGATGAAAACAGAAGGTGTAAATGTATATCTTACCATTGACCGCGAGCAGGAAGGCTGGGACGGTCATGTGGGATTTGTTCCGAATTATCTGAAGGAGATTGGCTTTGATACCAATAAGACCGCTCTGGTCTGCGGCCCGCCGATCATGATCAAATTCGTTCTGGCAGGACTGGAAGAGCTGGGCTTCTCCAGAGATCAGGTATATACCACACTGGAACTTCGTATGAAATGCGGTGTCGGAAAATGCGGCCGCTGCAACATCGGAGACAAATACGTCTGCAAAGACGGCCCGGTATTTAGATGTGATGAGGTTGATGAATTACCTAATGAGTATTGATAAGCAATGAGCAGTGCACAGACGTTGATAAAAACAGATGCGTCATGCTTGCATGTAAGCAGCTGTTTTTATCGGCGGCTGTATAGGGCGAATGCCCTCGAGCGAGATGAAGCGAAGCAGAATCGAGCCTGGCACTGCGGGGTACAGTACACAGCCATGGGAACCATCTCGCTAAGCTGCCAATTTTAGGAGCGTTGCGACGGGCACGTGTGAGATGGCTGTTCCACATGGCGTACGATTTGGATAAAAGAAAGGACACCAACATGGAAAATAATATGGTAAACGTATATTTTTTCGGTAAAAAATACAGCGTTCCCGGTGATCTGACCATTATGACAGCTATGGAATATGCCGGTTATACATTAAAAAGAGGATGCGGCTGCAGACACGGGTTCTGCGGCGCCTGCGCGACCATCTACAGGATCAAGGGACAGAATGAACTGAAAACCTGTCTCGCCTGTCAGACACAGGTGCAGGAGGGAATGTATGTGGCAAGCATCCCGTTCTTCCCTACAGACAAGAGACTTTATAATATAGAAGACCTTAAGCCGAACCAGCAGGTAATGATGGAACTCTATCCGGAGATCTACAGCTGCATCGGATGCAACGCCTGCACAAAGGCCTGCACACAGGACTTAAATGTCATGCAGTATATTGCATATGCACAGAGAGGCGAGCTTGAGAAATGTGCAGAAGAATCCTTTGACTGTGTAAGCTGCGGCTGCTGTTCCGTAAGATGTCCGGCAGGAATTTCCCATCCGATGGTAGGCCTTCTGGCAAGACGTCTCACCGGTAAATATATCGCACCGAAAAGTGAACATCTGGAGAAACGTGTGGAAGAGATCCACGAGGGCAAATTTGATGATATGATCGAGAAGATCATGCAGAAGCCGATCACAGAGATGCAGGAACTTTACAACAGCAGAGAAATTGAGAAGTAGGAGGGCGTAAAACATGTATGCACCATATCCAGAAAATATGATGGAATCCATCAAAAAGGTAGAGGCTACAAGAGCGGAGCGTATGGCAACAGAGCCAAGACGTCTGAGTGCAGATGAGAAAGATGCTCTTCTCAAAAAATTCCATCCGGATTATAACCCGGATGCATTTGCAGAGATCAAGGTAGGACCGAACAAGGGACAGAAAGCACCACTGGAACTGACAAAAATGCTCCATTCAGAAAGCCGTCTGCTCAACGAAAAAATCGATCTTACAAAAATCGATTATGATGTAGATGTACTCATCATCGGTGGTGGCGGAGCAGGATCTTCCTGTGCCATCGAGGCTCATAACGCAGGTGCCAACGTTATGATCGTCACAAAGCTCCGTATCGGTGATGCCAACACCATGATGGCAGAAGGTGGGATCCAGGCAGCAGATAAAGAAAATGATTCCCCGGTACAGCATTATCTGGACTGCTTTGGAGGCGGACATTTTGCCGCAAAACCGGAGCTTGTAAAAAGACTGGTAATGGAAGCCCCGGATGCGATCAAATGGCTCAACGACCTTGGTGTTGAGTTTGATAAAGCAGAAGACGGAACCATGGTCACTACACATGGCGGCGGTACCTCCAGAAAGAGAATGCATGCTGCAAAGGATTATTCCGGATCAGAGATCATGCGTACTATCCGTGATGAGGTCTTAAACCTTAAGATCCCGGTAGTGGAATTTACCTCCGCCGTAGAGCTTCTGAAGGATGAAAAAGGACAGGTTTCCGGTGCAGTCCTTCTTAACATGGAAACCGGAGACTATTCCGTTGCAAGAGCAAAAACAGTTGTAATTGCAACCGGTGGTGCAGGAAGAATGCATTACCAGGGATTCCCGACATCCAACCACTACGGAGCAACTGCTGACGGACTTGTACTTGGATACAGAGCAGGCGCTTCTCTTCTTTATCAGGATTCTATCCAGTATCATCCAACAGGTGCGATCTATCCGTCACAGATCCTTGGTGCCCTGGTAACAGAGAAGGTTCGTTCCGTTGGTGCACAGCTTGTAAACGCAAACGGAGAAGCTTATATTCATCCGCTGGAAACCCGTGACGTAAATGCTTCCGGTGTTATCCGAGAGTGTGAGGAAGGCCGTGGCGTTGAAGTTCCAGGCGGACGAAAGGGTGTATGGCTGGATACTCCGATGATCGAGATCCTGGGAGGTGAGGGAACTATCGAAAAGAGGATCCCTGCCATGTTCCGTATGTATATGAACTACGGCATTGATATGAGAAAAGTCCCGATCGTGATCTATCCGACCCTTCATTATCAGAACGGTGGTCTTGAGATCAACGGAGACGGATTTACAAAAGAAATCCCGAACCTTCTGGTTGCAGGAGAGGCAGCAGGAGGAATCCACGGAAGAAACAGACTGATGGGCAACTCTCTTCTTGATGTAATTGTATTCGGACGAAATGCAGGTAAAAAAGCAGCTGCCAAATGCAAAGAGGTAGAGCTTGGCACCATGAACCTGGATCATATCAAAAAATATGAAGAGGAATTGAAAAACGCAGGAATCGACACAGGAGAAGTATCTCCTATGCTTTTGCCTGAATATGCTCGTCACGAACGCTGAAAATGTGCTATTATAGTAGAAAACATATGAGATAAGCGAAAGGGGTCTATTATGAGAGAAATCGAAGTAAGCAGACTTACAGATGTCATCGAAAAACTCTGTATCGAAGCCAATGAACATCTCCCGGAAGATGTGAAGGATGCTATCAAAACCTGCCGCGCCTGCGAGGACGGCGAGATCGCAAAAGGTGTCCTTGATAACATTATCGAGAATTTTGATATTGCGGACAGTGAGAATGTTCCGATCTGTCAGGATACCGGAATGGCATGCGTATTCCTTGAAATTGGCCAGGATGTCCACTTTACAGGCGGAGATTTAAATGATGCCGTCAATGAAGGTGTACGCCGCGGATACGACAAAGGTTACCTGAGAAAATCTGTTGTCAAGGATCCGGTACGCCGTGGAAACACAGGTGACAATACACCGGCTATGATCTATACAGAGATCGTTCCCGGAGATCAGGTGAAAGTAACAGTAGGACCAAAAGGCTTCGGAAGCGAGAACATGAGCCAGATCCGTATGTTCAAACCATCTGCAGGCCTTCAGGGAATCAAGGATTTCATTCTTGAAGTTGTAGAAACGGCAGGGCCGAACCCATGTCCGCCTATGGTAGTTGGTGTTGGTATCGGAGGAACTTTTGACAAATGTGCACTTCTTGCAAAGAAAGCGCTGATGCGTCCTCTGAATACAGAGAACCCGGATCCTTACTATGCAGATCTTGAGAAAGAAATGTTGGAGAAGATCAACAAGCTTGGCATCGGTCCCCAGGGCTTTGGCGGAAAGACAACAGCCATCGGTCTGAACATTGAGACTATGCCTACTCATATCGCAGGTATGCCATGTGCAGTTAACATCAACTGCCATGTGACACGTCATAAAACGGAGGTGCTTTAATATGGAAAGAAGAAAGATCACACTGCCTCTGACAAGAGAGCTGGCAAGAACTCTCCATGCAGGCGACCAGGTTTTACTGACAGGAACCATTTATACATCCCGTGACGCAGGTCATAAGAGAATGTGCGAGGCCCTTGCAAAAGGAGAAAAGATTCCTTTTGACCCTACAGACGCTACCATTTACTATGTAGGTCCGACTCCTGCAAAACCAGGCGAAGTCATCGGTTCCGCAGGCCCTACGACCAGCGGCCGCATGGATGCCTATGCACCGACCATGATGTCCGTAGGCGCCAGAGGAATGATCGGAAAAGGTGCCCGCCTTCCGGAAGTCGTGGATGCAATGAAAAAATATGACGGCGTATATTTCGGAGCCATCGGCGGTGCAGGAGCACTTCTTGCAAAATGCATCAAAAAAGCAGAGCTTATTGCTTATGAAGACCTCGGAGCAGAAGCACTCCGCAAGCTTTATGTGGAAGACATGCCGCTTGTAGTCATCATTGACAGTGAGGGAAATAACCTCTACGAAGAAGGACGCGCAGAGTACCTGAAAGATCACGCAGAATAATCTTTTGCTCTGCAATATGATATTGTGATATATTTCAAAAAGGAATAAAAAGGATAAAAGTCCGACAGTAAATGCTGAAGATCCGTGCAGAAGCATTTATTGTTGGGCTTTTTTAATTTTAACATTTTGATTTTAATTTGATCAATCTTGATAAAATGATTAAATTGAAGTTGACAATGATAAAATTGATTTATATACTTGAAGTAAATAAAATCGAAAAAAGAGTGACAAAGAAGGTGATGGAAAATATATGAGACGGTTTGATTATCAGGAAAAGTGGAAAAATTTGTTGACTCCTGAAATTGTATCTTATCTGACACAGATACATGAATTTAAAGGAGAACAAACTCTTTTTATTGAGGCCAAAGCAGATACTCTTACACAATTAGTTGAAATCGCTAAAATTCAAAGTACGGAAAGTTCCAACAAAATAGAAGGTATTTATACATCAGACATCAGATTGAGGGAATTGGTAAAAGACAAAACAAGGCCAAGGACAAGAAATGAACAGGAAATTGCCGGATACAGAGATGTATTGAATACAATTCATGAAAGCCATGACCATATCCCGCCAAAGTCTGCGATTATTTTACAGCTTCACAGAGATTTGTATAAATTTGAAAGCTACAATATTGGAGGGAAATATAAAACTGCAGATAATGTCATTGAGGAAGAAGATTCTCAGGGAATAAAAAAAATACGGTTTAAACCAGTACCGGCATGGGAAACACCGGAAGCAATAGAAGAACTGTGCAGAGCATTTGAAGAGGCAATGGCAACAGGAAAAATAGATCCACTTCTTTTGATTCCAATGTTTATTCTGGATTTCCTATGCATACATCCGTTTAATGACGGCAATGGAAGAATGAGCCGTTTACTTACACTGTTACTTTTGTACAGATCCGGCTATATTGTGGGAAAATATATCAGTATCGAGAGAATGATAGAAAATTCAAAGGAATTATACTATGAATGTTTAAGGGAAAGTTCTGAAAACTGGTATGAGAATAAGAATGATTATATACCATTTGTAAAATATATGCTTGGCGTTATCGTAGGAGCATACAGAGAGTTTTCTTCAAGAATAAAATTGCTGATGACACAGAATATATCAAAACCGGAACGAATAGAAGAGATTATAAAAAATACTCTGGGAACAATTACAAAAAAGGAAATCGCAGAAAAATGTCCGGATATCAGTGTGGTAACGATACAGAGAACACTGGCAGAATTACTGACAGCAGAAAAAATTTTAAAAATCGGCGGCGGCAGGTATACGAAATATACCTGGAATAATGAACGATAGATGGGAGATAAAAAATGATCACTGGTGAATTAAAAAATAAAATAGATGGTTTATGGGATATATTTGCGGCAGGAGGACTTGTCAATCCACTGGAAGTAATCGAGCAGATTACATACCTGATGTTTATTCATGATCTGGATGATTCCGATAATATGCGTGCAAGAGAAAGTGCAATGCTTGGCTTGCCATTTCAGAGTATTTTTGTCGGAGAAGTAAAAATAGGTGAGAGAACAATTGACGGAAGTCAGCTGAAATGGTCCGTATTCCATGATTTTCCGGCAGACAGAATGTATATGATCATGCAGGAATGGGTATTTCCGTTTATAAAAAATCTTCATAATGATAAAAACAGTGCATATTCCAAGTATATGGACGATGCGATATTTAAGCTTCCGACACCACTCCTTTTATCCAAAGTGGTGGATTCTCTGGATGAAATTTACAAACTTATGAATGAAATCCAGACAGCAGATGTCAGAGGAGATGTATATGAATATCTTCTTTCAAAAATAGCTCAGTCCGGACGGAATGGACAGTTCCGTACACCAAGACATATTATCCGGATGATGGTTGAGATGATGGAGCCGTCCAGTGATGAGATTATCTGTGATCCGGCATGTGGAACCTCGGGTTTTCTGGTTGCAGCAGGAGAATATCTGAAAGAAAAAAGAAAAGAAGAAATTTTTTATGATAAGCAGAAAAAAGATCATTACATGAATCATATGTTCCATGGGTACGATATGGACCGTACCATGCTTCGTATTGGAGCCATGAATATGATGACTCACGGAATAGAAAATCCTTATATTGAGTATCGGGACAGCTTATCTGATCAGAATGCAGATAAAGATCAGTATTCCCTTGTGCTGGCAAATCCTCCTTTTAAAGGAAGCCTGGATGCAGAATCTGTTTCCGGAGATCTTCTTAAAGTTTGCAAGACAAAGAAAACAGAACTTTTATTTCTTGCTTTGTTCCTGAGGATTATGAAAATTGGAGGAAGATGCGCTTGTATTGTACCAGATGGTGTACTTTTCGGATCATCACGGGCACATAAATCCATTCGAAAAGAAATCGTTGAGAATCAAAGACTGGAAGCTGTAATATCCATGCCTTCCGGTGTATTTAAACCCTATGCAGGAGTATCCACAGCAATCCTCATTTTCACAAAAACAGAACACGGCGGAACTGATCAGGTATGGTTCTACGATATGAAAGCAGACGGATTCAGTCTGGACGATAAACGTACTCCTGTTACAGAAAATGATATTCCGGATATTATAGAACGTTTCAAAAACCTTGATAAAGAAGCAGAACGGAAACGAACAGACCAGTCATTTATGGTACCGAAAAAAGATATTGTGGAAAATGATTATGATCTCAGTATCAATAAATACAAAGAAATTGAATACACTCCGGTGGAATATCCGCCAACATCAGAAATCATGGCCAATATTCGGGAGCTGGAGCTGGAGATCGGAAAAGAAATGGATGAGTTGGAGCGGTTGTTGGGATTATAGAAGAAAGGATGGCAGATTCGAAAATTCGGGTTTGTAGGGATGTGCATATGGATATGATATATATAGAAGATTGCTGTGAAATACTTGATTCAATGAGAGTGCCAATTACAGCATCTGATAGAGAAGAGGGGGAATATCCTTATTATGGCGCAAATGGCATTCAAGACCATGTTGCAAATTATATTTTTGATGATGATTTAGTGTTGCTGGCTGAGGATGGAGGAAATTTTGGTTCAAGGGAAAGGCCTATTGCTTATAGAGTTTCTGGGAAATGTTGGGTAAATAATCATGCCCATGTTTTAAAGCCCAAAAAAGGATTAGATGTAGATTACTTGTGTTATTCGCTTATGTTCTATAAGATTGACGGGATGGTTAATGGTGCAACAAGAAAGAAACTTACTCAAGCAGCTATGAGAAAAATGAAAATTCCGATGAGAAGTATAAATGAGCAGTTACATATTGTTGCTGAGTTGAATCACATTCTTAAGATAAAGGAGCAACAACAGTATGAATTAACCTTATTCAATAAACTTATTAAAGCCCGATTTGTCGAGTTGTTTGGTGATCCGGTTATGAATGAAAAAGGGTGGATAACGAAATCTTTATTAGATATGGGGCGGTGTAAGAATGGAATGAATTTTCATTATGACGATGAGGGCGTTGAAATTAATTGTTTAGGTGTGGGAGATTTTAAAGAGCTTTCTATAATTGACAATACAGATGAACTTCCGACAGTTTCATTAAAAGAAATGCCTTCAGAAGAATATCTGTTAAAAGATGATGATATAGTTTTTGTTCGTTCTAATGGTAACAAAGCCCTGGTTGGACGTAGTATAGCGGTGTATCCGGGAAATGTTCCAACAACTTTTAGTGGATTCTGTATTAGATATAGAAAATATGACAATGAGATTATTGTTCCGTATTTGTTAAGGGCACTAAAGGTAGATTCAATGAGGATGAAAGTGACTGGTAGAGGAGCAAATATTCAGAATTTGAATCAACAGATACTGGGCACGCTTGTCATTCCTGTTCCGCCAATTGAACTTCAAAATCAATTTGCAGATTTTGTCAAACAAGTCGACAAATCAAAAGTTAAAGTGCAAAAAGCACTGGATGAAACACAAAAGTTATTCGATAGTCTGATGCAACAATACTTTGGCTAGAAAGGGGAGAAGCTGAATGGCGATAATGACGGTGTACCATGGTGGATATCAGGCTGTAGAGAAACCGGAAATCAGAAAAGGTCGTAATACAAAAGATTTTGGAACTGGTTTTTACTGTACGATTATAAAAGAACAGGCTCAAAGATGGGCCAGGAGATATGATACGAAGGTTGTATCTGTCTATGATGTGCGTTTAAAATCGAATCTGAAAATAAAAGAATTCAAAGATATGACAGAAGAATGGTTGGATTTTATAATTGCATGTCGGAGTGGAAAAGACCATGAATATGATATTGTAATCGGTGCAATGGCAGACGATCAGATTTATAATTTTGTTTCTGATTACATGGACGATACGATTACCAGAGAACAGTTCTGGGTTCTGGCAAAGTTCAAGTATCCAACTCATCAGATAGCATTTTGTTCCAAAGAATCATTGAAATGCCTGAAGTATAGAGATTGTGAGGTGCTATAAATGGCAGGAGAAGGACGTGAAAGCAAAAAAGATAATGATTTATTTTACACATGCAGCCTGATTGATTACATTGCACGGAAAACAAAGAATACACGGGCAGATGTTGTAAATAAGCTTGGAAGGCAGAGGATTGATAAAATTTATGACCTCGCAGATGTCTACCATTGTGATAACATTGACAGAGTCAGTGATGATTTTATCGAAGAAGCAGGAATACAAGAGGGAAAATTTGACAATGTGGGTGATTGTAAATACAGCATTCCATCACATTGGGATATTGGAAAGGTATATAAGCGGCTGATAAAAATGGTTGCTGCAGATGAGGGTATTGGAATTATAGAAGCTTTAATAAAAGTATACAATTCTTTTATCAGTGCAAAGATTGATGACTACAACAGCAGTGTATATTACGAAAATCCGTCATATATATTTGAATCGTATCGGGAAAACAGAATGCTATAAACGAAATAGTTGAAAGACATAGGTATATTTTGAAAGGATAATCTCATGAAAAAAGAATTGGTAATATTTGAGACGATAGATAAAGAGATATCATTATCTGTAGAGATTCTTGAAAATACGGTATGGCTTACACAGAATCAAATGGCAGAATTATTTAAAACGACAAAGCAGAATATTAGTTTGCATGCTAATAATTGTTTTAAAGAGGGTGAACTTGATAAAAAATCAGTTGTCAAGGAATCCTTGACAACTGCGGCAGATGGAAAAAATTACAAAACAAAGCTCTATAATTTGGATGTGATAATTTCGGTTGGATATAGGGTAAAATCTAAAAGAGGTGTTGAATTCCGGCAGTGGGCTAATGAAATCCTTAAACAATATATACTAAAAGGTTATGTAGTAAACAAAAAACGCCTACAAGCTCTTGAAAAAACAGTTGATATTCAGACAAAAATGTTGGCGAATGCATTGGATGTAGAAGAGTCCGATATACTTAAAGCAGTAAATGAATATACGGATGCATTGCTTCTTTTAGATCAATATGATCATCAAACTTTAAAGAAGCCTTCGGGAAAAATGCCAACATATCGCATTACATATGATGAGTGTGTTACGATGGTTAATAATATGAGAGATTCGTTTAATACAGATGTTTTTGGAGTAGAAAAAGAAGCTGGTAAGGTTAAAGGGATAATTGCAGCTATATACCAGAGCGCATTTGGATATGATGCATATCCTTCATTGGAAGAAAAAGCAGCATATCTGTTGTACTTTATGATTAAAGACCATCCATATGCAGATGGTTGTAAACGAATAGCAGCTTCGTTATTTTTGGAATTTCTTGATAGAAATAATGTATTATTTGTTAATGGAGAAAAGAAGATCAGCGATGGTGCATTAGTAGCAATTACTTTAATGATTGCTGAATCAAGACCTGAAGAGAAGGATGTGATGGTTACACTTGTGATGAATTTATTGAAATAATTGTTTTAGATAGATATAAAAAATGAAGGGGAAACAAAAGGAATGATATAAAGGGGGCTGATTTGTGGATACGAAAATATACACAGATGAACAGAAATTATCAATTATGTATGAAGGGGATAAAGCTAGAGATGCTACAGACAAGATTAGAGGATTTTTATTTCAAGATTTTGTTACAATTATGTGTCTCCTTCAAAAAAATGTAAAATATGTTTGTTCAGAATACATTGAGGATGTGGATGTGTTTTTCGAGGACAATACATTTGAATTTATTCAAGTGAAGTATTATCCCAAAACAAGGCCAAATATGAAAGAAATTTTAACGGATCTTTATTATCAATATCTTAGACTTGAGATGCTTCAAAGTACTTTAAAGGTAAGTCCGAAACTTTATATTCATGGAAAATCAAAAGTTAAGAAACTAGAGATTACGGATATGAAAACTTATATCGGACTTGAAAATAATCTTCATAAATCAGCGAGTTACCTAAATGTTGCAGAATCAGTTAAATTGTTAAGAACAGATATTTATTCAACAAATAAGAAGTCTGAACAAAAAGAAAAGCTTTTTGGAAAGATGGCTTCAGAAAAATCTCTGGAAGGTTTTGTCTCAAAGTTTAATATTGTTCAACAAGAGGATATTAATTGTTATAAGCAGAAATTGATGGAAAAATTAGCTGAAGAATATAAAAATCCAGATGAGTATGAGGACGAGGAAAAATGGCAATTAATTTTGCTTGGACTTGCAATTTCGTACATACAACGACGCTATGTGTTAGAAAATCCGAATTTTGAACAGCTACGAGTGGACAAAAAAGAATTTGATCAGTATATGAAAGAGTCGGCTACTCTGAATACAGAACAAACGATTGCAAATTATTTACAGGGGCTTGTTTGCGAAAAATATGGAGAAATCATAAATAACAATGAAATGTCAGTTTTGCAGATGCGTATGTTGGATTTGATATATCAGAATACCTTGCAATGGATAGGTGAAATTGGCAAAACTATAGAGGGACAATATCAGTTGCTAAATACATTAAGTACGCGTGAAGCAAGTAAAATTTCAGGATATAGAAAAAAATCTATAAATAGTAGATTAAGGAATATAGCAGAGTGTAATTTGACGTTTTTAAAATTTTTAAGTTATTTCTGGAAGATTATGCTGAATATTTGTCAGGAAAAAGTACACAACGAAAATGATATTTCTACTTATAAGGAGTTATTTGACCCATTATGTTACATAGATTCTTCAGTGAAACACTATATTTGTCTGAATTTTCCTGAAGATAAATATGTAGATCGGTGTGTGATTCTTCCTCCAGCGGCAGGAGAATTTAAAAGTACAAAGCGAAATATTGTAAATCGTATGGTAAATGTATCACCAAGGCCTGAAAAATGGTTTTTTCAAAATAGTAATATTATGCAGGGAAAAAATTATTACGACTATAGCACAGCAGACGTAAGTGAGAATCCTACGATAGCTGATTTGGGTGAAGATAGCTTTTATATTGAATGTATGGAGTGCATTGGGATTGATGAAGATGAATGGGGTAAAAAGGAAGAGTGTGGTAAATGTATTTTTTTGGAAAACTGTATTAAAGAGGAAAGATAGTTATGATTTTACAGGAAGAGTTTAGGAAAAACGGCTATACAGATATTCTTAAGGGAGATGTAGCTTCTGAATATGGAATTAATCTGGAAGATATTTTTGATTTAGATGAGAAACCGGAAGAGTTATTAGGTATTTTTATTAGTGAACAGAAAGATGATTTGTTTTTTCTTCTGGATGGAGATTCGATGGAAATTAATTCATTATGTGATGGTTGGGATAATCGAATTCGTGTGTTTGCAATTATTAATAAAAAAGCAAGTGTAATTCAGAAGCTGAGGTATAATATTGTACAGTTGATTGTTTATTCTGGAGATACACCTGATAAAAACAGAGAAGGAAATTTATCAATATCAAGAAAAATTATTATTAAAGGCGATATGACAGATAGGAATCAAATTATAATTGGTGATGATGAGGTGATTGAATTACCATTTCATATGATTTCGTCAGCTTCATTTGCACCGGATGAAAAAAAGATGGAGCGATTAGAACAATTACTTCCGGAGAATGAGAAACTTTTGACATTAATGAAAAGAAAGAATATAAAAGTACAAAAAAAAGAAAGAGAAGGAATATGGAACAAGTCTTTTGAAGTACAAGATTATGAGCTGATTAAGGAGTGGCTGAAAAATGATAATACACAAGATTAAAATGATAAATTTTAGATGTTTTCAAAATAAAACAATTGATTTTGAGAATAAATCGGTTGTGCTTCTTTCAGCTGCAAATGGAATTGGAAAAACAACAACTATTGATGCAATTGAATGGTGTTTGACAGGTAACATTGGAAGACTAAAAACTACTTTTGATACCAGAAGTACTAATGAAGCTGATCGTAGGATGAATACAGATGGCATTTTGAAGAATAGAAATGCTAAATCAAAGGAAAATATTATAGTATCTCTTTGGTTATATGATGGAGAAAAAGAAAGAATTCTTTGTAGAAGGCAGAAAAAGGATGAATTAAATTCAGAATTTTCTAAAGTTACGCTTGATGAAAATGAGGAAATGGCGAAAATATTTATACGTGAATATGTGGGAAATAGTTTTTATAATTTTCATTTTTGTGATGTCCAAAAGTCATTCAATGTACAAAATAAAAAGAGAAAGGAACTGAAAGACTTTTTTGGTGAATTTATTACAAATTATGATGAACAGAAACAAATTGCAGAGAATTTGGATATTTTTGCTGAGGATGTAGAACGTTATATTGAAGATAAAACAAAACAGAAAGTGTCACAAGACTTAATTAAGAATCAAGAAGAGGAGTTCGCGAAAACTTGTGAAGAAGCAAAAAAGATTCCATATCCTGCGACGATATTTTATCCGAATGAAAAAATAGAAATTGTTGAATTGAATAAAGCTGAATTGACGGAACAAAAAAAAGAGGTGGAAAATTGTGGATATTTGATAGTAGAAGAAAGACTGTTTAAACTTATAAAAAATGAGGCTTTAAAGAATCAGCAAAGAGTTATCAAAGAAATTGTTTCTTACTGGGAGACGAAGAGTGTGTCTATTCAACGTGCGGTAAAAGCGGGGCTATGGAAGAGTATAGAGACGATTACAAATTTAGAAGAAAAACTTAAAAAATTGAAGACTTTGTCTCTTTCTAAAGACTCGATTCTTCAGGACGGAGAATATATACTTGCATTAGAAAGTGCTGGTTTTACGAAGGTTGATTTTGACGCGGATAAACAGAAAATTAATGAAAAACAGAAAAAAGTGAAAGCTCTTTCTGATGAGATTGATTTACTTTCTAAGAATAATAAGATGTTAAAATTGTTATCTTCTCTTTTAGCGAATAAACAAGTGGTAATAGAGCATAGAAATAATATTTTTAAGGAAAAAGGTTCTGTTCGATGTCCTATTTGTGGTTCTGAGTTATTTGCGACTATGGATGAGGAGATGATTCTTAAGGAAGCGGATACTTATATTGAAGAAAATGGAAAAACTGTAAGTATAAAAGAAGCAGATAAGATTACGTTACAGAATGAAATTGAAATTCTTTATCAGAATGTCATTAATCGGGCAAAACTTGTAGTGGAGAATGAGGAGAAAACATTAGAACTTAAAAGTAGTAATCTGAAAATTCTGAAAGATGAAATTCAGCCATATTTTTCTGAAGTCAAAGAATTGCAAAAAACTCGAAAAGAGATCAACGCAGAAAATTTGACTGCTGAAATGGCGAAAGAATTATTGGCTGGTGTAGAAGAGCAACTTTTAGGGGAATGTAAAGAGCAGGAAATTAAAGAGGGATATCAACAGATTTTAACAGTTCTAGGTTATAAATTTGAAAATGAGACGGTGCAGCAGACATATGAAAAGGTGAAAAATATTATAAAAAAATCATATGTAGTTTCAAGTTTTTCTTACGATATATTTGTGTCAAAACTTAATGCCATAGATAGTATTCTTGCAAATAAAACATTATCTGATCTGAGGAAGAAAATAGAAGAAAATACAGAGAAAAACAAGATTCTTGATACAGAGATAGAAGAGCTTCAGGAACTAAAAGATATTGCATCTCAAAGAGCGAAAGATATCCGAGATGCTGTGGAGAAACTTTCGCAAGATGAATACAAAAGGGTAGGACCTGCTCTTGGTAAATTTTATAATAAGTTAGCGAGATTTAATTCTAATGAGGGAATTAATATTATTCCGGAAAAAGAAGGAATTTCGTTAGTTGATAATAACGGTAAAAATATCGTTAATATTTTGAGTAATGGTCAAATTAGTGTATTCATGTTGGCCCATTTTTTTGCTAGTATCAATGTAAGAAATGATCGCGAAAAGATGAAAATATATTTTATTGATGATTTAACTGCATGTATGGACGATGTAAATATGTTAGCATTTATGGATTTGCTTAAATATCAAATGTCATCGAAAGCGACTATGGAACAGTTGTTTTTTGCTACCTGCGATAATCGTATTAGCAATTTGTTGAAATATAAATTAGATGGACGAGGCATTGAATTTTGTGAACTTTTAGAATCGGATTTTGAGTAATGGTAAGTAAAAGAGGGAGGTTTTACAATGGTAACAAACTTTGATTACTTAAAAAATGAATCAAAATTCTCTGCATTTGCGAATGTTGCCATCTCTGCAGAGAAAATTATATTAGCAGATCCGGATGCGAGTATTCTTAACAGCCGGCGGGCTATGGAATTTGCTGTGAAATGGTTGTATTCTGTGGAAAACAGTTTGCAGATTCCGTACCAGGATAATCTTCATACTCTGATGAATATAGAAGAATTCAGACAGTTAGTGGGACCGGATCTTTGGAAACGGATGGATTATATCCGCAGATGTGGAAACAGTGTGGCACATAGCAATAAAAAACCTGGCAGAGATGCAGCGATGCTCTGCCTTGAAAATCTGTCAATTTTTTTAGATTACGTTGCATATTGTTATGGAGAACAGTATCAGGAGCATCCATTTGACAAGTCGATTATTGATGACAGAATTGAGAAGGCAAAGGCATCCAGGGAAACAGCCAGAACAACAAAGGAAACACTTCTGAAAGAACAGGAAAAAACTGCCCAGCAGGAACTGGATCTACAAAAACTAATGGCAGAAAATACTTTCCTCAGGGAAGAACTGTCCGCACGTCATGAGAAACAGCAGCAGACATATGTTCCGAAACCTCTGGATCTGTCTGAATATGAAACCAGAAAACTTTACATAGATTCTATGCTCATTGATGCAGGATGGACACAGGGAAAAGACTGGTTAAATGAGATGACCGTGACAGGAATGCCGAATAAATCAGGAATTGGACGTATTGATTATGTTCTCTATGATGATACAGGGAAACCTCTGGCAATTATTGAAGCAAAACGTACCTGTAAAGACGTTGCCGAGGGCAGGCAGCAGGCGAAACTTTACGCAGATCTGCTGGAAAAGAAATATGAACGACGCCCGGTAATTTTCCTTACCAATGGTTTTGAAACCCGGATCATAGACGGACAATATCCGGAAAGAAAATGTTCGGTTATTTATTCCAAACGGGATCTGGAGAAATGGTTTAATCTTTTGAATATGCGGACAAGCCTGCAGGATATTTCTGTAGATAAAAAAATTGCAGGACGCTATTATCAGGAAGCCGCGATAAAAGCAGTATGCCAGAGTTTTGATGAAAAGAATCGGAGAAAAGCACTGCTGGTTATGGCCACAGGTTCCGGAAAAACCAGAACAGTAATGGCTTTGTGCAAGGTACTGGTTGATGCGGGCTGGGTAAAGAATATCCTTTTTCTGGCGGACAGAAATTCACTGGTAACACAGGCGAAAAGAAGTTTTGTAAACTGGATGCAGGATTTTTCCTGTACAAATCTGGTTGAAGAAAAGAATAATTATATGTCGCGATGTGTTTTCTCCACATATCAGACCATGATAAACTGTATTGATACGATAAATGACAAAGAAGGAAAAGTTTTTACCAGTGGTCATTTTGATCTGATCATTTGTGATGAAGCGCACAGATCCATTTATAATAAATATAAAGATATTTTTACATATTTTGATGCACTGCTTGTAGGACTTACCGCAACACCGAAAGATGAGATTGACAAAAATACATATGAAGTATTTGAACTGGCAAACGGAGATCCCACTTATGGATATGATCTGGCGCAGGCGGTTAAGGATGGATATCTGGTTGATTATCTTTCGGTGGAATCCAGGGTGAAATTTATTGATCAGGGAATTGTATATGATGAACTTTCAGAAGCAGATAAAGAAATCTATGAAAATACTTTTGAAGACGAAAATGGAAAGCTTCCGGAAGCGATAAATTCGGCTGCATTGAATACCTGGATTTTTAACGAAGATACAATTAAAAAAGTTCTTCATGTCCTGATGAGAGATGGAATTAAAATTGAATATGGACAGAAGATTGGAAAAACAATTATTTTTGCGAAAAATCATGATCATGCGGAAAAAATCCTTGAGATTTTTAATAAGGAATATCCGCATTTAAAGAATTATGCCATGGTGATCGATAACAGAATGAAATATGCACAGAGTGCAATTGATGAGTTTTCAGATCCGAAAAAACTACCGCAGATCGCAATTTCTGTAGATATGTTAGATACTGGAATTGATGTACCTGAAGTTCTTAATCTTGTATTCTTTAAGAAAGTCATGAGTAAAGCAAAATTCTGGCAGATGATCGGACGAGGAACAAGACTATGCCCGGGATTGCTGGATGGGGAAGATAAGAAAAAGTTTTACATTTTTGATTTCTGTGGGAATTTTGAGTTTTTCCGAATGAATAAGGGAAAAGCAAGCGCAAATCTGATGGCGTTGCAAAGTGCGGTTTTTAATCTTCAGTTTGAGATTTCGTACAAGCTTCAGGATATTAAATATCAGACAGATAAATTAACTGCGTACAGGACTGCACTTGTAAAGCACATGACTGAAAAAGTAAAAGAGCTCCCAAGAGATAGTTTTACAGTTCGCCAACATTTGAAATATGTAGAATTATATTCAGAAGAGTCGAACTATCAGATGCTTACTTATGAAGATACTTTACTTGTACGGGAAGAAGTTGCACCCTTGATTTTGCCTGAAAGTGATGAAGTAACAGCAGTACGTTTTGATGCACTTATGTATGGGATAGAACTTGCATCTCTGGCTGGAAAGAAATATACAAGTGCACGAAAAGATCTTTTAAAAAAGGTTTCCGGAATTGCCGGAGTGGCAAATATACCGGAGATTCAGGCACAAACAGAGCTGATCGATCAGATTTTGCATACAGATTATATGGAAAATGCAGGAATCAATGAATTTGAAAATATCAGGGAAAATCTTAGAGATCTTATGAAGTATATTCCGGATAAGAGCAGGAATAAATATATGACCAATTTTACAGACGAAATTCTTTCAACGGAATGGAAAGAAGCAGAATTGGAAAACGATGATCTGAAAAACTATAAGGCGCGGGTAGAATATTATGTCCGGCAGCATCAGGATGACCATGTGATATCAAAGTTGAAAAAGAATCAGCCACTTACAGAAAAAGATGTAGATGAACTGGAAAAAATTCTCTGGAGCGAGCTTGGTACAAAAGAGGATTATGAAGCAGAATTTGGCAGAAAGCCATTGGGAGAATTTATCAGAGAAATGGTAGGTCTTGATATGAATGCAGCCAAGGAAGCTTTTTCAAAGTATCTTGAGGATGTAAGTCTGGACAGCAGGCAGATTTATTTTGTAAATCAGATCATTGAGTATATTGTTCATAATGGGATGATGAAGGATCTTTCTGTTTTATTGGAATCTCCGTTTACAGATCGTGGGAGCATTTCAGAAATCTTTACAGATATGAGTGTTTGGCTTGGAATAAAAAAAGTCATTGATACGATCAACGGAAATGCAGCAGCATAAACTCCACCTCTGTAAAGTAGAAAAATTTTACCCGGATTTACAATAAATTTAACCATAAATCCGGTTGACAAAACCCGGCCGGGAACGTTATAATGGCCGGGTTGATAGAATATTTTAAGAAAAAAGGCAGGTGAACAGAATGGACAGTTGTGATTCTCATGGGCGAAGTTGTAGCTCTCAGAGTGAAAGATGGAAAGAACAGAGAAGGATGAGACTGTTCCATTCTGTTTTAAGTATACAGAATATCTGTGAGAATAGTATATCTGTATATCGGAAGGATATGTATGACAGGGCGGAACAGCGTCATCAGGACCTGTACGGTATTATTCCATTGTAATTGCAGCAGGATTATAATAGATATTTTTTTCATTCTTCTCATTCTGAGAATCTTACAGTAAAGCGATCATGTATAAATTCATTTCGCTTTATACTCAAATCCCAAGGAAACACAATCAAAAATCAGACAGCACATAGACATGCTTTAACATGTCTGTTTTTGGTGTGCGTATTTTGTGCGATACTATGTGAGGAGGATGAGAAAATGACAAAAAGAAATCAGGATTTTTCAAAAGATATTCTGAGTCTGATCCGAAGCAGTGTTTCTCCGGCAGTTTTAAGTGAAAGGCTGCAGGATTTCCACGAAAACGATCTGGCGGAAGTATTGAGAGAATTAAGCACTGCGGAGCGCAGCAGACTATACCGTATCCTGGAAAGCAGTATGCTGGCAGATGTTTTTGAGTATCTGGAGGAAGAAGAAACTGTAAAATACCTAGAAGAGATGGATGTAAAAAAAGCGGCAGCCATTCTTTCCAAAATGGAAACCGATGCCCTGGCAGATGTTTTAAAGCAGATCGATAAAGAAAAACGCAAGCTTCTGATCCAGCTTCTGGATGAACAGGTGCGGAAAGATATCGAAATGATCCGCTCCTTTGATGAGGATGAGATCGGAAGCAGAATGACAACGAACTGCATTGTGATCCGTGAAAACCTGACCGTAAAGCAGGCCATGAGTGAGCTGGTTTCTCAGGCGGCAGATAATGATAATATTTCTACGATTTTTGCAGTGACGGACAGAGGGGAGTTTTATGGAGCCCTGGATCTGAAGGATCTGATCACAGCAAGACAGGACCACCCTATGGAAGAGCTGATCGTAACTTCCTATCCATATGTGTATGGTACTGAGCAGATCGATGACTGTATGGAACGACTGAAGGATTATTCCGAAGATTCCATTCCTGTATTGGACGATGACAATCGTTTCCTTGGAGTGATCACATCCGCAGGGATCATCGATCTGGTAGATGATGAGATGGGAGAGGATTATGCAAAGCTGGCCGGTCTGACTGCAGAGGAAGATCTGAAAGAACCTCTTTTTGAAAGCATGAAAAAAAGAATGCCCTGGCTGATCGTTCTTCTGGGCCTTGGTATGCTGGTATCTTCTGTTGTGGGAATGTTTGAAAAAGTAGTTACCTGTCTGCCGATCATCATGTGCTTCCAGTCTCTGATCCTGGATATGGCAGGAAATGTTGGAACCCAGTCCCTGGCTGTAACCATCCGTGTACTGATGGATGAGACGCTGACGGGAAGACAGAAAGCAGAGCTTGTGCTGAAGGAAATGCGGATCGGTCTCTGCAACGGTGGTCTGCTCGGTATTCTGTCTTTTGTACTGATCGGATTGTATATTTTCTTATTCAAAGGAAAAACACTCGTATTTGCCTATGCGGTATCCGGCTGTATCGGATTATCCCTGCTGGTGGCCATGCTGGTATCCAGTGCAGTGGGAACCTGCATACCGCTGTTTTTCAAAAAGGTTGGTGTGGACCCGGCAGTAGCCTCAGGTCCTCTGATCACTACGGTAAATGACCTTGTAGCCGTGATAACATACTATGGAATGAGCTGGATATTCCTGATTGAGATGTTCCACCTGGCTGGCTGAGAGTAAAATGCAGCTATGCTCATAAAAAGAGACAGATATCAGAAATCTGTCGAATAACAGAAAAGTTACCAATATAAAAAAATTCCGGATCGAAAGATTCGGGATTTTTCTTTACATACGAACAGAAAGCTACTATAATAAAAGATACACTTTGCCCGTTTAAAACGTTGCAGAAATAAATACAAATAACGGGCAGAAAAAGAGAACAAAACGATCACATGGGGTGATTGGGGAAAGGAAACAGTAACATGATAGTAACAATGATCGAAAAGGTCTATTCATTTCTGTGGGGAGATCTGATAAGGATCCCGCTTCCGGGAGGAAGTACGCTGGGAATCTCACTTCTGATCCTGCTTCTGATTCCGACTGGTATTTATTTTACCATCCGGACAAAGCTTCTGCCGATCCGTCTTTTTCCGGATATGGTGCGAGCCCTGTCAGAAAAGAAAAGTGACAAAAAAAATCTTTCAGCATTTCAGACGCTGATCGTATCTACAGCTACCCGTGTGGGAATGGGAAACCTGGTCGGTGTGGTAGCTGCAATCTCAGCAGGAGGTGCAGGAGCGGTATTCTGGATGTGGATCACGGCGCTGATCGGTTCCTCCACTGCTTTTATCGAAGCGACCCTGGCACAGCTCTATAAAGAAAAGGATCCTCTTTATGGTGGCTACAGGGGCGGTCCTGCCTACTATATCCACCGCTATTGGGAAGAAAAACAGGGCAGAAAACGAAAAAAGGTTCTGCTTTCCGTTCTGTTTGCCATTTCCGGCCTGATCTGCTGGTGTGGGATCAGTCAGGTTATCAGCAATTCCGTCACGGCGTCTTTCAAAAATGCTTTTGATATTCCGCCGCTGTATACTACCATCGTGCTGGTAGTGATCGCAGCTGTGATCGTGCTTCGGAAGAATGCAACGGTTAAAGTTCTGGATATTCTGGTGCCGGTGATGGCAGTGCTTTATTTTGTGATCACACTGTTTATTATATTTACAAATCTCGGAAGTATGCCAGGAGTATTTAAACGGATTTTTGAAGAAGCTTTCGGATTTCGTCAGGCTGCTGCCGGCGGATTTGGCGTCGTGCTGATGAACGGAGTAAAAAGAGGTCTTTTTTCCAATGAAGCGGGAAGCGGCTCCGCTCCCTGTGCAGCAGCGGCAGCAGAATGTGACAGTCCGGTAAAAGCCGGATTTGTCCAGGCCCTGGGTGTATTTGTGGATACGATCGTGATCTGTAGCTGTACAGCCATGATCATGCTTCTGGTACCGGAGGATCTGGTACAGGGACTTTCCGGAATGGAACTTCTTCAGACTGCCATGCATTATCATATGGGACAGTTTGGAGTGATCTTTATTGCTGCAACACTGTTTATGTTCAGCTTTTCCACATTCCTGGGAATCCTGTTTTATGCAAGAGGCAATGTGTCCTATCTTTTTGGGGATAACTGGGGTTCACAGACAGGATATAAGGTGCTGGCACTGGTGATGCTGTTTATCGGTGGGATCGCAGCTTACACATTTGTATGGGATCTGGGAGATGTAGGAATTGGCCTGATGACGATCTTTAATATTTTCATGCTGTATCCTCTTGGGGAAAAAGCACTGAAAGAGCTGAAAATCTATGAATCGGAAAAGAAGAAAAAATAAAACGGTTTACAGACCTTGAGAGCATATGATAATATCAGGGTAAAGCGCTAAAAGAATAAAGAGTTCTGACAGCCGGAAGGAGTCAGACTCTGTGCAATATCAACGGTAAGTTGGATCAAGAGGAGGATATGAAAGATGTATATTACATGTCTGGACGTAGAAGGTGTACTGGTACCGGAAATCTGGATCGCATTTGCAGAGGCAAGCGGAATCCCAGAGCTTAAGAGAACAACCCGTGATGAGCCGGATTATGATAAGCTGATGAACTGGAGACTTGGAATTTTGAAGGAGCATGGTCTGGGACTGAAAGAGATCCAGGAGACTATTGCAAAGATCGATCCCCTTCCGGGAGCAAAAGAATTTCTGGATGAGCTGAGATCTTTTTCCCAGGTGATACTGATCAGTGATACCTTTACACAGTTTGCAACTCCACTGATGGAGAAGCTTGGACGACCGACACTTTTCTGTAATTCCCTGGAAGTAGCAGAGAATGGAGAGATCACAGGCTTTAAGATGCGCTGTGAGAAATCCAAGCTGACAACTGTGAAGGCACTGCAGTCCATGGGATTTGAGACTATCGCAAGCGGGGATTCCTACAATGATCTCGGAATGATCCAGGCAAGCAAAGCAGGCTTCCTTTTCCGCAGTACAGAGCAGATCCGTGCAGATCATCCGGAAATTCCTGCTTACGAAGAATACGATGAACTTCTTGCAGCGATCAGAGAAGCGATGAAATGAAGAGGGGAAAACTGGAATGATCAACGAAAGAATTATGATCGAAGAGAAAACAAAGGATTATAATGAGGCATGGATAGAAACTTATTTCTGGCAGGAATCGGAAGAACTCTATCCGGGACAGAAGCGTCCGGTCATAGTGATCTGTCCGGGCGGAGCTTATTGCATGACTTCAGACAGAGAAGCAGAAGCCATTGCTGTCCGGTTTATGGGAATGGGCTATCACGCAGTGGTACTTCGTTACAGTGTGGCACCTGCCAGATATCCGGTGGCTCTCCGTCAGCTGGCAAAAACAGTAGCTCTTCTCAGAGAGAACAGCGATAAGTGGCATATTGAAAAGAATAAGATCATTGTATCCGGCTTTTCGGCAGGAGGCCATCTGGCAGCTTCTCTGGGAGTGTTCTGGAATACTGAGGAGCTTGCCGGGATCACGGGAATGGAAAACGAGCGGATCCGTCCCAATGGCATGATCCTGAATTATCCGGTGATCACTTCAGGGAAAGCTGGCCATGAAGAAAGCTTTCGAAATCTTCTGGGAGATCGTTATGAGGAGCTGAAAGATCAGATGTCTCTGGAATTTCAGGTTACGGAAGATACACCCAGAACCTTTATCTGGCATACCTTTGAGGATCAGACGGTGCTGCTGGATAATACACTTCTCTTTGTTCAGGCACTCTATAAAAAGGGCATTCCAGTGGAGTATCACGTTTTTCCGCAGGGTCCCCATGGAATCGGCTTGGCAAATGAGCTGACTGCCAACGAAAACGGCAGAGGGATCGCAAGAGCCTGTGAACCATGGAGTGAGCTTGCAGGAAAATGGCTGAACCGTGAATTCCCATGGTGGAATGGAGCAAAGATTGAAAGATAATACGAGACTGCTATGTCGGATAAAATATCCTTTTTACCGGGAAACCGGTAGAGAGGGTATTTTTTATAATTGTGATGACTGCTGTATTTGTCGGCTGTTTTGTCTGGCCTGTCTGATGAAAAAAGCTTTGCTATAGATCAGTATTCACATTTCAGAAAGAAAGGAATTTTGATAATTATGGATAAAAATCAGATTTTTATTACCAATGGCACGGAATATAAAAGAATGACAAAGGAGCTTCTGGAAAAAGCGGATCTTCAGTCCCATATCGGGGACAGAAAGAAAAAGATCGGAATCAAGCCGAATCTGGTTTCTCCTTCAGAGGCTTCCTGGGGTGCAACGACTCATCCGGAAGTGGTTGCAGGAATTATCGAGTATCTGAAGGAGCATGGCTTCCGGGATATGGTGATGCTGGAGGGATCCTGGGTAGGAGATAAGACAAGGGAGGCCTTTGAGACCTGTGGCTTTGACAGACTTGAGGAAGAGTATCAGGTGCCGTTCTGGGATATGCAGAAGGATAAAGGTGTTTCTGTGGACTGTGGCGGCATGGAGCTGAATGTCTGTGAGCGGGTAAAGGAGCTTGATTTTCTGATCAATGTGCCGGTTCTGAAAGGCCATTGTCAGACAAAGATCACTTGTGCCCTTAAGAATATGAAGGGGTTGATCCCAAATAAGGAAAAGAGACGTTTTCATTCTCTGGGGCTTCATAAACCCATTGCTCATCTGAATATGGGGATACAGCAGGACTTTATTGTTGTGGATAATATCTGCGGGGATCTGGATTTTGAAGATGGCGGAAATCCTGTCGTGATGAACCGTGTAATGGCTGCCTGTGATCCGGTTCTCGTGGACGCGTATGTGTGTCAGATGATGCATTATGAGGTAGCTGAGGTTCCCTATGTGAAGCTGGCAGGTGAGCTTGGGGTGGGCTGCTCAGATATTTCAAAGGCAGATGTCAGATTTCTGGAGGATGGTGCGGATCAGAGGATGCCGGTATCCAGAAAGGTTGTGGAACTTGCGGATGCCGTGGAGGAAGTGGAATCCTGCAGTGCCTGCTACGGGTATCTGATCCCGGCATTGGAGATGCTGAAGGAAGAGGGGCTTTTTGAGAAGCTGGATGAAAAAATCTGCATCGGGCAGGGGTATCGTGGTAAGACGGGCGTGCTTGGTGTGGGACACTGTACCTGTAAGTTTCAGAATTATGTGGAAGGGTGTCCGCCGCTGGAGAGGGATATATATGAGTTTTTGAAAGGGTATATTGGCGAACGGACGCCGGGGAAGTGACAGTCCTCCGGCTGACGTTTCAGCCGGAGAGGTGGAAGCGGACGCATGGTGTCCTGTCCTTACGTTTTGATGAGTTGAGCGTCCGCAGTTGGAGGTGTGGGAAGAATACGTCTTCTTGTTGAAAGGTGTTATGCCGATGAGATCGGCGCAGCCTGTCGTTTTAAACAAACGCAGAATCCATCACCCTGTCAACAACGTAACATAACCAAAACGTACGGTTCATAGCGGGGCCAGAGGGAAGGGGTGCAGGGGAGGGAAAACGGCCTTTCGCAACTACGAGTGCTTCCCCTCCCCTGCGGTTTCACTTACGCTTCCAAAGCGTAAAAACATTTTTCAGAAAAAAATTTCAGAAAAAAAGAATCCTAAAGACATCTCTTTACAATCTCAACAATCTGCTCCATAGAAAACCGGCTGCTGTCAATACAGAGATCATACTGTGTCATATCCAGCCATTTGCTGTCTGTAAAGTATTCATAGTAAGCTTTTCTCTCTTTATCCATTTTTTTGACCAGCTTCCGTGCGCTGGCTTCTTCTCTGCCGGTACGGCGTATCACATTCTGGACTCTTTCCTCAAAAGGAGCATGGATAAAAATTTTAAGTGATTTATCCTTCAGGATATTGGTCGCACAGCGGCCGACAATTACGCAGTCCTCTCTCTGCGGAAGGGAAAGAATGATCTTTCTCTGAAGATCATAGAGAACATCATTCATTGGTACAAAGGAGAAATTATCTGTAAACTGCAGCTCGCTGTCAACAGGAAATACCCACTGACTGGCCTTTTTCTCGTCTACCTTTGCCAGGGTGTCGAAGGGGATATTGTTTTTCTTGGCAGCCATGTCGATCAGTTCTTTATCATAAAAACCGATGTCCAGGTTTTCAGCCAGAGTCTTGCCGATAAGGCGTCCATTGCTTCCAAACATACGATTGATGGTGATAATACGTTTTGCCATAAAGATACCTCCTTTATCTCGGACCGGAAGCAGGAATATCTGATTTCCGGTAGTTTTTCTTACTTCTTTTATAACATATTTCGGTAAAAAATGCTAGAAAATAATGTATAATACTTAAAATAACATTTAATATATACAAAAATGACGGTAACAGACAGAAAATATGATTAATTATCCGTATTTACATATGAAAAATATCATACCTTTTTCACCGTGTTTTCACAGAAGAGAGATCGGTATCCGAAAGGCGATCGGCGCAGGAAGCCTATTGATGCGCTTCGGTATTCCGGTTGATAAGATATTATAAAAATGTGATTTGTGAGAAGGATTTTTCCTGGCTGAACAAATCGCGTTTTTTTATCTGGAAATCCGCACATTGATAAGGTATAATTTATAGCAGTTAAAGGCATGTCCCTTCCGGATGGACAGAACTGATGACCGGGACACTGCCGAGAAAGGGATGACAGTAAATTTGAACATCGTGGAGAAATGTGTTTCATGCCTGAATATAAAAGAATCTTATGATCTGGCCAGGCGCATGGAACAGGAAAAAACAAATCCGGTTCTGGGATACCGTACAGCAGGCTCCCTGGCAGAGCGAAAAACCGGAGATATGCTTTTGGAAGAAATGAAAAAAGCCGGTCTCACACAGGTAGAAAAAGATAAGATCCGTGTGGATGCATGGGAATTTAAGAAAGCGGTGATGCGCTGCCATGACAGAGAGGGAACCTGCCGGGAGATCCAGCTTGGTGCATATCAGACAGATTTTAAGACCAATGGCTTTCAGAAGTTTGATCTTGTATATCTTGGAAAGGGTACAGCCGACGAATATAAGAATATCGATGTGAAAGGAAAGCTGGTTCTTATTGAGATCAATCAGAGAGAAGAATGGTGGATCAACTACCCGGTGTATCAGGCACACCTGAAGGGTGCAGCGGCTTTGATCGCCGTACAGAGCAGGGGATATGCACAGATCGATGATACGGCTCTGAATGCACAGGATATAGCAGGACCTTCCTGTGCGCCTGCATTTTCCATGTCACGGGCAGATTTTCTTATGATCCGCCGGTTAATGGAAGAGAAAAATGAGAATGGGAATCGTGTTCCGGAGCTTTCCGTGGAATTTGATGCGGACACAGAGGTGATCAAAGACCAGTATACCTACAATATCGTTGGCAAAATCCCGGGAACTGATTCGGATTCCATGATCCTGTTAAGCGCTCACTATGATTCCTATTTTGAGGGATTTCAGGACGATAATGCGGCAGTGGCCATGATCATTGGAATTGCCAGGGCGCTGATCCGTGGTGGCTACAAACCTCGCCATACTATTGTGGTATGTGCTCTTGCAGCAGAAGAATGGGGGATTTCCGACACAAAATATGACTGGTCCACAGGTGCTTACCGCCAGGTGTTTGAGGCAAGACCGGAGTGGCAGGGTCGCGTGATCGCAGATTTGAATTTTGAGCTTCCGGCTCATGCACACAGTACCAGAGATGCAGTACGGTGTACCTATGAGTATGCGGATTTTGTGCGCAGCTTCGTGGATACTGTGCAGATGCCGGAGGGGATTTATCCGGAGGGCATGACCACGTTGTATCCCATTGAAACCTGGTCTGATGATTTTACCATGGCTATTTCCGGGATCCCGTCCATGGTCAATGATTTCAGCGGTGGCCCGTTTATGGAAAATTATTATCATTCTCAGTACGATAACCAGGATGTTTATGAGGAAGAGGTATACAGATTCCATCATGAATTTTATCTGAAACTTCTTCTGGCTATTGATAGCCTTGCTCTGCCGCCAATGGATTTCGGGCGGGTACTGGACCAAAGTATTAAGACCCTGGATCTGGATCTGTGTATGCAGACCGGCGTCGACAGTACACTCCTTCTGAAAAAAACAGAAGAGGCAAAAAAAGCGGCTGCCATCCTTGCAGAGCAGGTACGGCGCTTCAACAGCCTTCCGGAAGAAAAACGTGACTGGAAAAAAGCCGATGTCATTACCGAAAAGCTTCTCGGTGTATTCCGAAAATCTCAGGATTATCTGGTACGTCTGGACTGGGATGATAATGTGATCTTTCCGCAGCAGGCAGTGCAGAACAATCTTTATGCACTGAAGAAAGCTATGGGATATCTGGAAAAGGGAGAGATCGTACCTGCGCTGGAGGCTTTTTACAGTATTGACAACAACTGTTATGCCTTTCAGTTTGAGAGGGAAGTCTTTTATCATTTTACAGAATATATCCTGAAGCAGTCCCCGGATCGCCTGATGTGGGGAAAGGGCAGGATCATCCACCATGAGAACCTTTATGATCTTGTGGAAAGGCTGAAGGAAAAGAAGCCGGGTGACAGCCTGGAAGCGGAAAAGCAGACCCTGAGGGAAGCCTGGGAAAGACAGAAGCATTATTATGCGGATGATATTGAATATCTGATCCGTGCAATGGAAAAACTCAGGAATCTGATCTGTGAGGTCAGTGATATGTTTGAAAAAAGAACAGAATAAAACCACACCTGGAGGAAAGAATGGAAAGCCAGAATTTATACCGAGTGAAAGAAGAAGATCTGGACAAGCTGATCCGGATATTGACTGTATGTTTTTCGGAGGATCCTCTGTATCATGCACTGATCCCGGACAGGGATACCAGAGAACGGCTGATGCCGGAGCTTTTTACCTGTGATCTTACGGAGTTTTTTGAGACCTGCGAGATTTATGCAGACAGCAGTGAGCTGAACAGTATCTTGGTAGTATCCGACGGAACGGAGCATGAAGCAGCCTTACATAATCTGATGGTGGATTTTTTTGCCCTTCTGAAAACAGATGGCTATCTGATCAAAGAGGATCCAAGTCTTGCGACCCTGTGGAAATTCATCCAGGGAAAAGACTATCTGAATTCCAGCTGGACTTCCCAGCTTCATACAGCAGAAAGGCTTCATGTGATCTATCTGGCAGTGGCGCCGAAGATGCAGCATCACGGTCTTGCTGAAAAGCTGATGGATGAGGTGATCGATTATGCGGACAGGCATAAGCTGATGATCTCTCTGGAAACCCATAATCCGGCAAATGTTTCCATGTATGAGAAATTCGGATTTAAATTATATGGCATTGTACAGAAAAAAGGATTTGATCTGAAGCAGTACTGCATGATCAAACAGGCATAGGAGGAATTAGGATGCAACGAAAATGGTGGCATGACAAGGTGGTATATCAGATATACCCCAAGAGCTTTTATGATTCTAACGGAGACGGGATCGGAGACATCCCGGGAATCATCAGCAAGCTTGATTATCTGAAGGAACTGGGAGCAGATATCCTCTGGCTTTCCCCGATCTATAAATCTCCGCTTGCAGACCAGGGATATGACATCGCAGATTATTATTCTATTGATCCTAGGTTTGGGACCATGGAGGATATGGATCGTCTGATCGCAGAAGCAAAAAAAAGAGAAATGTACATCCTTATGGATCTGGTGGTGAATCACTGCTCCGATGAGCATGAGTGGTTTCAGGAGGCCATTAAGGATCCGGACGGAAAGTATGGAAATTTCTTTTATATCCGGGACAAAAAGGATGACAAGGCTCCCTGCAACTGGAGAAGCTATTTCGGTGGCCCGGTATGGGAAGAGCTTCCGGGACATCCGGATAAACAGTATCTCCATGTATTCCACAAGAAGCAGCCGGATCTCAACTGGGAGAATCCTGAAGTAAGAGAGGAAGTCTACAAAAACATCCGCTGGTGGATGGAAAAGGGGCTTGGAGGATTCCGTATTGATGCCATTATCAATATCAAGAAGAAGCTTCCATTTTCTGATTATCCTGCCGATCGTGCAGACGGGCTCTGCAGCATCGAGAGGATGCTGGAGGAGGCAGAGGGGATTGGAGAATTCCTGGGAGAGATGGCTGAGAAGTGCTTTCATCCCTATGACGCTTTTACTGTAGGAGAGGTATTCAATGAAAAGGAAGATGAGATCAAAGATTTTATCGGAGAAAACGGATACTTTTCATCCATGTTTGATTTTGAGGAAACCTGTTACGGAAAGAGCGAGGATGGCTGGTATGCATCCAAACCGTACCTGACTCCGGAAGAGTACAAGAAGTGTATTTTCCATACTCAGAAAAGGATCGGGGATACTGGTATGATCTCCAACATTATTGAGAATCATGATGAGCCAAGAGGTGTCTGTCACTATATTTCTCCGGAAGACCGCTGTCCGGATTCAAGGAAGCTCCTGGCAGGTGTTTATTTCCTGCTGAAGGGAATTCCGTTTATTTATCAGGGGCAGGAGATCGGTATGGAAAATATGGAGTTTACTTCTATGGACCAGATCGATGACATCAGTACCATCGATGAATACCAGGTAGCGCTCCGTGCCGGATGCAGTGAAAAAGAAGCGCTTGATGCTGCTTCCGCATTTTCCAGAGACAATGCCAGAACTCCGGTACAGTGGAGCGCAGAGAAAAATGCGGGATTTTCAAAAGGAGAGCCGTGGCTTGGGGTTAATCCGAATTATAAGGAGATCAATATAGAGTCCCAATTAACGGACAGTGACTCCCTCCTTTCTTTCTACAAAAAGCTGACTGCACTGAGAAAAGCTCCGGAATATAAAGAAACGCTTGTATATGGAACATTCGCTCCATATCAGGAAGAACAGAAGAATCTGATCGCATATACAAGAAACGGTGAGAAAAATCTTCTGATCCTGGGAAATATGCAGGCACAGTCACAGAAGGTATCTTTGCCGGGAGAAGTGAAAAAGGTGCTTCTGAATAATCAGAAAGCTGTGGAGATCACAGAAAAAGAGATTGTTTTGAAACCGTATCAGTTTATCGTTCTGGAGACAGCTGACTAATGCGGCGTCAGAACAGCAGAGAAAAAACAATAGCTATTTAGCTGACAGTCTGTTAAAATAAATGTTCGGCTGAAAAAACAGCCGTAAAGAAAGAGAATGAGAATTCAGAAGGGAATAAAGTATGCTGAAGATAAAGAATTACGTAAAGGCAGAAAGCCTTGAACAGGCATATGAACTGAACCAGAAAAGAACAGCCTGTGTGCTGGGCGGTATGGTCTGGCTGAAAATGGGAAACCGGAACATCATGACAGCCATTGACCTGTCAGGTCTTGGGCTGGATATTATTACAGAAACAGAAGAAGCATTTGTGATCGGCTGCATGACACCACTTCATGCGCTGGAAACTCATAAAGAGTTGAATGCCTATACAAACGGTGCTGTCCGTGAAAGTGTACGGCACATTGTGGGTGTGCAGTTTCGAAATTGTGCCACAGTGGGCGGAAGTATTTTCGGAAGATTCGGATTTTCCGATGTACTGACCATGTTTCTGGCACTGGATACCTGGGTGGAGCTGTATAATGGCGGAACCATTCCGCTGGCACAGTTTGCATCCATGGAAAAGGATAACGATATCCTGGTAAATATCATTGTAAAAAAACAGCCGCTGAACAGTGTGTACTTAAGCCAGCGGAACAATTCCACAGATTTTCCTGTGCTCACCTGTGCGGCCGCTCTTATTGACGGAAAAGCAAGAACTGTCATTGGAGCCAGACCCGGAAAAGCAATGATCCTGGAAGATGAAGAGGGAATCTTAAAAGATTTTGTACAGATGAATGTACAGCAGAAAAAGGATGCAGCAGCTTCTTTTGCTGCATATGCAGCGGAACATGTTTCTACAGACAAGAACATGCGTGCTTCAAAAGAATACAGGAGTCTTCTTGTGAAAGTCCTCACCAGAAGAGCCTGGGAAGAGATCGGAGGGAGAGCAGAATGAATATCACTTTCTGGCTGAATGGTGTAAAACGGCAGGCAGAGGTACGTCCGGATGAACTGCTTCTGGATTTTCTGCGGAAAAACAGCTGTTACAGCGTAAAACGTGGCTGTGAGACTGCAAACTGTGGTCTCTGTACTGTGCTGATGGATGAACGTCCGGTACTGTCCTGCTCCATGCTGGCTGCCCGCGCAGACGGGAAACGGATCGTGACTCTGGAGGGAATGCAGGAGGAAGCAAAGGAATTCGGAGCTTTTATGGCAAATGAGGGAGCAGAGCAGTGCGGTTTCTGCAATCCGGGATTTATCATGAATGTATTTGCCATGTTAAAGGAACTGGAAGATCCTACGGAAGAGGATATCCTGGAGTATCTTTCCGGAAATCTGTGCCGTTGCTCGGGATTTGTGGGACAGACCAGAAGTATCCTGAAATTTCTTGACTATAAAAAAGGACAGGAGGAAGGAAAATGAAATACGTAAACAAGCCGGTGCCAAAAACAGATGCAATGTCGCTGGTAACCGGAAAACCGGTCTATACCGATGATCTTGCACCTTCTGACTGCCTGATCGTCAAGATCTTAAGAAGTCCTCATGCAAATGCCTGGGTGGAAGAGATCAAGACAGATGCGGCAAAGAAGATCGAGGGGATTGCCTGTGTTCTGACCTATGAGGATGTTTCTCACAAAAGATTTACTCTGGCCGGACAGACAGCGCCTGAGATCAGTCCATGGGATCGTTATATCATAGATAAGCATGTGCGTTTTGTAGGTGATCCGGTTGCCATCGTAGCTGGTGAGACAGAAGAGGCAGTAGATAAAGCCCTGAAACGCATTAAGGTAAAATATCGTGTGGAGGAAGCAGTTCTGGATATCCACACAGCCAAGGATAATCCCATTCTGGTGCACCCGGAGGATGACTGGTATATGCCGATCCCGGCCGGCGGAGATAATAAGCGTAATCTCTGTTCCTCCAATGTAGAAGAAGTGGGTGATGTGGATGCCATGCTGGAGAAATGTGCGTATACAGTAGACCAGGTTTACCACACAAAGGCAAATCAGCAGACCATGATGGAGACCTTCCGCACCTACTGTTATATGGACCATTTTCAGAGACTGACGGTGGTTTCTTCCACCCAGATCCCGTTTCATATCCGAAGGATCGTAGGAAACGCGCTGAACATTCCGTCTTCCAAAGTTCGTGTGATCAAGCCGCGTATCGGCGGGGGCTTTGGTGCAAAACAGTCTTCTGTCAGTGAGGTTTTCCCGGCATTGGTAACATGGGTTACCGGGCGTCCGTCCAAGATCGTTTTTTCCAGAAAGGAATCCATGATCGCGTCTTCTCCGCGTCATGAGATGGAAGTCCATATCCGCATGGGTGCAGACGAAAACGGTATTGTAAAGGCAATCGATCTTTATACTCTTTCCAACACCGGTGCCTATGGAGAGCATGGGCCTACAACCGTAGGACTTTCAGGCCATAAATCCATTGCGCTGTATCGTCATACGGAAGCCTACCGTTTTGCTTATGATGTTGTTTACACCAATATGCAGGCAGCTGGCGCTTATCGTGGCTATGGGGCCACACAGGGTATTTTTGCTGTGGAGTCCGCAGCAGATGAGCTGGCTCATAAGATGGGGATGGATCCGGTAAAATTCCGTGAGCTGAACATGCCTATGGAGGGAGAGGCACTTCCGGGATATCCGGATGTACCGATCAACGGCAGCTGTACCATGGATAAATGTCTTGCCCGTGCAAAGGAAATGATCGGATGGGACGAGAAATATCCGTTCCGTGATATGGGTAACGGCAAAGTACGGGGTGTCGGCATCGCTATGGCCATGCAGGGCTCATCTATTGCAGGGATCGATGTCGGCGGAGCAGACATTAAATTAAATGAGGATGGTTCCTATACCCTAGCACTTGGATGTTCTGATATGGGAACCGGCTGTGATACCATTCTTGCTCAGATGGCAGCAGACTGTCTGGATACAGATATGAAAAATATCGTGGTATTCAGTGTGGATACAGATATTTCTCCCTATGATTCCGGTTCTTATGCATCTTCCACAACCTACGCTACCGGAAATGCCGTGATCCAGGCCTGCGGAGAACTCAGAAAGAGAATCCATGCTTTTGGCGCACAGATGCTTGGAGTATCAGCTGAGGATTCTGATTTTGACGGAGAAAAAGTACGCACAGAAGACGGAAAAGAGGTAACGCTGCAGCAGATCGCAGGAAAAGCGACCTGTGGAGTCTGCAGTGAGCTTCAGGTTGTAAAAGAATATTCTTCTCCGATCTCTCCGCCACCGTTTATGGTAGGTGCCGCTGAAGTGGAGGTCGATAAAGAGACCGGACAGATCGATGTCATTGATTATGTGGGCGTGATCGACTGTGGAACCCCGATCAATCCAAATCTTGCCAGAGTGCAGGCAGAAGGCGGTATTGGTCAGGGAATCGGAATGGTTCTGTATGAGGATGTGCAGTATACAGATAAGGGAAAGATCCGTAATAATTCTTTTATGCAGTATAAGATCCCCAATCGTATGGATATTCCGAAGGTGCGGATCGAGTTTGAGAGCAGCTACGAGAAGACAGGTCCTTTCGGTGCAAAATCCATTGGTGAGCTTGTGATCGATACACCATGTCCGGCTATTGCCAATGCAGTTTATAATGCAACAGGTGTACGTGTCCGAGAACTTCCGATCACTCCGGAGAAGGTTGCAATGGGAATCCTTGCCAGAGAAACCGGAGAGAAGGTGTGAAATGCAGGAGCTGATACTGGCAATTGCCGGACTGATCCTGGAGCTGCTGGTATTTTTCTGTGCAGGAAGTCTGCTGACACGGATACTGAAAATTAAGGCGGAAATAACCATGGAACTGGTCCTGGGATATCTTCTGTATTTTGCGGTTTTTGAGATACTTGCAGTTCCTATGACACTGAAATGGGTAAAACTGAGTGCCTTTTCGTATCTGTGGATGGCGATCATGGCAGCTTGTGTACTGGCTGCATGTCTGTTCGCGCATAAACTTTGGAAGGGACAGCTGGACCGGATAGGAGAAACATTTCGGAAACATTCACTGCTGCTGCTTTTGGTAGCTGCGGCAGTGATCCTGCAGTGTTTTCTGGTGGCTGCATATCAGGACGTTACTGCAGATGCAACACATTATATTGGTGCAGTAAGCACTTCTGTGTATACAGACACTCTTGCCCGATACAGTCCGCTTACCGGTGTGATCCAGAGAAATTTTAATCTCCGCTATGATCTTTCTGCATATCCGATGAACAATGCGGTGTGGTGTGTCCTTCTGGGCATCCACCCGATCGTTCAGTCCAAGGTCGTGATGTCTGTGATCAACATGCTGATGATCAATCTTCTGATCTACCAGATCGGAAAAAGCTTTTTTCGTGGAGATGAAAAAAAAGCAGACCTGATGGTTCTTTTTGTGTGCCTGATGCAATTGTTTTCTTTTTCTATCTATACAACAGGAACCTTTGCGTTTATGCGGGTTTATGAAGGGAAGGCCCTGCTGGCAAATATTTCCATTCCGACAGCGCTTCTGGTAAGTACACGTCTCTGGCTCAACAAAGATGGAAGAAATAAAGAAAGCTGGGTGCTGCTTTTCATTGCGGCCGTCAGTGCGCTGACGTTTTCAGGATCCTCCCTTATTTATCCGGCAGTAGTCAGTACGGCGATCCTTCCGGTGATGGTGCTGAAGAAAAAGCTTTCCTACGCAATTCCCTATGCGCTTTGTATGCTGCCGGGATTTTTGTATGCCCTGGTTTATTTTTCGGCAAAGCTTGGATGGATCGCATTTCCGGCATCATAGGAAACTGGGAAGATACCATGGATAGGAGAAGAAAATGGCGGGAGTAACAATTGAAGAACTGGGATTGCGTTTTGTGCAGATCTGTATGGAGAATTACTGGAGCGGCTGTCTGCTGCCTGTATTTTTTCTGGCAGGTGTACTCTGGGATATTTTTTATCGCAGGAGAAAAGAATCCAGAGTGTTCCTGTATTATCTGGTCTTTCTGGCACTTACGGTATATAATCCGGTTCTTGTAAAATATGTGATACCAAAGGTGCATTTTGAAAGTGAATATTATCGTTTTATCTGGATCCTTCCGGTGATCCCGGGTGCTGCCTATTATGTTGTACGGATCGTGGAAGCGGTAAGGTTTCGATGGCTGAAAGTTGTAACAGCGCTGATCCTTGCGGCAGTGATCGTCACTACGGGGACACCTGTGCCCGGCATTGCAAAAGATTATGTGATGGCGGAAAATATCTATAAAGTCCCGAATGAGCTGCGTTCAGTATGCGATGTGATCCATCAGGACTGCGATAAAGAACAACCCAAGGTTGTTTTTGACAATGAGCTGAATCTGGTGGCAAGACAGTATGATCCTTCACTGATCCTTGTTCTGGATCGTAATTTTACCCTGTATCGTGCAGGAAGTACTGTGGTAGGAAACTACGAAAACAGCAAGGCCTACCAGATCCAGAAAGTGATCATGGATGTGATAAGTTATCAGATGGATGTAGGAATCGATAAGTTCCGGCAGGTATTGAAAAGAACGGAAACCGATTATCTCGTTCTTCCGGTAAATCTTACAAATCATGACTATATCCGTCAGGCAGGATGTACCCCTGTTGCGCAGACAGAAAAATATGTGGTATACAGGTTTGAAGGGTGAATGTGTTCACCCTTCTGGCCTGGGAAAATGACTAAAGTGCGTAAAATGATACTGAGAACGGAGTGAACAGCAACCATAAAATGTGTGATGAATATGTACTGTTTAAAAAAATCTTTACAATTTCATGGATTTGTGTTAAAATCATAAACAGTGTAAACCTACTTTGATAATTTCATACCTGAATTTAGAAGTTATGTTTTTCATTATGCACCTGTAGCTCAGTGGATAGAGCAGTGGTTTCCGGTACCATGTGCGGGGGTTCGATTCCCTTCAGGTGTGTTACCCGGAACAGTGGGAATTGTTCCGGCGTGTTGTTATGATAAGGAGGACAAGAACTTGGATGATTTCAGAGAATGGTTATCAGATAACCTTCGCTATTTTATGTTAGGCGGAGCCATTCTGGTGATCGTGCTTGTTCTGATCTTTGGCGTCCGCGCCTGTGTTGGAGGTAAGAAGGGGAATTCCAATGAAGATCAGACAACAGCCCAAAGTAACCAGGAAAATGATCCTTCTTCTCCGGCAAATGATGGGGAGACAGACGAGAAGAAAGACGCCAGTCCCGCGGCAGATACGGATGCGGAGACAACCATGGAAAAAGCCAGCACGGAAGTAACCGAGCTGATTCAGAGCTATTATAAAGCTTTTGGGGAAAAAGACATTGCAACACTTAAGACGATCGAGGACGGATTTACGCCGGCTGACGAGTCGCAGGTTAATTCAAGGGATTATATTGATGGGTATGAGGTACAGAATGTTTACGCTAAGAAGGGACTGACGGACGATTCGTATGTCGTTTATGTAGTCTTTAATTATATCTGTACTGGAATTGAGACTCCGGTTCCGGCACTGAGCCAGTTTTATGTGGAGACGGGCAGTGACGGCAATCTGAAGATCAAAGGTGGTGCTGATGACGATGCAGATATCAGTGCCTATGTGAAAAAACTGGAATCTGAGAAGGATGTGCAGGAGCTTATCACAAAGGTGAAGGCAGACTATGAAGCTGCGCAGGAGAGTGATTCCTCTCTGGCAGAATTCCTTCAGGGCCTTGGTGAAGATGCCAGTGCTTCCGCAGATGCAGGGACAATGCTTACAGTTACAGAGGACTGTAATGTTCGTGCTTCCGCAGATTCAGAGGGTGAGGTTATCGGTGGTTTTTCTGCAGGAACGGAAGTTGAAAAGAAGGGGCAGGAAGGCGACTGGATACAGGTTGATTATGATGGACAGACCGGTTATGTCTATAGTGGTCTGTTAGAATAATAAGGGTTAACAAAAATGCAGGTTCCGGAAGAACCTGCATTTTTGTTGTTCTGATATAACGAAAGATCATTTTCTGAGCGAACCGTCTGCTGCCAATATGTATTTTTTTCCATTTACGGTGATGGTTCCGGTCTGCATGATTCCGTCTTCGTCCAGATAATAACGTTTTTTACCCAGGGTGATCCAGCCGGTCTGCATGATCCCATCCTTGTTGAAATAATATCGATGAGCATCTGTGTCGGTAAGCCATCCGGTATAGGCGGTTCCGTCAACCATAAATTTCCAGTTGGTGCCATCTGGTGTCCAGACTCCGTTTTCCGCCTCCGGCGAAACCTTTTCTGTTTCGGGAATCTCTGTGGGAACAGGAGACGGTGTGGCGGAAGGCGAGGGAGCGCCGGAAGATATAGATGCATCTGTATGGTGATCGCGATCTGAACCTGGTTCAATAGCCGAAATATCGCTTGTATTTACGGAAATTACGGAAGTACTGCTGTTTTCAAAAGGACCGGCCGATGACTGGGTAAAGAGAATACCGCAGATCAGACACAGGAAAACAGTGACAAAGATCAGCAGCCGTTTTATGCGTGGAGTACGTTCTGACATGTTTTTCCTCCTGATATTTAAGTACATTTCTGTTTATCATACAATAATGAGCAGGAAAATACAAGAAAAATAACCGGTTGCGAACACCTGAGAAAAAATATATAATAGAACAATGGACGAAAAAATCAGAATCAATAAATATTTAAGCGATATAGGAGTCTGCTCAAGAAGAGAGGCAGACCGACTGACAGAAGCGGGGAGAGTTACTGCCAATGGAGAACTGGTTTCCACAGGAATGAAGATCCTCCCGGATGCGGAGATCTGTATTGACGGAAAGCCTGTAAAAAAACAGGAAAAAAAGATCCTGCTTCTTTTTCATAAGCCAAAAGGGATTGTCTGTAGCACCAGACAACAGCGGAATGAGATGACAGTAACAGAATATCTGGATTATCCGGTGCGGGTTTATCCCATAGGACGGCTGGATAAAGATTCCGAAGGCCTGCTTCTCCTTACCAATGAAGGAGATCTGGTGAACCGCATCATGAAGGCGGGAAACTATCATGAAAAGGAATATCAGGTAACCGTGAATAAACCGGTGACAGAAGAATTTATCCGTGGCATGAGTGGCGGGGTGCCGATTCTTGATACGGTCACACGTCCCTGCAAGGTTACAAAAACAGGTAAGAACAGTTTTTGTATCATCCTTACCCAGGGGCTGAACCGCCAGATCCGTCGTATGTGTGAATATTTCGGATATAAAGTCGTAACACTGAAACGTGTTCGGATCATGAATCTGCACCTTGATGGCCTGGAAGAGGGGAAATATCGTGAGATCCGGCCGGAAGAACGAAAAGAACTGGAGGAGATGCTTTCCTCCGAAAAATCAGAAAAAAGGACGGGAGGAAGCCATGAACGAATCATCCATAAAAAAAATGAAAGAGCTGGGAGAAAAGCTCCGGGAAGCGTCCAGGGCCTATTATCAGGAAGACAGGGAGATCATGTCCAACGTGGAGTACGACGCCCTGTACGACACTCTGAGCGCACTGGAGAAAGAAACAGGGATCGTTCTGGCAGACAGTCCAACCGTTAATGTAGGATATGAGGCAGTGGAACAGCTCCCCAAGGAGGAACATGAGAGTCCGATGCTGTCCCTGGACAAGACTAAAGAGAGAGAAGCCTTGAGAGAGTTTATGGGGGAACATCCTACACTTTTATCCTGGAAGCTGGATGGCTTGACGATCGTGCTTACCTATGAAAACGGAGAGCTTATAAAGGCAGTTACCAGGGGAAATGGTATTGTGGGAGAGGTTATTACCAATAATGCCAGAGTATTTAAGAACATACCCCTGAAAATTTCTTTTAAAGGGAGACTGGTCCTTCGCGGAGAAGCCATCATTACCTATTCGGATTTTGAAAAGATCAACGAAACCATCGGAGATGCAGATGCCAAATACAAAAATCCCAGAAATCTCTGCAGTGGTTCTGTCCGTCAGCTGAATAATGAAATTACAGCGAAGAGAAACGTACGGTTTTATGCTTTTTCTTTAGTGAGCGCGGAAGGTGTGGATTTCCGAAATTCCAGGGAGGTGCAGTTCCGGTGGCTGAATAAACAGGGCTTTGAGGTTGTGGAATATCGAAAAGTCACAGCAGAAACTCTGGATGAAGCGATGGATTACTTTGCGGAAGCAGTTACGACCAATGATTTTCCGTCAGATGGGCTTGTGGCATTGTATGATGATATTGCTTACGGAGAATCGCTGGGAACTACGGCCAAGTTTCCAAGGAACGCCATGGCATTTAAATGGGCCGATGAGATGCGTGATACGAGACTTCTGGAGATTGAGTGGAGCCCGTCCAGGACCGGACTGATCAATCCGGTAGCAATTTTTGAGCCGGTGGAACTGGAAGGCACCACAGTGAGCAGAGCCAGTGTGCATAACATCAGTATCATGAAGGAACTGAAACTGGGGATCGGAGATACCATTCGTGTATACAAAGCAAATATGATCATTCCTCAGATCGCGGAAAATCTGACCGGAAGCGGTAATGCACCGATCCCGCATAACTGCCCGGCCTGCGGACAGGAAACGATAGTGAAGAAAGAAAACGATGTGGAATGTCTTTTCTGCGTCAATCCGGGGTGCCCGGCCAAGAAGATCAAGTCCTTTGGGCTTTTTACAAGCAGGGATGCCATGAATATCGACGGACTTTCCGAGGCAACACTGGAGAAATTTATTGCCAGGGGATTTATCCATGACTTTGGCGATATTTTTGAGATCAGCCGGTATAAAGATGAGATTGTGGAAATGGAAGGCTTTGGGCAGAAATCCTATGATAATCTTATGGAAAGTCTGGAACGGGCGAAAGAGACCACACTTCCAAGGGTGATCTACAGTCTTGGGATCGCAAATATCGGTCTGGCTAATGCAAAAGTGATCTGCCGCCATTTTGACAATGATCTGGACAGGATACGTCATGCCAGTCTGGAAGAGGTCAGTGATATTGATACCATCGGGCCGGTCATTGCCGGAAATCTGGTAGCTTATTTTAAGGATGAGGATAACAATCGCCGCCTGGATCATCTGATGAGCTTTCTTCATATTCAGGAGGACAGTCCCAAACAGGAACAGATCTTTGAAGGAATGAATTTTGTGATCACAGGAAGTCTGGTGCACTTTGGAAATCGAAGTGAGGCCAAAGAGCTGATCGAATCCCTGGGAGGCAAGGTTACCGGTTCAGTTACCAAAAAGACCAATTATCTGATCAATAACGATATCCAGTCCAATTCATCCAAAAACAAAAAGGCAAGAGAACTGGGAATTCCGATCCTTTCAGAAGAAGATTTTCGGAAACTTGCCGGAGTGCAGTAAAGGCCGTACAGACTGGAGATACTTTTTATCTGAAGAAAAAAGCCGAGCGGCTCCTTTGTAAGAGACGCTTCATATATAAGGAGGGCAAACAATGCCGATCAAAACACAGGGGGATCTTCCGGTAAAGGAGATCCTCGAGAGAGAAAATATATTTGTAATGGACGAAAAACGTGCCATGCACCAGGATATCCGTCCGATCCAGATTCTGATCCTGAATCTGATGCCGCTGAAAGAAGAAACAGAGCTGCAGCTTCTGCGTTCCCTTTCCAATACACCGCTGCAGGTGGATGTAACATTTATGGCTGTGGAGAGCCATGAAGCGAAGAATACATCACTCAGCCATCTGAACAAGTTTTATGAAACGTTCACTGATATAAAGAAACGTAAATTTGATGGAATGATCATTACAGGAGCACCGGTGGAGCAGATGCCTTTTGAGGAAGTGGATTACTGGAATGAGCTGACTGAGATCATGGATTGGACTGAGAAGCATGTGACTTCCACAATCTTTCTCTGCTGGGCAGCGCAGGCCAGTCTCTATCATTTTTATGGTCTGGAGAAAAAACCTCTGGATAAGAAAATGTTCGGACTTTTCCAGCACAGGGTACTGAACCGTAAGATCCCGCTGGTCCGGGGCTTTGATGATGTATTTCTTGCGCCGCATTCCAGGCACACAGAAGTTCCCATTGCAGATATCCATGCATGCAAAGATCTTACGGTCCTGGCGGAAAGCGAAGAGGCTGGTCTGTTCCTTGCAATGGCAGAGGGAGGCCGTAAAATCTTTGTTATGGGACATCCGGAATACGACCGCGTGACTTTGGATGGCGAATATAAGAGAGATCTTGCCAAGGGCTTGCCTATTGAAATCCCGAAGAACTATTACAAAGATGACGATCCAAACAACAAACCACTCCTTACCTGGAGAGCCCATGCCAACAATCTGTATACGAACTGGCTGAATTATTACGTATACCAGAGTACTCCGTATGACCTGTACGGGACACCGGATTTTAGGGAACTGTAAGGAATATGAAATAAGTATTGGCATAAGCCCATAAATCGTAGATAAAGCTATGATTTATGGGTTTATTTTAGATTGTCGCTCACGAATATCTTCCCTGAAAAATTTTCCTACAAAATGTAGGAATAAATGCAATGTTTATGGTATGAAATGCGGCTGGCTTTTTGCATTTATTTTGATACAATTATTACATAAAAGACATGGAACTGAAATAAGAATTTTTGGTTACTGTTCATTGGTAATATTCCGCGAGGTGATTTTTGTGAGCAAAGGTCACAGAAAACCCGGGAAATACCGCGTGAATTTATGAGATTAGCATAAATTTTGTATATCGCGAAGCGTGTTGCTGAGAACGGAGAGAACAGTAACAGTTCTTGATGCAGGCCAGAATATGTTAACGGGAGGATAAATAATATGATAATCATAGGTGAAAAGATCAATGGATCCATCCCCTCTGTGGCGGAGGCGATCGCAAACAGAGATGCAGAATTCATCAAGCAGCGGGCACTTGCTCAGGCAAACTCAGGAGCAAGCTATATCGATTGCTGCGCATCTGTTCCGGAAGCAGAAGAAGTAGAAACCTTGAAATGGATGATCGACTGTATTCAGGAAGTGACAGATCTTCCGATTTCCGTAGACAGTCCCAGCGCAGATGTTCTTACAGAAGCTTACAAATTCTGCAGAAAACCGGGTATTTTTAACTCTGTATCCGGTGAGGGAGATAAGATCGATAAGATTTTTCCTCTTATGGCACAGCCTGAAAATAAAGGGTGGCAGGTTATCGCACTTCTAAGCGATGATACAGGTATCCCCAAAAGTGCGGAAGACAGGCTGAAGGTATTTGACAAGATCATGGCAAAAGCAAAAGAGTACGGAATTTCACCGGATCGTATCCATATTGATCCATTGGTTGAGATGCTCTGTACATCTGAAGATGGTATTGCGATGAACGTGGAAGTAATTTCAAGTGTCCGTAAACAGTATCCGATGATCCACATCACAGCGGCGATCAGCAACATTTCCTTCAATCTGCCGGTACGTAAGCTTATCAATTTCGGATTTGTGGTACTTGCAATGAATGCTGGCCTTGACAGCGCGATCATGGATCCTACAAACAGAGATATGCTTGGACTTGTATATGCAACAGAGGCATTGCTTGGTCTGGATGATTACTGTATGGAATACATCGGAGCATACAGAGAAGGTCTGATCGGACCTGTAAAAAAATAAATAAAACGCATATGCGGAATGCGGATAAAAAATAAAAAGCGGAGGTGTTTGATTATGTCAAAAATCACAGAAGTAGCAGAATTGGTAGAAAAAGGAAAAGCAAAACTTGTAGGTGCAGCTGTACAGTCAGCTCTTGATGAAGGCTGTGAGGCAACAGAGATTCTTAACAGCATGATCGATGCAATGGCTGTTGTAGGTGAAAGATTTAAAAACGGAGAAATCTTTGTTCCGGAAATGCTGGTAGCAGCCCGTGCAATGAAAAAGGGTGTTGAGGTTCTGAAACCGCATCTTGCATCCGGCGCTACAGGAAGTATGGGAAAACTTATCATCGCTACTGTAGCAGGAGATCTTCATGATATCGGGAAGAATCTTGTTGCGATGATGATCGAAAGTGCCGGCTTTGAAGTTATTGATCTCGGTGTTGATGTACCTGCATCGAAGGTTATTGAATGTTACAAAGAAAATCCGGATGTTAAGGTAATTGCACTTTCAGCGCTGCTCACAACTACAATGCCGGCTCTGAAGGATACAGTTGCAGCACTTAATGCGGAAGATTTCAGAAGCAATGTTAAGATTATGGTTGGAGGAGCACCGATCACGAAGGAATTTGCAGATGAGATCGGCGCAGATGGATATTCAGAAGATGCAGCAAGCGCAGCAGTTCTTGCAAAAGCTTTGGCAGCATAAGGGAAAATAAAACGGGCCGCTCTGTATTGTCTGTGCATGGCATAGACGGCAGAGCGGCTTTTGCTTTACAGTGACCATCGGAGGGATAAAAATGTACCGAATAAAATTTATCAGGGAGGAAAAGGAGATTCTGGTGGAACCGGGTACCAGGATCCTTGAGGCGGAAAGAAAAGCAAAGCTGGTTCCTGATGCACCTTGCGGAGGCCGGGGAAAGTGCGGGAAATGTCGTGTTAAAATAGAGGATCACATGGTGCTTGCATGTCAGACGGAAATCCACAGTGACCTTGAAGTAGATACATTGTCCGGATGCCAGGAAGAGGAAATCCTTACAGAAGGAATGCAGAGACCGGTTGCGTTCAGGCCTGATCTGAAACAGAAAAAAGTGATTCTTGAGAAACCGGAGACAGGAGACAACCGCTCTGAATGGGAGCGGCTGACAGAACAGCTGGATGTGGAAAAACCTGTTCTGCCTGATACTGAAATTGCATCGAAGCTTTACGGCTGCAGAAAAGAAGCAGAAGAATGGTATGTGATCTGTGCAGGAAATGAGCTCCTGGATATCAGCAGAGAAGAGAAAAAAATCTGTTTTGCGGCTTTTGATATAGGTACAACGACGGTGGTCGGCTATCTTATGGATGCGTTGACCGGGAAGCAGCTGGCTCTCAAGAGCAGAATGAACCCACAGACTCAGTATGGCGCAGATGTGATCATGCGGGCGGATCATGCTCTGGAGCATGGCGTAGAGCTGCTGACCGGCTGCATACGGAATGCGGTTGATGAAATGCTCCAGGAACTGGCAGAGGAAGCAGGAAGAAGCACATCAGATATCTGTCAGGTATCTGTGGTAGGAAATACCTGCATGCATCATCTTTTTCTTGGGATTTCTCCGGCATCGCTGGTCCATGCACCGTATAATCCGGCGATCAGTCAGGGGCTTACACTGAATGCAAAGCAATATGGGCTCCATATCCACAGAAAGGGGCAGCTGCTTATGCTGCCTGATATAGCCGGGTATGTAGGGGCAGATACCTGTGGCTGCATTTTGACGCTCAGACAGGATCACCAGAACGAGATCAGCCTTATGATCGATATTGGAACGAACGGGGAGATGGTCCTTGGAAATAAAACGAGATTAGCCTGCTGTTCAACAGCTGCCGGTCCGGCATTTGAAGGTGCAAAGATCGAGTGCGGGATGCGCGGAGGAGCAGGAGCAGTAGATCATGTAGTATACAAAGATGGAAAATGGGAATACACGACTATAGGAAATAAGGCTCCGGCAGGCTTATGCGGTTCAGGTCTGATCGATCTTGTGGCACAGCTGTACCTGGCTGGCTTTATTGATGAAAGTGGTCATCTGGAAAGCGGCCAGGAAAAGGCGGGAGTGTTTGTGCTGGTACCTCCGGAAAAGTCGGGAAATGACAGGGGCGTTTATCTGACACAGAAGGATATCGGAGAGGTGCAGCTGGCAAAAGCGGCTATCGCAGCGGGAATCTTTCTTCTTATGAAAAGACTGGAGATCACGGAAAAGGATATTAAACAGGTCTATCTTGCCGGTGCATTCGGCAATTACATGAATCCGGAAAGTGCGGCGGCGATCGGGATGTTCCCGGCTGAGCTGCTGCCCAAGATACAGCCGGTGGGAAATGCAGCCGGAGAAGGTGCCAGGATCGCGCTTCTGAATGAAGAGGAAAGAAAAGAAATGGATCGGATTGTCAAAAATATGGATTTTGTGGAGCTGGCAGCCTCGCCGGAGTTCCAGGACTGTTTTGTGGATGGCTTATGCTTTCCGTAATGCGAGGAGAATGGATATGCTTAATATAAAAGAACTGGAAGAAATGGGAAAAAAGGCAGGATTTTCTCATGTAGCGCTTCTGAAGAGCGATTCGATCGAGCTTATGCCGGAGGTAAGGGAAATGTGCAAAAATAATATCTGCCATATGTATGCAAAACGCTGGAGCTGTCCTCCCGGATGCGGAGATCTTGAAGTATGCAGAAAAAAGATAGAAAAGTACAGGGAAGGCATTATTGTCCAGACAGTGGGGAAACTGGAGGATCCTCTGGACGGAGAGACGATGATGGAGACAGAAGCGGTTCATAAACAGAATTTTTATGAATTTGAAAAAGTGCTCAGAGAAAGATGGCCGGGTATGCTCCCCATAGGGGCCGGGTGCTGTACAAAATGTAAAACGTGTACATATCCGGATGCTCCATGCCGTTTCCCCGAACAGGCATTTTCTTCGATGGAAGCCTATGGAATGCTGGTAACACAGGTATGCCAGGCAAATGGTCTGGAATACTATTATGGTCCCTGTACGATCGCCTATACCAGCTGCTATCTTCTTGAATAGAACAGGAGTGAAAAAATGAATGACAGAGAACGGGAGGCATATCTGAGCAGGATCGGATATGAGGGTGAATTGAGAACAGATAAAAAATGTCTGGAAAAGATAATGGAACTTCATCTTTGCAGTATTCCCTTTGAAAATCTGGAAGTTTTTGACGAGGGAAGGATTCCTTCTCTGAGGTCGGAAGATATTTATGAGAAGATCATTGCCAGAAAACGAGGCGGATATTGCTTTGAGCTGAATAAATTGTTTTATGAGTTTCTGAAAGCTTTGGATTTCCGTGTGATCCCTGTGGCGGTAAGGATATTGTGGAACCGGGAAGAGCTTCCGCCGGTCCTGCACCGGGCAACCCTTGTTATTTTTGAGGAAGGAAGCTATTACTGTGATGTAGGATACGGAGGTCCCGGACCCAAGAAGCCGGTTCTTATGAAGGATGGTATCCACAGAGAAAAAAACGGATGGTACCGTGTTAACATGAAACCGGGAAATACAAACGGAGAGATTCTTGTTGAACGAAAGAAAGAAGAAAAATATCTGCCAATACTCAGATTTTCACAGATTCCTGCAGTAGAAGCAGATTTTGAACTGCTGAATTTCTATTGTGCAAAATCTCCGGATGTATTGTTTACCAGAAAAAGAGTGGTGAGCATCTGCAGGCCGGAAGGAAGTGTTGCGCTGACCGGGGATGTTCTTACGATCCAGAAGGAAGATGGATCCATTGAAACGAAAATAAGCGATTCGGAAGAAACCATCAGGCTATGGATGGAACATTATTTCGGATTGGAGTTTTTACAGATATAAACAGAAAAAAGGACCAGGTTGTCAGGTGACAGTCTGGTCCTTTTCCTGCAGAAGAAAGCAGAGCTGCAGAAGAAGCCGGTCTTTCGGATTATCCAGATCAACCTTTGTGAGCTTCTGGATGCGCTCCAGACGGTAGGTCAGGGAACTTCTATGTATAAAAAGCTCACGGGCTGTCTGAAGAGAATTGCGTTCATGCTCCAGATAGACCTTGAGTGTGTGATACAGTTCAGTATTGTTTTTTCGGTCATAATTCTGCAGTGCATCCAGCCGTGAAGAGACCAGAAGCTCGGGACTGATCTGATGGCTGATCTGGGAAAGCATATATTCCAGAAGATAAGCATCAAAATGATAGCACCAGGCCATGCTCTGACTTTTTTTGCCCAGGCGCAAGGCGGAAACAGCCTGAATATATCCCTGAGGGATCAGGAGAAAATCACGAAATTCAGAGCTTACTCCCATTTTAAAAAGCCCTTCGCGCAGGATGATCGCAAGTGAACTGATAACATCGGAAGATACAGAGTGCTTAAAGGACAGATTAACGATCACAACGATTCCCTGCTGATAGGTAAAAGCCAGACCTTCCGGGATCTGGGCTTCAATGTGTCCCAGTGTGGCGATGGAAGAGTGCATACGGTCATCCTGCTGCTGGGTTTCCAGACGAAGTACAAGATACCGGTCATGGCGATTCCAGTTCAGATACTGGATCTGATCGGTAACTGCCTGTAGTTCTGTGAGCTTTCCGGAAAGATACTCCGTGAAAAACTGCCGGGAGTCATTTCCCATTGAAATTTGGAACAGATTATGCCGACGGATGCACAGCTCGATAAAGGAGCCAAGATATTCAAGAGCAGAAAAATGTCCGGGCTGTATCTCCGTCTGGAGCTCATCCACACAAAGCCGGCCCTGATAATTGCCGCTGACCCAGAGATTCATGTAGAGGATACGGTAACCGCGGAGCTCTTCGGAATAAATATTGGCGCCGTGGGTGATAAGTGTGCGCTGGTATTCGGCGTCAAGCTTGAAATCCTGAATCAGGCTTAAAGGTGCGATGAGTCTTCCTGTACGCTGGTCATGGACCCATTCGGACATACCGGTTACGTGCCGGGGAGAAGAAAGGATATAGAAGTTGGTGTCGTGGGCAAAAACCGGATTATGAAATATATCCAGACTGGCTTCCAGCATTTCATTCAACGGATCGATACTTCCAAGTGCAAGCTGGAGTTTACTGTCCCAGTCAGAATATCTGTCAAAGGTCTGCTGTATCTGGTTGAAGATCTCAGAAAAAGAAAGGGTTCCCTTAATGTGAAGGATCCTGCAGCTTTCGGAAAAGCAGGAAAGATCACCGGAGCCCACCACTACAAATGCGATGTTCTGGTATCGCAGAAAGCTTTCGGAAAGAGAATTGCCGAAGACAAGATAAAGGTAGCATGGCTTCAGCAGGGCTCCTGCCTGATATATGCGAAGACCATCCAGCGTCAGGGGGTCTTCACGGCAGAGGATGGAAACATCCTCTTTTTTCTCCGCAAAATCGTCAGCAATGATCTGGAGATTAAGATGGAAGCCGGTATGCGGGCTATTCACGAAATGCTCTCTTTTATTCAAAATATTTCCTCCAATTCATAAAAGCCTTGTATTTATAGGAAATTATAACATATTAGACGGAAAATAAAAAGAAAACGGAGAGAAAATTATTTGTGCATATTTACAATAATAACTGTACAAAAAGTATGAAGTATTGGAGAAAGAATGAAGAAGTGTGCGGATTTACGAACAGGAAAAAAACAACTATACTATAACCATCAAAGGTAACGTGAAGTTGTGGAAATGGCCGGCCCCACAAAAAACAGCGAAGGGGGAAAGAAAATGAGTAAAAATGAAATACCGAAACAAGATCCGAAACAGAAAAAGGGTCTTACAAATGCCCTGAAATATTTCTTTGGTGTTGGTGATGCCGGATTTGTTCTTATGAGTAACATCGAGACATTTTACTTTATGACATTTCTGACGGATCTGGCAGGCTTTGCAGCTGGTGTAGCTGGTGTGATCAATTCCGTATTTACCATTGTTGATGCCTGTCTGTCCTGGCTTTACGGAGGAATCATCAATGGCACAAAAGCAAAGAAATGGGGGCGTTATCGTTCCTGGCTGATCATGGTTCCGTGGATGGTGCCGTTTCTGTATGCATTCATGTTCATACGTGTCAGCGATAATGAATGGGTTTCGGCAGTGGTGATCATTGTCGCATCCATCGCATCTCATGTGGCATGGAATTTCAGCTATGTTGCCAACGCAACCCTGATCAGTGTTGTTGGTAAAACACCGGAAGACAAAGCAACGCTTGCATCCTCCAGGGCAACCTGGAATAACATAGGCGGTCTGTTGTTTTCCTATATGGGTCTTCCGTTTGCAACACTTCTTGCCGGATATGTCGGTGAGAAAAATAAATTTGCAGCAGCAGCTTTCTGCCTGGGTATTCTGATGGTCGTAACCTATTTTGCCCATTTCAAGATGACGGAAGGCTATGAAGAGATTGAAACGGAAACAGCAGGAAAGAAAAATGACAAAACAAAGATCACGATCAGAGAGATGTTTGCTTCCCTGTTTCAGAATCCGCCTCTTATGGTCCTGATGCTGGCAGACCTTGCAAAATGGTGTGTGAAATTTGTAACAGCAGCATCTGCTATTTACTATTTCAGGGATGCAATGGGAAATCCGGGACTGATGACCACTTATCTTCTCTGGGTTGCTATCGGTGCCATCATCGGTGCTTTTTCCATGAGATACATTGCAAAAGCAATATCATCCCGTACAACTATGATCATCGCTTATGCAGGAATGGCAGTATCACTGTTCCTTGTATACATTTTCTACGGAAATGCAATGACAGTGATCGCTCTTATGACACTTGCCCAGTTCTTTTATGGCATGGCTTTTGCAGCTTCACCTGCACTTTATGCGGACACTGTAGTGTATGCAACATGGAAGAGCGGAAAAGATGCATCCGGATGGATCATGGGATTACAGAATCTTCCGCTGAAGATTGCCGTGTTCTTAAGAGGAACGATTCTCAGCGCCTGTCTTGTGGCGGTAGGCTGGAAATCCGGAGTTGTTCTTGAGGGGACGGCTCGTCAGGGAATGACGATTTCCTTTGCGCTTGTTCCGGCTATTTTCTGTCTGGCAGGTCTTCTGCTTCTGGTGTTTGGATTTAAGATCACAAAGGAAAAGGTTCTTCAGTATCAGGCTGAGATTGATGCAAGATCATAAAGATAAGTGATCGGGTATTTTGAAAGATCACAGGATAATAAAGGAGGAAGCATTATGTTGAAAGCATCGGAGATTTTACTTGAAACGATAAAAAAGGACGGCAGGCCGGAACGACTTCTGAGACAGTATGAGGGTGCGACCTTTTACCCGCCGAACCCGGCAAATAATTATGTGCGTGGAAACCGTCACCGTGGTATGGAGCCTATGAAGGATCTTTTCGGAACTGAGATCCTCTGGCCCCAGGAACAGCTGGCTGCAATGCCACATGTAACAGAGGACAACAAAGTCATTGATGATATCACAGAATGGAAAGAGCAGCTGGTGATCCCTGATATTGTCGGTCAGTGCTCGGATCCGGCTTTATGGGAACCATTTAAACAGAAGGCACAGGAGATAAAGGATTCAGGAAGCCTTTTCATGGCATTTATGCCTACAGGTGTTTTTGAGAGGCTTCACTTCCTGATGGGATTTGAGGATATGCTGGTGAACTTCCTTCTTGAGCCGGAGGATATGATGGATCTCTGCAATGCCATTGGGGAGTACCGTTTTCAGCTTACAAAGCTGATCGTTGATAATCTCCACCCGGATATCATCCTTTCCCACGATGACTGGGGTTCCAAGCAGTCCCTGTTCATCAGTCCGGACACATGGAGAGAATTTATCAAACCACAGTATGAAAGATCCTATAAATATATGAAAGACCATGGAGTGATCATCATGCATCACGCAGATTCCTTCATGGAACCGATCATAGAGGATATGGTTGATCTTGGGATTGACATCTGGCAGGGAACACTTCCGCAGAATGATATTCCGAAGCTCCAGAAACAGCTGAACGGAAGAATGACACTTATGGGTGGAATCGATGCTTCTATTGTAGACCGTGTGGATTCCACAGAAGAAGAGATCCGCAAGGAGGTCAGAAGAGCATGTGAGGAGTATGCACCACACGGACATTTCATCCCATGTATTACCTATGGAGGTCCCGGTTGTCTGTTCCCTCATGTAGATTCAATTATTGATGACGAGATTGAAAAATATAATAAGGAGCATTCCTGTAATTCATTAAAAGCGCCAATTGAATAAAAAAGAACCTCAAGGTATGATTGAGTTGCATCTTGGCGGATGTAAACAAAACAATCAAGCACTGGAGGTTCCAAATGAATTATACACAGAATGAAAAGATTGAGCAAGTAACAGATTCAACAATGGTTGTCGGAGTTGATATCGGAAGCCAGATACATTATGCAAGAGCTTTTGATAACAGAGGACGCGAACTTACAAAACGTATTTTTTCTTTTCATAACAATCTGGAAGGGTTCAATTCTTTCAACCTTTGGGCAGAGACACTTAAGACTGAGAATAAAAAGACTGCAGTTCTGATAAGAGACCTGGTATACAGCCGTGACAGGATCATAAAGCAGCACAACATATCTGCAAACAGGATCCAGAGATGGCTTGCAATACATTTCCCGGAATATCTGGGATTATACACACGATTTGATGCAATAAGCGGCCTGGCAGTGCTTGAAAAAGCACCATTGCCAAAAGATATGATCGCGCTTGGAGTAAATGGGATCCGAAAGATCTGGCATGATAAAAAGATGCGTGGCAGAGGAGTTACTGAAGATAGGGCAAAGACCCTGGTTGAAGCTGCGCACAACAGTGTTGGACTTGACGGAGAGATTGGAACAAAAAGTGAATTATATATGCTGCTTGGTTTCCAGCACGGTTTATCTTTACGGAGAACCGAAGACAAGTACCGTCTGGGCATCTATTGATCTGAAGCAGCGGCAGCTTTTGGATATGGATTAAAATTCACATAATCTTTATTTGATTATTTGAAAAAACAGTGCTATAGTAAAGTTGGTTCCGGAAAACGGATGATTTATGGATACCAGAAGAGGACCGGGCGGAACCAATTACTGTTGACCGGTCAGAATCTGGATCAGGAAAGAAGGAAGAGGGAAAAAATTGCGTAAAAAATCACATATACTGTTAGGCAGATACCTGGCTGACCAGATGTCTGAGGTGTACAGTCTTCAGCAGCACAGAAAAGCGTTTTGCCTGGGCAATATCATGCCTGATCTGAAACCATCATTTCTCACCACCAGACATGAGTTTTTCGGGACATTTGATCATCTCCAGAATAAGATGAGGGCGCTTGTCGAGAAGAACCCGGAGGAAGAGAATGCCAGAGTATACTGGAGAAGATTCGGTGAGGTCATGCATTATATGGCTGATTATTTTACTTTTCCTCATAACAAAACATACGAAGGAAATCTTGCAGCACATAATTCTTATGAAGCTGAGCTGAAGAACCGCCTGAGAGAGTGTATCCTCAGCGGCGCAGCAGACAGCCAGCTGGAAGAAGCAAAGCAGTTTGAAAGCTTTGAGGAACTTGTGGAATATATCCGTGAGCGTCATGCATATTATCTGGAAAGCCCGCGGTGCATTGCCGATGACATTCGTTTTATCCTTCGGGTGTGCTATCAGGTTGTACAGGGGATTTTTCAGCTCTGTGTCAGAAAACAGTTTCATATGGGCGGACAACCGGCAGTGACTGTCTGACAGTATACAAAAAGCCGCAGTGTGTGAGAACGCTGTGGCTTTTTTATGTTATGGTAAACCAAAAAGAATCTTACAAAAATATGAATAAAAAGTGAAAAAAAGATGAATTGGAAGAGATATCCTACCAGAACGGTTGATTTCACAATTTTCGTATGCTAAAATAAATTGAATTAAACTTTAAGTTATCAAATGGTTTAAGGCAGACCTTTATTATAGGGGAAGTAAAGGGATGTTCAAGGAAAGAAGGGAGCATCTTAATAAATATGAAGAACAAGTACCTGAATAAGTTTTTTTGCATCACGATGTTATCAGCTATGGTACTGGCAGTTCCAACCGGAGTAAAAGCCGCCGAGGAAGCAGATAATATTGTTGCTGAGGAAGGTGTTTCGGGAGACGGGAGTGAGGTAAGTGAATCGGAAGTTCTGGCAGATCCGGTGCCGACAGCTGCGCCGGAGCCGGAAATAACTGCTGCACCTGAACCGGAACCAACTACAGCACCGGGACCAACGGATACACCGGCGCCTGCGCCGACGGAAACACCGGAGCCAACCGCAACACCTGCACCGACGGAAACACCGGAGCCAACCGCGACACCTGCACCAACGGCGACACCGGAACCGACAGCGACACCTGCACCAACGACAACGCCGGAACCAACCGCAACACCCGCACCGACGGAAACACCGGCTAGGGATGATTCTGCAAAGGTACAGGCGGTGATCCGGAAGATCAAAGCACTGGCAGGCAGAACGATCACAGCAGCAGATAAAGCTGAGATAGAGAGCGCACGTGCAGCTTATGAGGCGCTGTCTAATAAAGAAAAGGCCAAAGTTACGAATTATAAGATTCTGACGGAGGCAGAAGCCAAGCTTGCAGCTGTCGACAAGAACGACAGTGATAACAAAAATACAGAGATCACAGATGGAAATAACGCAACAGCAACACAGATCGGAGATCCTGTTTATGTGACAAATATGGTTTCCAATCTTCATGCAGGCAAGGATTTTTATCTGGATAGTCTTAAGAACAATTATCATCTGTCCTTCTCCGATGATTTTGCTTCTGTAATGGAAGAGATTGAAAGAGAATATAAAGAGAAGAACAAGCTTACCGATACGGAGAATACACTTCTGGTAAGAAACTGGCAGGATATCCTTGCTGTTTATATTTATGAAAAGAGCAAAGCAGGAGTAACGTCATTTACATTGGATGCATCCTGTAAGGATGATCTGGCAAGGATCTTTGCGGAGATGAACCCGATCGTCAGGGACAAACAGGATATTACCAAGATATCCTACGGAAATCGCAAGATCAACTACTACATCAAGAAGAACAATATTGCGAAGGAAGACAGAAGCGTCCTTAAGAAATATGTGGAAACAGACTGTAAGCTTCTCTGTGCGGTAGTTACCGCATCCAAAGGCTTTGTCCGTGAAAGTGTGGGAGACGATGTTTCTGAGGATCGTGTAGATGTTATCACTGCAGCGTATTCACTGGTTGGTAAGGTTGGGTATTTCTGGGGCGGTAAATCTACGGTGATCGGAGAAGACCCAAGCTGGGGTTCCGTTGAGAAGGTATCTGCAGACGGCAGCAGAAGCTCCGGTACGCTCCGTGCATATGGTCTGGACTGTAGCGGTTTTGTTACCTGGGCGGTGATCAATGGATATAAGAATCAGGGAATGCAGGCAGCAGTTGGAGACGGAACCTCTGACCAGTGGGAGAAGGCCGGTGTTGTCAGCGAAGCAGATGCACAGCCAGGAGATCTGGTATTCCAGAGAGGACCGGAAGCAGGAAGCAACAACCACGTTGGTATCCTGTGCGGAAAGACGGATTCCGGCGACTGGATCGCAGTACATTGTTCTTCCAGCAAGAATGGTGTAACGGTTGGTGAGGCATACAGTGCAAGCTTCCGTTATATCAGAAAACCATCCTTCTATCAGGATACAACAGCGGAGGAAACAGTTGATAAGACCACAGCTATAGAGAATGATGTTCTGACAGAGGAGAGTGCAGAAAAGCTCCTTACGGATGTGGTTAGATCCGATGCACTGAAGGATGCACTGGCATCCAGTGATACTGTTTCCAGTAACCTTCTTGCAGATTTTAAGAATACGGCTCTGCAGGAGGACGAGGAAGAAGATGAAGTTGAGACGCTGACTCTGGATCAGGAGACCATGGACGATGCAGTGGATACATTTGATGATGATGTAGAAACACTGGAAATGGAAAACTAAGGGACAGCGATTGAAGATAAGGGCAGTCTCCCACGGGAGGCTGCCCTTTCTTACAATCGCTGCTTCAGACAGAGGACATGATATTATGAAAAAAAGAAATTTCTGCCCCATGGCAGCCGCAGTACTTGCAGCCGCAGTGATCCTTCAGCCCTTTAGCGCTTCGGCAGGGGCACTGGATCAGATCCGATCCATAGCAAAGAGCGTTATTTCAGGGGAGCCAAAGGAAGTAGAGGAACTGCGTCAGATGGAGGTTGCCCAGAGCGAAGAAGGACATCAGGAATATTATTTCAAACAGCTTACGGAAGAAGAGCAGAGAGTATATCGGGAGCTGCTGAAAGGAATCCGTGCCCGGGAAAAGGAGTTTTATCTGACAATCTCCGATGATGACAGTATTGACAGAAGCTATCATGCAGTATTGAAAGACCACCCGGAGATATTCTGGGTCCACAATCGTGAAAAAATCTACAAAACTACGTATTCAGACAGTGATTACTGCGTTTTTACTCCGGGTTATACTTATACAGACAGCGAGATCGATGAGATACAAACGGCAATGGAGCAGAGCTTTCAGGAGGTCAGAGCCCTGATTCCGGAGGATGCCGGTGACTACGAGAAGATACGCATTGTTTATACGTATGTTATTGACCATACCCAGTATCAGACCGGGGAGGATGATCAGAGCATAGCAGGTGTTTTCTGGAAAAAATCCGCAGTCTGTGCCGGATATGCAGGAGCTGTCCAGTATCTTCTGGAAAGGCTGGATATTCCCTGTATTTATGTGGACGGAAGCACAAAAGGAAGTACAGAGGGTCATGCATGGGATATTGTAAAAATTGGCCAGGAGTATTATTATGTAGATGCTACCAATGGGGATCAGCCGGATTTTCTAAATGGAGATGCCGCGCAGCTGGAAGAACATAAGACGATCATTTACGATTATCTCTGCCCTTTCCCGGAAGAATACGAAAAAACCTATACACCATCGGAAGAACTGACAGTTCCGGCATGTACTGCGAGGGATCTGGATTTTTATGTGCTGAACCAGGGGTACTTTGAAGATTACAGCTGGCAGGATATATATGATTATTGTAAGATGAGACTGGATAATGGTGCGGCTGTTGTGCGTTTCAAGTTTGGCGGTCAGGAAGCTTTTTCCGAAGCCTGTCAGGAACTGCTGGATGATGGCGTGGTACAGAATGTGGCACAGTATTATATGAAACTTCACGGACTTGGTCAGGTGGAGTATCATTATGGAGTGATGGATAATTTTTATACCATATATTTTATTTTCTGAAATATCTTTGGGAAGATTTCCGGAGGTTTTGGAAAGAGAGGAGTAAATTATGAATATGGATATGTTGTCAAGAGGATTTGACATACTGCAGAGAGCAGGAGGTATGGAACAGATCAGCCAGCTGATGGTGATCGTATACGGAGTGCTCTGTGTTTTCGGGCTTTTGAACTGTATCCTGGGATATCGTATCCTCCGGTTCTGGATGATGATCTTTGGATTTATCATTGGAGCAGGTGCCGGCTTTGGTGTGACCTATATGTCCGGTGTTCAGGATAAAATGGTGATCGTAGGTGCCATGGCGGGACTTGGAATCGTACTGGCTGTTGTTTCGTTTCTGATCTACAGGGCAGGAATCTTTGTACTGGGATTTGGTATCGGAATAACATTGAGTATTTATCTGATTCATCCGACCAGTTCCTTTTCCTTTTTCCTGTGCATCCTTATCGGCGTGGGACTGGGAGTACTTGCCATGCGTTATGCAAAAGGCGTGATCATTGTCGGAACCAGTATACTGGGTGGCGTTCTGGCAGGATTATCCATTGCAAAGATCGCAGGGCTGGCGCAGTTTCCATATGGCGTCGGTATGGCAGCGGGAATTGTGATCCTTGGTATGCTGATCCAGTTCGCTATCAACAAAGACCGATACGATGAGGAAGATGACGATGACGAAGAAGAGGATGACGACGATGGAGCTCTGCCGGAGGAGATCAGGAAGCCGGCAGGAAGGGACCGTAGAGGAAACGGCCGTGAATACACCTCTGACCGTAGCAGGGACGATCGCAGATATATATCCGAAAACCGGGCAAACGATGACCGGGAAAGCCGGGGTGAAAGACGTTCCCGCAGACCATCTGACAGAGAAGAACGCAACTCTGACAGAAGAGAAAGAAATTATGCAGACAGCAGGAAAAAATCCGGAAGCGAAAGAAACAGCAAGAGTAGTTCCGCTGAAAGAAGAAGCACTTCCGGAACCTCCGGCAGAAACAGAACCACCGGCAGAAATTATGCTTCGGATGACAGAAGAGGCAGCAGATACAGCCAGAGCAGCAGCACCAGGGAACGAAGGAATGCAGGAACGGGAAGCAGATCCCGCTATGCAGATCCGGAGGATCATGAAGAATATGATCGCTTTGATGAGCCGGAAAACAGGGACAGCTATGAAGATTTTGAAAAACTGCAGCAGAAAAGACGCCGGATGGATATTGAAAATATGGCGGATTTTGATGAGCAGGAAGAATATGGAAATTACAGGAATGACCCGGATCTGATGAATGATGAGGATCTGGATGAGCTTGATGAGTGGAAAGACAACTGAGAAAAATCCGAGGAGTGACAGAAATGGGAAAAGAAGCCAAAACAAACGCGATGAGAATGCTGGATCGAAAAAAAGTAAAATATGAAGCGATCACATATGACTGTGGAGAGTTCATAGATGGGATCCACTGTGCAGACATCACAGGAGCCCCTCATGATCAATCCTTTAAGACCCTGGTCATGGAAGGGAAAAGAGGCGGCTACTATGTGTTTGTAGTTCCGATCGAAAAAGAGGTGGACCGTAAGGCAGCAGCAAAGTCTGTAGGTGAAAAAACAGTAGATATGATCCATGTAAAGGATCTTACAAAGATCACGGGCTATATCCGCGGAGGCTGCAGCCCTCTTGGAATGAAAAAAAATTATCCGGTGGTGTTTGACCAGTCTGCCGAAAACTTTGATGAGATCTATGTAAGCGGTGGAAGAGTGGGCCTTACCCTGAAGGTACCGCTTAAAGATCTTCTGGATGTAACACAGGGCAAGCTTGCTCCGATCACCATGGAGTAAGCGTATATAAAACAGACAAAAAAACTCCCCTGACTGCCTGTAAAGGCGGAAGCAGGGGAGTTTTTTTGTTACAGAAGCATGGGATTTAGTTATCCTGTGCGTCCTCTTCGTTAACCTGGAATACGTGACGCTTCTTGGCCATTTCGTCACTGGCAAGATACTCGTCGTAAGTGGTGATCTTGTCTACCAGCTTGCCGTTAGGAAGGATCTCCATGATACGGTTTGCAGTTGTCTGTACAAACTGGTGATCGTGTGAGGTGAAAAGGATCACTCCAGGGAACTTGATCAGTCCGTTGTTCAGTGCTGTAATAGACTCCATATCCAGATGGTTGGTCGGCTCATCCAGGATCAGGATATTGGCACCTGAGATCATCATCTTGGAAAGAAGACAGCGGACCTTCTCACCACCGGAAAGAACACGGACACGTTTTACACCATCCTCACCAGGGAAAAGCATACGGCCAAGGAATCCACGGACGTAGGTTGCGTCCTTGATCTCGGAGTACTGTGTCAGCCAGTCGGTGATAGTAAGGTCGTTATCGAATTCCTGTGTGTTATCCTTTGGGAAATATGCCTGGGAAGTGGTAACACCCCATTTGTAATTTCCTTCATCCGGCTCCATTTCACCTGTAAGGATCTTGAAGAAGGTTGTGATGGCCTGCTCGTTGGCACCCACAAAGGCAACCTTATCTTCACGACCCAGAGTGAAGGAAATGTTGTCCAGAACCTTTACTCCATCAATGGTTTTAGACAGATTTTCCACCATGAGGACTTCGTTTCCGATCTCACGGTTCGGGCGGAAGTCGATGTATGGATATTTACGGCTGGAAGGACGCATGTCATCCAGCTGGATCTTTTCCAGGGCACGCTTTCTGGAAGTCGCCTGCTTGGATTTGGAAGCATTGGCGCTGAAACGGGAGATGAACTCCTGGAGCTCTTTGATCTTCTCCTCTTTCTTTTTGTTGGCCTCTTTCATCTGCTTGATCAGAAGCTGGCTGGATTCAAACCAGAAGTCGTAGTTTCCGGCATAAAGCTGGATCTTGCCATAATCGATATCAGCAGTATGTGTGCAGACCTTGTTCAGGAAATAACGGTCATGGGATACTACGATAACCGTATTGTCAAAATTGATCAGGAACTCCTCCAGCCATTCGATAGCAGGAAGATCCAGGTGGTTGGTCGGCTCATCAAGAAGAAGGATATCAGGATTTCCAAAAAGAGCCTGTGCAAGAAGAACCTTGACCTTCATACTACCGGTAAGGTCTGCCATCTGTGTATAGTGGAACTCGGTGTCGACGCCGAGACCGTTGAGAAGAGTAGCAGCATCGGACTCTGCTTCCCATCCGTTCATCTCTGCAAACTCACCCTCAAGCTCGCTGGCACGGATGCCATCCTCGTCTGTGAAATCTTCCTTTGCGTAAATGGCTTCTTTCTCTTTCATGATCTGATAGAGTCTTTCATTACCCATGATGACAGTATCCAGAACCGGATAAGCATCATATTTGAAATGATCCTGCTGCAGGAAAGAAAGTCTCTGACCGGGGGTGATCACAATGTCACCCTTGGTAGGCTCGAGCTGACCGGAAAGGATTTTGAGGAATGTAGATTTTCCTGCGCCGTTGGCGCCGATCAATCCATAACAGTTACCCTCTGTAAATTTGATGTTAACGTCTTCAAACAGCGCTTTTTTTCCAACGCGCAGTGTGATGTTATTTGCTGAAATCATATCATACCTCTTTTTTCATTAAATAAATATCGTTTCAATTACATACGAAAGCATTACAATCGTTTCCTATTGTACCGTAAACTGAAAAATTTGCAAGCTGTATTTTCCTTTTTTCGGCTAAATAAAGGAAAAACAGGGGATTACTTTGGATCACAGGAAAATAATAACCTTTTATTATATAAAAAAATGGGTTATACTGTCGTATGTGGTAATGAAGCATTCCGGGGATATGGATATCCGGCTCTCTGGTACGTCAGAAACACCCGGGAACGTGGCAGATCGGATGGAATGCGGAAACTATCATAAATCAGCAGCTTAGTTGAACAGAAGAGAGGTTAAAAATGTTTATCACCAGAGAAAGCGATTATGCGATGCGGGTTATCCGCGCATTGATGTGGGAGCCGCGTTTGAGCGTCAGCGAGATCTGTGAGAGGGAATCGATCACAGCACCCTTTGCATACAAGATACTGAAGAAGCTTCAGAATGCAGGGCTCGTGGAAGGATACCGCGGAGTTCATGGCGGTTACGCGCTGAAGAGAGATCCGGAAGAACTGTCATTATATGAGATATACAGTGCGATCGATCCGGATATGTCCATCATTGAGTGCCTGAACGGCACATATCAGTGTCCAAGGAACGGACAGGACGGAGTTCCCTGCCATGCACATGATGAGCTTAAGGAGATCCAGGATCAGCTGTGGACAATGCTCCGGCGGAAATCCATGAAGGATCTTTTCGGAAAAGAGGAGAAGTGATTCCCGGATGTGAGTTGGGATAAGCGTATGAGATGATAAGGAGAGCGGTTTGGAGAGAAAAATTTCCGAACAGCTCTTTTTTATTTGTGAAAAAGATAACGGCGTTTGTACAAGATATTGTACAAAAAACAATGAAAGAAAATGGACATAACTGGGAATCTATGATATAATAACCAATGGAATTTTAGGCCTTCATAAGCCTAAATAATATATTTTTTAACAAACCTTTAAGGAGGAAAAAACAATGGCAAGAAAGATGAAAACCATGGATGGTAACCATGCAGCCGCTCATGCATCATACGCTTTTTCTGATGTAGCTGCTATTTACCCGATTACCCCTTCATCTGTAATGGCTGAGGCTACAGATGAGTGGGCAACTCAGGGAAGAAAGAACATCTTTGGACAGGAAGTACAGGTTACAGAGATGCAGTCTGAGGCAGGTGCAGCAGGTGCCGTTCACGGTTCTCTGGCAGCAGGTGCCCTGACTACAACCTATACAGCTTCCCAGGGTCTTCTGCTTATGATCCCGAACCTTTACAAGATCGCTGGTGAGCAGCTTCCGGGAGTTATCAATGTATCTGCCCGTGCACTTGCTTCTCACGCACTTTGTATCTTCGGAGATCATTCCGACGTTATGGCCTGTCGTCAGACCGGATGCGCAATGCTTTGTGAGTCTTCTGTACAGGAGGTTATGGACCTTACACCGGTTGCTCATCTTGCAGCGATCAAAGGAAAAGTTCCATTCATCAACTTCTTCGACGGATTCCGTACATCTCATGAGATCCAGAAGATCGAGACATGGGACTATGAAGATCTGAAAGATATGGCAGATATGGACGCAATCGCAGAGTTCCGTAACCGTGCTCTGAACCCGAACCATCCATGTCAGAGAGGTTCCGCTCAGAACCCGGATATCTTCTTCCAGGCAAGAGAGGCATGTAATCCATATTATGACGCTCTTCCGGCAGTTGTTCAGGAGTACATGGACAAAGTTAACGAGAAGATCGGAACAGACTACAAACTGTTCAACTACTACGGAGCTGCTGACGCTGAGCACATCATCGTAGCTATGGGTTCCGTAAACGATACCATCGAGGAGACCATCGATTACCTTATGGCAGCTGGCAAGAAAGTCGGTGTTGTTAAAGTTCGTCTTTACAGACCATTCTGTGCACAGGCTCTTATCGATGCAATCCCGGATACAGTTAAGCAGATCTCTGTTCTTGACAGAACAAAAGAGCCAGGAGCTCTTGGCGAGCCTCTGTATCTTGATGTTGTTGCAGCTCTTCGCGACAGCAAGTTCAGCGATGTTAAGATCTTTACAGGACGTTACGGACTTGGTTCCAAAGATACAACACCTGCACAGATCGTAGCAGTATATGAGAACACTGAGAAAGAGAAATTCACAATCGGTATCGTTGATGATGTTACAAACCTTTCTCTTGAGACAGGCGCACCACTTGTTACAACACCAGAGGGAACAACAAACTGCAAGTTCTGGGGACTTGGAGCTGATGGTACTGTAGGTGCTAACAAGAACTCCATCAAGATCATCGGTGACAATACAGACATGTACGCTCAGGCTTACTTCGATTATGACTCCAAGAAGTCCGGCGGTGTTACAATGTCTCACCTTCGTTTCGGTAAGAAACCGATCAAATCCACATACCTGATCCACAAAGCAAACTTTGTTGCATGTCATAATCCGTCCTATGTTAACAAATATAACATGGTACAGGAGCTTGTTGACGGAGGTACATTCCTTCTGAACTGTGCTTGGGATATGGAAGGACTTGAGAAACATCTTCCGGGACAGGTTAAAGCTTTCATCGCTAACCACAATATCAAATTCTACACCATCGACGGTGTTAAGATCGGTATTGAGACCGGCATGGGACCAACACGTATCAACACAATCCTTCAGTCCGCATTCTTCAAGCTTACAGGAATCATTCCTGAGGAGCAGGCTATCGAGCTTATGAAGGCTGCTGCTAAGGCTACTTACGGACGTAAGGGTGATGACGTTGTTAAGAAGAACTGGGCAGCTATCGATGCCGGTGCTAAACAGGTCGTAGAGGTTCAGGTTCCGGAGAGCTGGAAGAACGCTGAGGACGAGGGACTCTTCATGTCTCACGCATCCCACGGTGCTCAGGAAGCTCAGGACTTCGTAAACAACATCCAGTGCAAGATCAACGCTCAGGAAGGTAACAGCCTCCCGGTATCTGCATTCAAGGATTATGTAGATGGTACAACACCATCCGGAACAGCTGCATATGAGAAACGTGGTATCGCAGTTAACGTTCCTGTATGGGTTCCGGACAACTGTATCCAGTGTAACCGCTGTGCATATGTCTGCCCGCATGCTGCAATCCGTCCGGTTGCTATGACAGCAGATGAGACAGCTAACGCTCCAGAGGGTATCAAGACACTTCCGCTTACAGGAATGAAAGACTATACATTCACAATGACTGTATCTGCTCTTGACTGTACAGGATGTGGTTCCTGTGCAAATGTCTGCCCAGGAAAGAAAGGCAACAAAGCTCTTGAGATGGCTCCGCTTGAAGCTAACACAGAAGAGCAGAAATTCTTCGATTACGGTGTAACACTTCCACAGAAGGAAGACGTTATCGCTAAATATAAAGAGACAACTGTAAAAGGCAGCCAGTTCAAACAGCCGCTCCTTGAGTTCTCCGGCGCTTGTGCAGGTTGTGGTGAGACACCATACGCTAAGCTGATCACACAGCTCTTTGGTGACAGAATGTACATTGCAAATGCTACAGGATGTTCCTCTATCTGGGGTAACTCTTCACCATCTACACCATACACAACAAACGCTAAGGGACAGGGACCTGCATGGTCAAACTCTCTGTTCGAGGATAACGCAGAGTTCGGTTATGGTATGCTTCTTGCACAGCGTGCGATCCGTGGCGGTCTGAAAGAGAAGATCGAAGACCTTGTAGCTAACGGAACAAACGAGGATGTTAAGGCAGCTGGTCAGGAATGGCTGGATACTTACGCTGTAGGCGCAACAAACGGTGCAGCTACAGAGAAACTCGTTGCAGCTCTTGAGGCTTGCGGATGTGACAAGGCTAACGAGATCCTTGCACAGAAAGACTTCCTCTCCAAGAAATCCCAGTGGATCTTCGGTGGTGACGGATGGGCTTACGATATCGGATTCGGTGGTGTTGACCATGTTCTCGCAAGCGGACGTGACATCAACGTTATGGTATTCGATACAGAGGTTTACTCCAACACAGGCGGACAGTCTTCCAAATCTACACCGACAGGTGCGATCGCTCAGTTCGCAGCAGGCGGAAAAGAGACTAAGAAGAAAGATATGGCATCTATCGCAATGAGCTATGGCTATGTATATGTAGCACAGATCTCCATGGGTGCTGACTTCAACCAGACTGTAAAAGCAATCGCAGAGGCAGAAGCATATCCGGGACCATCCCTGATCATTGCTTATGCTCCATGTATCAACCATGGTATCAAGAAAGGTATGAGCAAAGCTCAGACAGAGGAAGAGCTGGCAGTTAAGTGCGGATACTGGCACAACTTCAGATTCAACCCGGCTGCTGAGAACAAGTTCAGCCTTGATTCCAAGACACCGGATATGGAGAACTATATGGACTTCCTGAACGGTGAGGTTCGTTACAATTCTCTGCAGCGTCAGAATCCTGAGAAAGCTGCAAGACTGTTTGCTAAGAACGAGTCTGAGGCTCAGGCTAGATATGAGTATCTGCAGAAACTTATCACTCTTTACGGAGCAGATAAGAAAGAAGACTAATTATTGATCAATAGTTGCTGTTTATACAGTGTGCTTGCTGATTAAGCATTAGGTGACAGGCCTGCGGTGTTTAGCGCACCGCAGGCCTTTTTCATATACAGGAGAGACATACATGAAAAGAGTTTTTTCGAAGGAGAAATCCCGGAAAGAAAAAAAAGCAGATTTTTATATTCTGTATACGATTGTTTTTGCAGCGATCTCGCTGTTTATTTACAGTTGTTTTTATTTCAATGGAAAATCCCTGATCTGGAGTCATGACGGTGTTCCGCAGCACATCAATGCACTTGCCTATTATGGAAAATATCTGCGGAATGTTCTGCAGACGCTGGTGACGGAGCATAATCTTTCTCTTCCTATGTGGGATATGCATATCGGATACGGTTCCGATATCCTTACGACACTTCATTATTATGTGATCGGCGATCCGCTGACCTTACTGTCCGTTTTTGTACCGGAAAAGGATACAGAGATTTTATATGAGCTCCTGATCTTTCTCCGTATTTATCTGTCGGGCATCACATTCAGTATTTACTGTTTTTACCGCAAAAATCCCAAACAGGCCACATTCCTTGGAAGCCTTGTTTATATTTTTGCAGGGTGGACCATTTATGCGTCCATGAAGCATCCATATTTTTCCAATCCCATGATCTATCTGCCGCTGGTCCTTATGGGAATTGAAAAGATTTACAAAAAAGAAAAGCCACACCTTTTTATCTGTGCGACGGCTGTAGCGGCAATGTCTAATTTTTATTTCTTTTATATGATCAGTATCTTTATGGTGCTGTATGCAGCTTTCCGGTATTTTGGAATATTCCGCAGGCGTTCAGTAAAAGATGTATTTCAGTGGTTCCTGAAATTTGCAGGCTTTTATCTGGTTGCACTTATGATCGCTGCACTGATCTTTTTACCTGTGGTCATGACTCTGTTTGGAACAGAGCGCTTTCAGGCGCAGAATTATGTGCCGCTGTTATATGACCGCATTTACTACGAAAAATATCTCGGCTGCCTGATCGGCGAAAATATGATCCAGTGGGGCGTTGCTGGATATTCCGCAGTCGCAATGGCAGGCGTGTTTGTGATCTTTTCCAAAAAGAAAAAATATACGGGACTGAAGCTGGGCTTTGTGCTTCTGAACCTGTTTTTGCTGATCCCCTTTGCAGGTCATGTACTGAACGGATTTTCATACGTGTCCAATCGATGGATCTGGGCATATGGAATGCTGATCGCATATATCCTGGTACAGGCATATCCTGAACTGTTTACTCTGGGTATCAGGGAAAAACGACGGATATTTGTGATGCTGCTGATATATGGCGGGTTGGCACTGTTTTCGGAATCTGCCCGCACGGAACGCAATATTATGGCACTGATGATGCTGGTCCTGGCTGTGTTTACAGTGGTTTCCTACGGAAACGTATTTACACAGGGAAAATATCTCTGTGGAATGATCGTCGCAGTGCTTGTGACCAGCATCTTTCTGAATGTTTCATATCAGTATTCTTACGAAAAAGATTACCTGTCAGAATTTGAGGAAAAGAATCAGGCGCTGGAAAAGCTTCAGGCCGGACCGGACAAAGCAATCCGGTCAATGGATGATTCAGCGGTTGCCAGATATGACCAGTACAAAACGGGCTCTTACGTAAACACTGCCATGTATATGGGAACCAATAGTACCTCCTATTATTTCAGTGTGGCCAATGGAAATATCAGCCGTTTCTTTGATGAGATGTATCTGAATACCCCCTGGGATTATCATTACAGCAGCCTGGACGGACGGAGTATCCTGGATCGTCTTGCCTCCGTGAAATATTTTGCCATCAAAAAAAGCGGATATGGGTATCTGCCATACGGCTATGACAGTGAAGCAGCAGTCACAAAAAAATACAGGATCTACGAAGACGAGGATTCCCTTCCCCTTGGTTATACCTATGATTCCTGGATTCCCAGAGAAAAGTATGAAAAGCTTTCCGTGACCGAAAAGCAGCAGGCACTCCTGCAGGGGGCAGTTCTTGAGGACAGCAGTCTTTCTGAGGCAGATCTGACCTTTGATGATAAGAAAGCAGATTTTACACTGGAAGCAGGAAAAGGCTGTAAGATTAAAGACGGAAAGATCATTGTGACCAAAGAAGGAGCAACCGTACAGATCGGATATCAGGGAGAACCGGAGGCAGAGGTTTATCTTGTGGCAAAAAATCTGGATTTTAATGCCTATTCTCCACGTACAGTGGTCAGTGATAAAAAATGGGATTCCATGACAGAATATGAGAAGAATACAGTACGTTATGAAGATAATAACTGGCGCTACTGGAAAGAAAGCAAGGAATCAGCAGTGGATGTTTCGCTGGGATCCGTGGACAAGACTATCCGGATCTTTACAGATAAATACAACGGCTACAGCGGAAGACATAATTTTCTTCTGAATATGGGATATAAAAACTATTCTGCAGGAACTATGACACTGACATTCTCCATGCCGGGAGAATATACCTTTGATGATCTGTATGTGGTATGTCAGCCTATGTCTTCTGTCGAAGAACAGACAGAGGAGCTTGGAAAAGAAGCTCTTCAGAATATCAAAATGGAGACAAATTGCATTCATGGAGATATCACAACCACTTCCGATAAGATCCTGGTATTTTCCATTCCCTACAGCGCAGGCTTTACCGCCTATGTAGATGGAGAAAAAACAGAACTTGTGAAGGCAAACAGTATGTATATGGGACTGGAATTAAAAAAAGGCAGGCATACGGTCACGCTCAGATACTGTACACCGTATATTGTGCCCGGAATGATACTGACGGTGATCGGCCTTATCCTGTTTGCCGGGATCGTAATATCTTACCGGCACCGGGGAAAACAAAAAGAAAGGGGAAAACAGGAGAAATGAGCCGCTTATCGGTAGTTTTGCCTGCCTGTAACGAGGAACCGATGCTGGAGAAAACCTGCCGGACTCTCAGAGAGCTCCTGGGGCAGGCCGGGATCCTTTATGAACTGGTCCTGGTAGATGACGGTTCCTCTGACGGAACCTGGGCAGCGATAGAAAAAGTATCCGGAGAAGATAAAAATGTGACAGGTGTGCATTTTTCCAGAAATTTCGGGAAAGAAGCAGCAATTATGGCCGGCCTTGCACAGGCATGCGGAGATGCGGTGGCTGTGATGGACTGTGACCTGCAGCATCCGCCGGAGATCCTCCTGGAAATGTACCGGCTCTGGAAGCAGGGCTACGAGGTTGTGGAGGGTATCAAGAAAAAACGTGGAAAAGAAACTCTTTTTCACAGAAAAAGTGCCGGATTTTTCTATCGGATCATGTCCCGTGCCACCGGCTTTGATATGGAAAATGCTTCCGATTTCAAGCTGCTGGACAGGAAAGCGGTGGAGAGTGTTCTCGCCATGCCTGAACGGAGCATGTTTTTCCGGGCGGCATCGTCCTGGATAGGCTTCAAAAGCATCTCCGTACCTTTTGAGGTGCAGGAGCGTGAGGCAGGAGAATCCAAATGGTCTGCAGGAACGCTGATCAGCTATGCGTTTCGGAATATCGTGGCATTTACAACACTTCCGCTGCAGTTTGTAACAGCCGGTGCTGTGGGCTGCTTTGGGTGTTCCCTGCTCCTTCTGGTCTATTCTCTGATCCGGTATTTTTCCGGGCATGCGGTGGAAGGCTATACCACACTTCTGATCGTGATGCTCTTTATCGGAAGTGCCGTGATGATGAGCCTCGGGATCATCGGATATTATATCGCCAGGATCTATGAGGAAGTAAAACGCCGTCCAAGATATATCGTGTCAAAGATCATACGAGGAGGAGATACCAATGAAAAAGTGGATCCTTAAATTCTATGAAAATGATGTGATCCGTTATATTTTCTGGGGTGGTTGTACGACTCTTGTAAATCTGTTAAGCTTTTATATCATGAGGGCAGTGAAAATCCCGCTGATGAGTGCCAACATCATATCGATCATCCTGGCGATCCTGTTTGCCTATGTTGTGAATTCCAGATTTGTATTTCATGACCGCTGTGAAACATGGAGGGATCATATACAGCCCTTTCTGAAATTTATAAGTGCCCGTCTGGTGACCATGGTCATTGAGGTAGGCGGTGTATGGCTTCTGGCGGAGATCCTGGGATTGCAGGATATGTTTGCAAAATTCTGCACACAATTTATCGTGCTGGCGTTGAATTATATTTTTAGTAAATTTATTATTTTTACCACAGGTAAAAGGATTGGAGGTAGCAAATGATGACTTTGGATGAGGCAGTGAAGAAAGTCCGCCCTCTGGATGAAAAGGCTATGGAGGGGGCGAGAAAGAGATGGGACAGTATTGCAAAGCCACTGCATTCTCTGGGAGAACTGGAGAATATGCTGACACAGATCGCCGGCATCACAGGTACGCCGGAGATACGTGTGGAGAAAAAAGCGGTGGTTGTCATGTGCGCGGATAACGGAGTTGTAGAAGAGGGCGTGACCCAGACCGGACAGGAAGTGACGGCTGTCGTGGCTGAGAATTTTCTGGAAGGGACTACTACCTGCTGTGTGATGTGCCGTCAGTGTGGAGCAGAGCTTTTTCCTGTAGATGTGGGAATGGTCACAGATACAAAGGTCCGTACAGATCTTAAGGTTGCCTATGGGACCAGAAATATGACCAGGGAGCCGGCAATGACAAGAGATCAGGCGATTCGTGGCATCGAAGCCGGAATTGCCATGGCAGAGGAGCTGAAGGATAAAGGATATCAGGTCCTTGCAACCGGTGAAATGGGCATTGGAAATACCACCACCAGCAGTGCAGTAGCAGCTGTGCTTCTCGGAAAACCGGTGGAAGATATGACCGGACGTGGTGCCGGATTAACCAGTGAAGGGCTTGTCCGGAAGATCAATGCGATCAAAAAGGCGATTGCGCTGAATAATCCGGATCGTTCAGATGCCATTGATGTCCTGGCAAAGGTAGGCGGACTGGATATTGCAGGAATGGCAGGAGTATTCATTGGAGGAGCAGCACTTGGAATGCCGGTTGTCATGGACGGATTTATTTCCTGCGTATCTGCACTGATCGCAATAAAGATCTGCCCGCAGGTAAGTGATCATATCATTGCGTCTCATGTATCCAAAGAGCCTGCAGCACATCTGATCCTGAAGGAGCTTGGCAAGGAAGCGATCATCCACGCAGGCATGTGCCTGGGCGAGGGAACCGGAGCTGTGGCACTGTTTCCTATGATGGATCTGTCCTGTGCAGTATATAATTCCATGAGTACCTTTGGTGATATCAATGTAGAACAGTACGAGGAGCTGAAATAATATGCTGGTTGTTGTAACAGGAGGCAGCGGAAGCGGAAAATCTGCTTTTGCGGAAGAAACCATACTTTCCCTTGGCGAAGCCAGAAGGATCTATATTGCTACCATGCAGGCTTTTGACGAAGAAAGCCACAGGCGTATCCGCAGACACCGGCACATGCGTGCAGGAAAAGGCTTCGAGACAATAGAAAGATATACAGAACTTGATGAGCTGCTCATCCCGAAGGACTGTGTGGTTCTTCTGGAGTGCATGTCCAATCTGGTTGCAAATGAGATGTTCCGGGAAGACGGCTTCCACCCGGAGGTGGCAGAAAAGATCACAGAAGGAGTGAAAAATCTTCTTTCCCAGGCAAAGCATGTGGTGATCGTCACCAACGAGATCTTTTCAGACGGGATCCTCTACGAGAAAGAATCAGAACAGTACAAAAAAGAGCTGGGACAGATCAACCAGAAACTGGCAAAGATGGCGGAAGAGGTTGTGGAAGTCGTGTACGGGATCCCTGTATGGCATAAAGGAGGAAAGGAAGCATGAAAAGCTTGTGGAACAGTTTTAAGGCAGCCTTTGCCATGTTTTCAAAGATCCCCATGCCCATGGTGGACTGGAAGAAGGAAAACATAAAATATATGATGTGCTTTTTTCCTTTTGTGGGGACTGTCATCGGTATTCTGACATGGCTTGCAGGAGGAATCCTCGGAATGCATGCAGCTCTGGAACCATTTTTTCTCGCTGTGATCCTTACTGTGATCCCGGTATTTATTACCGGCGGCATTCATGTAGACGGGCTTCTGGACACATCGGATGCATTAAGCTCCTGGCAGGAACGCACAAGGAGGCTGGAGATTCTGAAGGATTCCCATGCAGGTGCATTTGCCATTATCACAGCCTGCGTATATTTTATCCTCTGGCTGGGAGCATGGGATCAGCTCCTTGGAAATTATAATGGGATCTGTATCATGAGCCTGGGCTTTATGATGTCCAGATGTCTTTCCGGGATCGGTGTGATCACATTTCCCAAGGCAAGGACAGACGGGACTGTGGCAGAATTTTCCAGAAATGCGTCGGAGATCGCAGTGCGAAATGTTCTTATCACGATGTTTGTGATCCTTGCAGCGCTGATGATATGGGTGGATCCGATCCTGGGTGTTCTGGCAGCTGTCAGCGCGCTTCTGGTATTCTGGTGGTATCACCATATGGCTTTGAAATATTTTGGAGGGACCACAGGCGATCTTTCCGGATTTTTCCTCTGCATCTGCGAGGTCGTGATGGCACTGGTGCTTGCTTTTTGTGGCGCATTTCACTTGTAATAAAGATTTGGATGAGGTAAAAAAGATATGGAAATGATAATCGGAGGTGCATATCAGGGAAAAGCTGCCTATGCAAAAGCGCAGTTCCCGGATGTGGACTGGAAATTCGGAGGAGAGATCACAGAAGAGGAACTTCTGAAGGCAGAGGGCGTTCTGGGATTTCAGGAATACATAAGAAAAGCTCTGAAAGCAGGAGAAGATCTCACCGGCCTGGCAGAAAAGCTGGCACAGCAGGATACGGATGTGATCCTTGTCAGTGAGGAGGTAGGCTACGGGATCGTTCCGGCGGATGCTTTTGAGCGGCAGTACCGTGAAGCTGTTGGCCGGGTGTGCACTGCACTGGCTGCAAAAAGTAGAAGGGTCACAAGAGTGGTATGCGGGATCGGGACGGTGCTGAAGGATGATTAGATTATATCTGATAAGACATGGACAGACACCCGGAAATAAGCTTCAGCGTTATATCGGAACAACGGATGAACCACTGAGCACGGAAGGAAAGGAATTTCTGGAAAAGCTGACCTATCCCATGCCGGAGGCCCTTTACGTAAGTCCGCTCTGCCGTTGTGTGGAAACTGCGGGGATTCTTTTTCCGGGAAAAAGCTTTCATATTATCGAAGAGCTTTCCGAGTGTGATTTTGGAGAGTTTGAGAATAAAAATTATAAAGAGCTTTCCGGAAATCAGGATTATCAGAGGTGGATCGACAGCAATGGAACGCTTCCTTTTCCGGGAGGAGAAAGTCGAGAAGCTTTTAAGCACCGAAGCCTTACAGGATTTCAGAAGGCCGTCACACAGTGTATCCGTAACAACATAAAGACAGCGGCTCTTGTGATACATGGCGGTACGATCATGAACATTATGGAAGAATATGCGGACAGACCCAGGGCTTTTTATGAATGGCATGTAAAAAACGGCGGTGGTTATCTGGCAGAGCTGGAGCCTGCGCTGTGGCAGAAGGGACGGAGAGAACTCTGTGTCCGTGAAGCATATATGGAGGGTTAAGTTATGAATGAACAGAAGATCAGCTGGAAACGTAGTGACTTGAAATGGCGTGGAAAACAGGCATTCAAAAAAAATTACTGGTCAGCAGTGCTGGTAAGTCTGGTGCTGGCTATTGTGATGGCAACCGGCGGAAGCGGTGCGGCCACAGGCAGTGCCGGAAATGTGGCAAGTCCGGATTACGGTGTTACAACGTATCGTTTGGGTACGGATATCAATGGCGTTACTTCTTATGTCAGCCATGTATTTCGCTCCCCACTGGCAGTGCTTTTTGCGCTTCTGAGTGCCAGTGCCGTGGTAGCTGTGGCTCTGATCGGAATCCTTTTCCATTTTTTTGTGGGAAATGTTCTGGAGGTAGGCGGAAGAGATTTTTACATTGAGAATCTTTATTCTGTACCCGGGCCCGGAAAGCTCCTCAGTGTATTTCGTTCAGGGAATTACGGTAATATCGTAAAAACCATGTTTTTACGGGACCTGTATCTTGTATTGTGGACGCTGCTTTTTATTATTCCCGGAGTGGTAAAATCCTACGAATATAAGATGATACCTTATCTTCTTGCGGAATATCCGGATATGAGCACAAAGGAAGTATTTGCAAAAAGCCGTGAGATGATGGACGGACAGAAGATGGATACCTTTATCCTGGATATTTCCTTTATTCCCTGGTCTGTCCTTTCGGCGATCACGGCAGGGATCGTGGGACTCTTTTATGTATCCCCGTATAAGGATGCAACCTATGCGGAACTTTATGATACTCTTGCGGCAGGAATGCCGGGAAACGGACAGCAGGTGTATGAAGATGAAAACAGCGGTATTTACTGATAAAATGATTCTTGTGCGCGGTGGCGGAGATCTGGCCACCGGAGTGATCCACAAGCTTCATCAGAGTGGTTATCAGATCCTGATCCTGGAATGTGACCGTCCAAGTGCCATCCGCCGTCATGTGGCTTTCTGTGAAGCCGTTTATGACGGAACTGCAGAGGTAGAAGGCGTTGTATGCAGGAGGGTCACGGAGGACGATATCCGGACCCAGTGCAGGAAATGCTGGGCACAGGGAGAGATCCCCCTTCTGACAGATACCGATGGAAAATATATCCGCGAACTGGAGCCGGAGGCAGTGATCGATGCCATCCTTGCAAAAAAGAATCTTGGGACCAGCAGGGACATGGCTCCACTGACTGTGGGACTTGGCCCGGGCTTTACCGCAGGGGAGGATGTGGATTATGTGATCGAGACCATGCGTGGACATAACCTGGGAAGGATCATAAAAAAAGGCAGTGCTCTGCCGAATACCGGAGTGCCGGGACTGATCGCGGGGATAGGGAAGGAACGTGTGATCCATTCACCGGCAGCCGGTAACATGAAAAACATCTGTCAGATCGCAGATCTTGTTGAAAAAGACCAGGTGATCGCCATGGTAGGTGATACGCCGGTGAAGGCTGCTATTTCCGGCGTGATCCGTGGGCTGATCCGGGACGGTTATCCTGTTTTTGCGGGAATGAAGATCGCGGACATTGACCCAAGGGCAGAACAGAAGAAAAACTGTTTTACGATCTCAGACAAGGCAAGGTGTATCGCAGGGGGAGTACTGGAGGTGCTGCTTTCCTGCGGAGTGCTTCCGGGAAAAGAGAAAGCCGTAAAGAATGAGGAACTGTGACCGATACAGAGCTTTTTTCCTCGGAAGAAGTACGAGAATAAATGGAGTGTGTCATGAAGAAAAATGAAAAAGCGCTTACTGTGGCATTCACAGGAGGAGGCGGAAAGACCAGTCTGATCCTTGGACTGGCAGAAAAATTTTCCGGACAGGGAAAACGGGTGATCGTGACCACAACCACACATATGGCATGGGAACCGGAACATCCCTTTGCAGAAGCAGAGGATGTTTCGGGATCATGCCGGCTTATAGAACAATACGGATACGTTATCGCGGCACATCATAAGGCCGGACAGCCCAAGATTTCCGGCCCTGAAAAGGAGATCCTGGAAAAGCTGCCCGGCTTTTGTGATCTTCTTCTTGTGGAAGCTGACGGATCCAGGCGCCGGCCGCTTAAAGTACCGGCTGTTCATGAGCCGGTGATCCCTTCTTTTGCAGATATTGTAGTAGGAGTGATCGGTCTTGACTGCATCGGCAAAAAGATCTGTGATACGTCACACCGTCCGGATGATGTGGCGGGATTTCTGGGAAAGCGTACAGATGAGCCTGTGACATGGATGGATGTGTGGAAGATCATCCGGTCTGAAGCCGGATTGCAAAAAGGCGTGGACGGGCGAAGATTTCTCGCGTATCTGAACAAGGCAGATACTCTGGAGGATCCCAGTATGGCGGAGAAGCTTATGGCGCAAGGTCAGGAGGCTGGGATCATGGTGATCTGCGGCAGCCTGCAGAGAAGTGTAAACAGCTGGAATCGAAAAGAAGAGGAGCGGTGATATGAAACTGGGACTGATCATGCTGGCAGCAGGAAACAGCCGGCGGTTTGGAAGCAATAAGCTGCTGTATAGTATAGACGGAATGCCGATGTACAGACATATTCTTCTGGAACTGAAAAAAGTGAAGGAGGCACTGGAGGCACAGGGACATAAATGTGAGATCACAGTTGTCACACAGTATGAGGAGATTGCACAGGAAGCAGAGAAGCTTGGCGAACGGTTTCTTTACAATCTGCATCCGGATGAGGGGATATCTTCCTCACTGAAGATCGGGCTGCGGGTCAACCGGGAGATGGATGCGTGTCTGTTTACGGTGGCAGATCAGCCGTGGTTACGCTGGGAGACGGTTTTTGGACTGGTGGATGTGTTTTTGAGAGATGGGAAGGGAATCGCCTGTGTGGAGCATGATGGGAAGACCGGGAATCCCTGTGTTTTTTCGAAGAAGTATTATGAGGAACTGATGAAGCTTTCCGGTGATGTCGGAGGGAAGAGAGTGGTTGTGGCACATCGGGAGGATGTGGCTGTGATGAAGGTGGAAGATGGAAGGGAGATGGTGGATGTGGATTTTTCGGACGGACGCCGGTGAGGTACCGTCTGGTTTGTGCTGGGGCTTCGTCGGGGGCTGGCTTCTAAGACGCCGGAAATCTGCTAAAACCGTTTGAAAAAAGCCAGAACTCGCGGCTGTGCCGCTCAAACAGCTGGCTTTTTCCAAACAACGCAGATTCCCGCCGCCTAAGAAGCGCACCCCTCCTGCAGAGCCAGCACAAACCAGACGGTACCTCGCCGGCTGACGTGCGAAGGAGTGGAAGGCTAGAGTGGAGGCGTAAGGTTGAAGAATATAGCGAAAAGAGCTGTTGACGTGTGGCATAGAGGGTGAACTGGAGTGAAATCACCGTGTCTGAGACAATTTTCACTCGTATAAAAGCCAGCAGGGAACCGCCCTGGCGTGGCGGGATGCTCTGCAGGAGTCCTGCTGATTCTTAGGTGGTGTGGTTTCTGCGTTATTCCAAAAAGTTCTGCTGTCTGAGCGTCTGGACGCGAGTTCAGAACTTTTTGGAATGGTTTTAGCAGAAGCCGCAGCACCTTAGAAGCCAGCGGACGACGAAGCCCTTCCCGCCACGCCAGGGCGGTTCCCTGCGTACGTTCGTTAAATATTAAATATACAAATAGATATATCCTACATAAAATGATTCTTAGCCGCTTCTTCCTCAGCCAGACGAACCGTCTCACCGGAAGGATTGGAGATCACTGCCGAAGCTACGATCTCACAAGGCGGGTTCCCCTTTACACTGTCAACCGCAGCCGTAACAGCAGAAACATCACCAGTCAGAAAAACAGTGGCATGACCACCACACTTCGTCTGCCAGGTAAGAAAAGAAACATCAGAAGTCTTCAGCATCTGGTCGATCACCAGGATCGCATTACTGCTGCCAACAACCTCAACTAAACCAAAAGCACCATAATTCATAAATCCGTCGCCCCCCTTATTTATTGATCGTCATCTTCAGTGCAATCTCAGTATCCTCAGAAGGAGAAGCGATCACAGTATGAGAAACAACCTTACCAAGAGGTTTGGCTGCCTCCAGCGCAACCTCCATAGCTGCATTAACGTCAGAAACAGAACCACGCATCTTGACACAGGCGCCACTCTTCAGACGGTTACGCTCAACACTTTGGATCCTGACATTGGCTGCTTTGGAAGCAGCATCAAGAGCAACAAAACAGGCAACCAGGTTATCCAGCTCAAAAACACCTACAGCCATGCCCTTATAATTATTATCCATAAAAATACCTCCATGCGGAACAGATTCCCGGTAATGTGGTTTTTTGACCGGTTTTACGTGGAATCATTACCGTTTTTATGGTTTTATTATAACTTTTTTAGACAAAAATAGCAAGGAATAAATACACGGATAATCAGATAGTTACTGTTCACGTTACTGGTCACTCTGTTCTCAGCAACACGCTTCTTGAATTTACTTTGCATATCAGATATAGTATTATTTACAATAGTAAAAAAGCAGGAAGGTGTAAAGAAATGCAGACACATCAGACAGACTTTTCAACAGGAAATGTCTATCGTAACATTATGGAGGTAGCTGTGCCGATGATCATTGCACAGGTCCTGAACCTCCTTTACAACATTGTAGACCGGATCTATATCGGAAGGATCCCCGATATCGGAGCCACCGCACTGACAGGAGTGGGACTATGTTTTCCCATTATCAGTCTGATCACTGCATTTACCTATCTTTTTGGAAATGGAGGAGCACCGCTTTGCTCCATGGAACGAGGAAGAGGAAACCAGGAAGAAGCAGAAATGCTCATGGGAAACACCTTTGTGATGCTGATCGGCACAGGAGTGATCCTGACAGCCATCGGCCTTATCTTTTACAGGCCGATCCTCTATGCGTTTGGTGCCAGTGATGTAACCTTTTCCTATGCGGCAGATTACATAAGGATCTATTTTCTGGGAACCCTGTTTGTGATGATCACGCTGGGAATGAACCCGTTTATAAACAGCCAGGGCTTTGGAAACACCGGAATGCTTACGATATTGATTGGTGCAGTACTGAACATCCTTCTGGATCCCCTGTTTATCTTTGGAATGCACATGGGAGTCCGTGGAGCAGCTTTGGCGACCATTATATCCCAGCTCAGCTCTGCCATCTGGGTCTTGCGCTTTCTCACAGGAAAAAAGGCGATCCTGAACCTGAAAAAAAGTGCCATGAAGATTTCCTGGAAAAGAGTGGGCAGTATCGTAAGCCTTGGTATGTCCGGATTTTTTATGGCATTTACAAACAGTCTTGTGCAGGTGGTATGTAATGCCACACTCCAGACCTGGGGCGGTGATATCTATGTTGGAATCATGACAGTTTTAAATTCTGTCCGTGATATTTTCACTATGCCGGTCCATGGGCTTACCACAGGGGCTTCTCCGGTTATGAGCTTTAATTACGGAGAAAAAGCTTACGACAGAGTCAAAAAAGCAATTAAATTTATTACAGCTGTCTGTGTGATCTATACCCTGGCTGGCTGGGGGATCCTGAAGCTGCTTCCGGAATTTTTTATCCGGATCTTTAACAGCGATTCCGGGCTTCTGGAAAAGGGAGTTCCCGCCCTTCATATTTACTTTTTCGGCTTCTGCTTTATGGCATTGCAGTTTACCGGGCAAAGCGTGTTCGTGGCACTGGGAAAGGCAAAAAAGGCCACCTTTTTTTCTCTGTTCCGAAAGGTAGTGATCGTAGTACCGCTGACGCTCCTGCTGCCTCATGTGAATGGCCTGGGAACAGACGGCGTGTTCTGGGCGGAACCGGTTTCCAACCTTGTAGGCGGCTGTGCATGCTTTTTTACCATGCTGGCGACAGTACTGCCGGAGCTGAACAAATCTAAGTCATAAAACAGGATGGAGCCGGCGCCTGTGAGATACAGGTCTTCCATGGGAAAGATTCCATATGAACAGTGACCTCAAACGGGCCGGATAAAGGTTTGCGGGAAATTTTGATATGTGTTAGAATGGACGGGATGATTTTTCTGCAAACTAACACGGCAAAGATATCTGACGCAGGATTTCACACTCTGCTGAGCTGTATTAAGATGCATTATTTTGAGGATTGCTATAAGCAGAAATATTAAGAAAGGCCGGCGTATGGCCGGACAGGAATGAGAGGAAAACACAATGGCTTTATTTCAGGCATTTCGGGCAGTAAGACCTGCTTCGGAAAAAGCAGAAAGGGTGGCTGCACTTCCCTATGACGTAGTCAGCAGAGAGGAAGCGAGAGAGATCGGGGAAAAAAATCCGGAATCTTTTTTACATATAGACCGTGCAGAGATGGATCTGGATCCGGAAACCGATCTTTATGATCCGATGGTTTATCAGAAGGCAAGGGAAAATCTGGATCGTTTCCAGAAAGAAGGGATCCTGATCCAGGATGAGAAACCGAACTATTATCTGTATGAACTGATTCGTAAGGGAAAATCCCAGACAGGAATCGTAGGTGTCAGCTCCATTGATGATTATATGAATGGTGTGATCAAAAAGCATGAGCTTACAAGAGAGGATAAAGAGCAGGACCGCATCCGTCATGTGGATGTCTGTGATGCCAACACAGGCCCTATTTTTCTGGCGTGCAGATATCCGGCAGAGCTTCTTACTCTTATGGAAGAATGGAAAGATACACATGTTCCGGTGTATGATTTTACTTCCGATGACGAGATCACACATCGTGTATGGATCGTAGATGAGGAAGAAACGATTCGGACCATAGACAGCCTTTTTGGCGGGATCTCATCTATCTATATTGCGGATGGCCACCACAGAGCAGCCTCCGCAGTAAAGGTGGGACAGAAGAAAAGAGCGGAGCATCCGGATTACACCGGAAAAGAAGAATTTAACTTTTTCCTGTCAGTGGTATTTCCGTATGACCAGCTGACTATTCTTCCGTATCACAGGATCGTAAAGGACATCAAAGGCATGGAACCCAAAGCCTTTATCGGAAGTATGAAGTTTAATTTTGAGCTGATGGCAATGCCGGGCTTTCCATGTAAACCGGTGGAGAAACACTGTTTTGGGCTGTATGTAGACGGAGAATGGTTCCATCTGAAGGCATATCCGGATATCTATGCGGCAAAAGACAGCGTAGGTCAGCTGGATGTGTCTATTCTTCAGGATAAGGTCCTGGGTCCGGTTCTGGGGATCAGTGATCCGCGTACCGATGAGAGGATCCGCTTTATGGGAGGAAATCACCGGCTTAAGGATCTGGCAGCAGCTGCAGATGAGACAGGAGGAGCTGCCTTTGCCATGTATCCTACATCTATGGAGGAGCTGATGACGATCGCAGACGAGGGTAAGCTTATGCCGCCAAAGAGCACCTGGTTTGAGCCGAAGCTCCGCAGTGGTCTTTTTATCCATAAGCTTTCAGACTGATGCCGGAGACTTTATAGAATTTTAATAAAATTGTCAGGGAAATCTTAGGAAATTAATACAGATCGCTCACATTTGTCAGGTAATATATAATATAGTTGAGCAAATGAGAAAGAGGGGGTTTCATGACAAACGAACAGTATTACGATTGCATCCGGCCATACCAGAATGCATGCCAGATCATGCGCGCCAAGCTTGAAGTGCTCAACGGAAGTCTGTATCAGAAGTCTTCCGTATCTCCGATCCACAATATCCAGGAACGGATCAAATCCAAGAGGAGCATCGAAAAGAAGCTGGAGAAGCTGGGGCATTCGGACAGTGTGCAGAACGCCAAGGATCATCTCCGGGATATCGCCGGGATCCGTGTGATCTGCTACTTTATTGATGATATATATAATCTTGTAAATGCGCTGAAACGGCAGAGTGAGCTGATCTTTATCAGAGAGAAGGATTACATACAGAATCCAAAGCCCAACGGATACCGCAGCTTTCATGTGATCATCGCAGTTCCGGTATACTATCTGGATACCATGGAGTATTTTCCGGTGGAGATCCAGCTGAGGACGATGACCATGGATCTCTGGGCAAGCATGGAGCACCGTGTCTGCTACAAGAAGCTTCCGGAACACAGGGATGAGCTGGCGGAGGCCTTCCGTCAGTATGCAGATATCCTCGGAAAGATAGAGGAGCAGTTTGAAGCCTACAATGAAACAGGAATGCTGGAGGAGATCGCATCGGCCCAGATTGCTGAGAATCCGTCGGAGGGATAAAATGGAGATTGAAGAGGAATTTATATCCGGTTTCTGCCGTACCATGAACGGGGGCGAAACCGTCTGCTGTGAGTATACACGGCAGGAGAACGGCAGCAGGAAGCTGACCTTTATGGACTGCGCGCATGAGAGATGTGTAAATACAGGCGCCTGTGAGATCTTCAAACAGGCTCATGAACTGGAGCAGAAATAAAAGATCAAAGAAAACAGCGAAAATGCAATAATGATATAAATTAATAATGATAAAAAACAATTATAAAAAAATCACAGAAAACAGGAGAAATACGTATGAAGCACACAGTAGATGCGATGGGAAAGCAGTGTCCGATCCCGGTGGTGATGACCAAGAAGATCCTTGACAAGGCAGAGCAGGGAGACGAGATCTTAATCCTGGTAGACAACGAAACGGCAGTAAACAACTTAAGCAGACTTGCCGGAAGTGCCGGATGCAGCTTCGTATCCAGAAAAACAGAAGGTGGTTACGAGATCAATATGACAGTAAAATCTGATCCTGCTGCAAGAAGCCAGGCAGAGCCTGAGATCGTCTGCACACCGGCTGTTCCTGAGGGAGATTATACCGTTGCCATCACTTCTGATAAGATGGGCGACGGAGATCCGGAGCTTGGTGGGATCCTGATCAAGGGATTTGTGTATGCGCTGACACAGCTGGAGACACCGCCGTCAGTTATGCTGTTTTATAATGGCGGAGCCAGACTTACTGCACAGGATTCACCATGTATCGAAGACCTTAAGACCTTACAGGAGCAGGGAACAGAGATCCTGACCTGCGGAACCTGCGTGAACTTCTATGGACTGAAGGAACCGGCAGTGGGAACCGTAACAAATATGTATACCATAGCGGAAAAGCTCACAAAAGCAGGAAAAGTGATCCGCCCGTAAACATAGAAACATATAGAAACAACAAAAGTATATAGAAACTTACAGAAGCAGACAGAAACAAATAGAAATACACAGAAATGCCGCAGAGCCATTTTGAAGCCTGCGGCATTTCTGACATCCAGTTGGTATCTGGTTGATATCCACTTAATGTCTTCTATGTGAAAAAATTTTAATGAAAAACTGTACATCCTACGCAGATAACATGATAATTTTATGAAAAGCGAAAGGAAATCATTATGAAAATCGAATACACAAAAGTGGGAGACTATTATTTACCGAATCTTTAAAAAGATAATGATATGGCAGTAGCAAGATATATACTTGCGGTAAATAGAAGATATAAACGTGACGGAGAACAGGAAGCAGATTTTATCTCCTGTGTCACATTTGGAAAGAGTGCGGAATTTGTATAGAAATAGATTGCACCACGAGATTTATATGTCTGATGCAAAAAAGGTTGCTCCAGATAAATGGAAAACTGTAATTAGACATCCGATTAAGAAAGCGTAAAATCGGGATTTACTTCTACTTAGACATACAAACTGTTGACAGTAAAACTCCTATATAGTATTATTTGATAAAATACTATATAGGAGTTTTTGCATGAAAATGAATGGCGGATTTCTTGTTACCAAAATAAAACAACTTGGAGATCGAATCTTTGAGAAGATTCTCAGCGAAAAGAATATTGATGCGTTTAACGGAGCTCAGGGGCGTATTCTTTATGTACTGTGGCAGGAAGATGGAATCTCAATCAGGTCACTCTCGATTAAATGTGGATTAGCGATAACTTCTCTTACTACGATGCTGGAAAGAATGGAAAATCAAGGGCTGATAAGACGTGTTCAGTCTGAAACGGACAAAAGGAAAACACTCCTGTTTCTGACTGAAAAAGCACATGCCTTAAAGGACAAATACGATTCTGTATCTGATAAAATGGGCAGTATTTACTACAAAGGTTTTTCGGAGGAAGAAATTACCCAGTTTGAGGAATGCCTCGACCGTATCAGAAAGAATCTTGAGGAGTGGCAGAAATCATGAGTATTTGTATCAAAGATCAGATTCAAAACATGAATATCGTCATCGGATGTACAGTGGGGTGTGCATATTGCTATGCCCGCAATAATGTGAAACGCTGGCATATGATTGATGACTTTGCTGACCCTGAATTCTTTCCGGGTAAGCTCAAGATGATGGAAAAGAAACGTCCGCAGAACTTTCTTCTTACCGGCATGAGCGATCTTTCCGGCTGGAAGTCAGAATGGAGAGACGAGGTATTTGAAAAAATCCGTGAAAATCCACAGCATCAGTTCCTGTTCCTTACAAAGCGACCAGATCTGCTGGATTTTGATACAGATTTGGAAAACGCATGGTTTGGTGCTACGGTGACGAGAAAAGCAGAACTGTGGCGTATCGACGCACTACGGGAAAATGTCAGAGCAAAACACTATCATGTTACCTTTGAGCCGCTATTCGACAATCCAGGTTCAGTTGATCTTTCCGGGATCAACTGGATCGTTGTCGGTACCATGACTGGAGTTCAGAGCAGGAAGGTTCATACGGAGCCGGAGTGGGCATGGTCTCTGACAGATCAGGCGCATATGCTTGACATTCCGGTATTTATGAAGGAAGATCTTGTCCCTATCATAGGGAATGAAAATATGATTCAGGAAATGCCGGATGAATTCAATAAAGTGTTGGAGGTACAGAGATCATGGCAGAAGTAATAAATGGAATCCTCATTAATGAGGCGGAAACAAAGAACATCATGACCAAGTCCAGTCTGCCTGTAGGCGGTTACTCGGTCAATCCATATGTAGGCTGTACACACGCCTGCAAGTATTGCTATGCTTCTTTTATGAAACGCTTTACCGGACACAAGGAGGAATGGGGCACTTTCCTTGATGTGAAGCATTGGCCGGAAATTAAGAATCCGAAGAAATATGCCGGACAGCGGGTGGTCATCGGTTCTGTGACAGATGGCTACAATCCACAGGAGGAGCAATTCGGGAATACCAGAAAACTTCTGGAGCAGCTGATCGGCAGTGACGCAGATATTCTGATCTGCACAAAGTCGGATCTTGTGGTACGAGATATTGATCTGCTGAAGAAGCTTGGACGAGTAACCGTTTCATGGTCGATCAACACACTAGATGAAAATTTCAAGAACGATATGGACTCTGCTTCTAGCATTGAGCGCCGTATCGCTGCTATGAAGCAGGTATATGAAGCAGGTATCCGTACAGTCTGTTTCGTATCTCCGGTATTCCCCGGTATCACGGATTTTGAAGCAATCTTTGAGCGGGTAAAGGATCAGTGCGATCTGTTCTGGCTCGAAAATCTCAATCTTCGAGGCGGTTTCAAAAAGACAATTATGGATTATATCGCCGGAAAATATCCTGATCTTGTACCACTTTACGACGAGATCTATAACAAGCATAACCGCAGCTACTTTGAAGCACTTGAAGTAAAAGCTGAGGAAATGGCTAAGAAGTATGATTGCCCATTTGTGGATAATGAAATGCCTTATGGCAGAGTCCCGCAGGGACATCCGGTGATCGTAGATTATTTCTATCATGAGGAAATCCGAGGGACAGAGAATACAGGAAAAAGAAATCGTTAATCTAAACAAAAATTAAACTGATGATGGTGGAGAGATTTATTTATCGCCATTTGAAATCGAGAAGTTCTTGTTTGAAAAATAGAGAAATTGTAAAACTGAAGAAAAAAGAAATGCACAGTTCTTAGCTTATCGGGAACTGTGCATTTTTGTAAATAAATACTTTTAATTAGCCGATTACGGCGTCCTCTGCTGTAAAATGTTCCAGAGAATTTTCTTTTACCTGAATGCAGATATAAGTAATTCCGGAAATATCGG